>JBPCJJ010000139.1:0-23830 GCA_051005405.1 Gemmatimonadaceae bacterium | reverse complement strand
CGACTATAGCGACCGCTTGACGAGCATCGAGCAATCCGTTGACGCCGTTGCGATCGAGATCGCACGGGTGGGCGAGGGACAGCGCTTCATGACGCGCTTCTTCGCCGAGCACGGGCTTCCGCAAGCTGTCTCCGAAGACCCCGCCGCCGATCGAACCTAAGAACGCCAATGGCCGTCGGCGGCCGGATTTATCGGCGCTCGGCTGTTTGTATCGCGCGCTGCATCTCCACCAGGCCCGACTCGGCTGCCAGTGCGCCGCAGATCGTGACGTCGTACTCGTACGGCGCCCCAGCGCCATCCGTCCACGGAAATCCCCTGCACTGCCGCGGGTAATATTCCTTGTCGTGAATGGTGCACGCCCCGTCTTGCAAGAGCACGCAGCGGCGCCCGCGCACTCGCGTCCGGAGCTCACCCCAGCGAGTCCGGTAAACGACGTCCGGCCCGTGGTTGGCCGCGATCGCCGCTCCCTCTTCCTCGGATACGGTCGTGCCATACGCACAACATGATGCGTTGTGCGGGCACGGATAACAGGGCAGCGATCGGAATTGCATTCGTGAGAACCCGTTTTACGTCCGCGCTGGTCTTTACATCCGCGCCTTGAGCAGCCCCACTACGTCGATCGGCCGCTTCGCCACCGCGATCCCGTTGTCCTCGAACGCCTGAATCTTCTCGGCGGCAGTCCCCGCTGATCCGGAGATGATGGCACCGGCATGACCCATGCGCCGCCCCGGGGGCGCGGTCTGCCCGGCGATGAAGCCCACCACGGGCTTGGTCATGTTCTCCTTCACGAACCGCGCGGCCTCCTGCTCGTCCGTTCCACCGATCTCGCCAATGATCACCACCGATGTAGTGTCTTCGTCCGCTTGGAAGGCGGCGAGACAATCGATGAAGTTGGTGCCGTTGATCGGATCGCCACCGATGCCAACGCAAGTCGTCTGGCCGAGTCCTGCGCGGGTCATCTGGTAGACGACTTCATATGTGAGCGTTCCAGACCTGCTCACCAGTCCGATCGACCCCGGCGTGCAGATGCGGCCGGGTATGATGCCGACCTTGGATTTGCCGGGAGAGATGAGGCCCGGGCAGTTGGGGCCGAGCAGGCGGGCGCCCCGCTCGCGAACGAACGGATACACGCGCGTCATGTCCATCACGGGCACGCCTTCCGTGATAGCGACGATCAGGGAAATACCGGCATCGGCCGCTTCCATGATCGCGTCGGCCGCGAACGGCGGCGGTACGTAGATCACGGTCGTGTTCGCGCTGGTCGCCTTGACCGCTTCCGCAACAGTGTTGAAGATCGGCACTGTACCCTCGAACTTCTGGCCGCCCTTCCCCGGCGTTACGCCCCCGACGACGGTGGTGCCGTACTCCATCATCTGCTTCGTATGGAACGAGCCGTCGCGGCCGGTGATTCCCTGGACGATCAGGCGAGTGCCGCTGTCTATGAAGATGCTCATGCGGCCTCCCTCCCCTTGCCCGTCGCGAGCTGCACGGCGCGCTGCACCGCCTCGTCCATGTCGGTCAGCGCGGTGAAGCCGTTCTCCTCCAGGATCTTCACCGCGATCTCCTCGTTGGTCCCTGTGAGCCTGATGACGATCGGCACCTTCAATGGCGAGTTCTTCGTAGCGGTCACGATGCCGTTGGCCACGTCGTCCGTGCGCGTGATCCCGCCGAAGATGTTGAACAGAATCGCCTTCACGCTCGGATCGGAAGTGATGATCTTGAGTGCGGCGACCACCTTCTCGGGGTTCGATGACCCGCCGATATCGAGGAAGTTGGCGGGCTCGCCGCCGTAATATTTCACGAGGTCCATCGTCGCCATCGCGAGCCCGGCTCCGTTCACGATGCAGCCCACGTTGCCTTCGAGCTTGATGAAGGTGAGGTTGGCGTTGCGCGCTTCGACTTCACTCGGCGCCTCAGCGCTTTCATCGCGCAGCGCTTCCAGATCGTCGCGCCTGTCGAGCTCGTTGTCGTCGATTACCATCTTCGCGTCCAGCGCGAGGACGGTCCCGTCAGGCGTAGTCACGAGCGGATTGATTTCGGCGAGCGACGCTCCGCTCGCTACGAAAGCCGCGTAGAGCTGCTGGATGATCTTCGCCGCCGCGCGAACCTGCTTCACGTCGTCGTACAGGAAGAACGCGAGCTCCATCGCCTCATACGGCTGGAGCCCGTACCTCGGATCAACAGCAAGCTTGCGGAGCTTCTCCGGCGTCTTGGCAGCGACTTCCTCGATGTCGATGCCGCCCGCGGGACTGACCATGAACGTGGCACGCTTGGACGCACGGTCGATGATCACACCAACGTACGCCTCGGTGGCGATATCGGCCGCCGGCGTGACGAGGACTTTCTGGACTGGGAGATCCTTGATCGTCAGCGAGAGAATCTTCTCCGCGATCTCGCGCGCTTCCTTCGGACTCCTGGCCAGCTTCACTCCGCCCGCCTTACCGCGACCGCCCGCGTGCACCTGCGCCTTGATGACTACCGTGCCCCCGTACTTCTTCGCGAGGGCCTCGGCCTGCTCCGGCGTCGTAGCAATGTCGCCCTCGGGGATCGGAACCCCGTGCGCGCGAAAGATTTCCTTGGCCTGATATTCGTGAATGTTCACTGTCCCGTCATGGTAGAATGGTCGTGCCGGCCGCGCCGCGCACTGCATCGCGCCCTCGCGCCAGATCGGCAATGATCGCCCGCCCCTTGGTGTGACGGACGTAATCAACAGCGGCGCGCACCTTCGGCGCCATACTTCCTTCCCCAAACGCCCCGGCCGCGTCCAGTCGCTCGGCGTCAGCCAGGGTCAGCTTCGCGAACGATTGCTGCCGGTCCGTGCCGTAGCCGGAATAAACCGCATCGACATTGGTGAGGATCATGAACAGCTCCGCGCCGAGCCCGCGTGCCAGCACCGCGGCGGCCAGGTCCTTGTCCACCACAGCATCGAGGCCCTCGAGCCCAAGCTTGCCGTCCCGATAGACGGGAACCCCGCCGCCTCCGCATGCGACAACTACCGTGCCGCGCTCCACCAGCAGCCGGATCACTCCGATCTCGTGGATCGCTGTCGGCGACGGGCTCCCGACGACCCGGCGCCACCGGCCTTCTACTTCCTTCACCGACTGACCGTCGGCCTTCAGGGCGCGCGCGCTTGCTTCCGGAAGATCGTGCCCTATGAACTTCGTGGGACTCGACATTGCAGGATCGTCGGGGTTGACCTCGACCTGGGTGATCAGGCTGACGACGTCGCGCTTACTGCCGGCTCGCCTAAGCGCGTTCTCGAGGGACTGCTGGATCATGTAGCCGATCCATCCAGCAGTGCTGGCCACGAGCACGCCCAACGGCAGCGGCTCGACCTCCGCGCGCGCGACTTCGTTGCGCACCAGCTCATCGCCCACCTGCGGCCCGTTGCCGTGAACGATGCACAGCTTCCACCCCTCGATCGCGAGATCGACGATCGACGCGAGGCTCGCGCGGGTGTGGCGGAACTGGTCCGCGATCGTGGCGCGTTCCCCCGGTGGCGAAAGCGCATTGCCTCCGAGCGCGATTACGGCGGTTCGATTTTCCTTTGGGCTCATCGCGGCCTGTCACGCAAGAGTATGCCCAGTGAATCGAAGGCGTGGCCGAACGCCGCCAGGTCGGACATGGTCAGCGCCTCCTGCATCCGCAGATAGAGCCGGCTTACCGTTCCGCGGAGCTGGTCGTCGCCTGCTTCAGCGGGTGACGGGACGATCCTTCGCGGTAGCGGAGTAAGCTCGCTGATCCATGGCGCCATCTGCGCGCGGGATCGAAACACGGAGGAAAACCGGCGGCGCCAGGCGTTCGTGAGCGGCTCGCCTGCTTCCGTCGGGACGAACAGCACCCGCCCGGTCACAGAATGGACGTAGGCGCGCGCAGCCTCGCGGAAATACGTGCGTGTCGTATCTCCAATCAACCGCCGCTCGGCGAGCGGATACAAGCTGGACACGGAGTACACGGGAACGACCCAGTACAACGTGTCCATGTGGAACAACGCCCGATGAGCCTCCGGTACTTCGAGCACAGGCGCGAGCCGGTGCACGCGATCGTACAGGTCGCGCACCCGGACGATGCGGGGATCGGACGGCATGTCGAGGCTGAGCACCCGCCCGTCCTGCTCGCGCCAGGCGTGCGCGACCCGCGAGAACAATGATGTGAGCGACGGGGCGACGATCCCACGCCCAATCCCCGACACTACCATGTATCCGCTCGCCCCGGGCGCGACCAGCGCGCGTGATTCCGCCGCAGATACCGATCGGCCTTGGTCTCCGAAAAGCGAATCGCTCGGTTCGCGCGGCGACGCCGCAGATGTGTCCGTGCCACCGGATTCGAATGCCCGTGAGGTGTACGCGTTCCGCGTGCTCGTGTACGCTGTGTCGGCGACAGCGCGTCCTACGGCAATAGGGCGCCAGAGCTGCACGCCGACGACGAGGACCAGCACAAGAGTCAGGATCGCGAACGCGATCGTGAGCTGTCCGGTCCAGGTGCTCCAGCCGACGACTGCTGCGGCCGCGACCGCGATGACCACCAATCCCACGTACCAGGGGAGGACGAACCGATCGTCTATCGAAGTGAAAGCGCCCGCCTCACCGCTGCCATCAGATAGCAGCGTGAAAGACTCCAGGCGAAGCCTCCACGCGATCAACAAGAGGATCACCCCGCCGAGCACGCCCAGATGGCGGCGAACGTACCCCGAGACGCGCGGCGCCCCATCGGCCCATCGCAGGCTTGGCGTGAGTGCGTACAGGCCGATGACGACGATGGCGACCGTGGACACGACCACGATCGACCACGCGTGCATCCCGATCTCCAGGGGCAGCCACGACGTGTAGAAGGCGAGGTCGAGCTGATGATACGGATCGCTTTCGCCGAACCGCGCGCCCGTGCGCAACCGTGCGACATCGATCCAGGACGGGAGCGCGGCGGTAGTTGCCAATCCGATCAGAGCGGCGATTCCGACGGCCGCGGCATCCAGCAGCCTCACCGGCACGGCTTCGCCGAACTCCACGTTCGCGATGCGCCTGGGAAGAACGAGCGAAACGATCGAACGGCGAACCGCCGCCAGATTTCCGAACGCGAACAGAAATGCCGCAGTGGCCCCGCCCACCGTCAGCATCACCTGATCGAACACCTTCTCCTTCCACACGGGCGCGGCGCCGAGCGAGTGGTACCACACAAAATCCGTGTAGAGAAATACGAAGGCGCGACCCAGCAGAAGAAGGATCGCGCCGACGGCAATCACGATGGCCAGGCGTCGCTTGCGCATCGCCCTAGACTACGACCCCCTTTGCGGCAAGCCAACCCTCGATCTCTCCGCGAATGGCGGCGAGATGCTCCTCGGTTGTCGCTTCGAAGCGCATCACCATGACCGGCTGCGTGTTGGACGCGCGAATCAGCCCCCAGCCGTGTTCGAACTGGACGCGCACGCCGTCGATGTCGATGGTCTCGTATTTGGCGCCGAAATGCCGCACCGCCTCCGCCACGATCCCGAACTTCTTGTCGTCGTCGCAGTGAACCCGGATCTCCGGCGTGGAAACGAACCGTGGGACGTCGGCCAGCAGCTCACGCACGGACTTGCCTGAATCGGCCACGATCCTGATGAGCCTGGCGGCACCGTACAACGCGTCGTCGAATCCGTAGAAACCCTCGGCGAAGAACATGTGCCCGGACATCTCACCGCCTATGGGCGCGTGAGTCTCGTGCATCTTCTCCTCGACGAGCGAGTGCCCGGTCCGCGACATTACCGGAATCCCTCCGGCTTTCTTGATTGCATCAGGGAGCGCCTGCGAGCACTTCACGTCGAATACGATCGATTGGCCCGGGCCGGTGCGCGCAAGCACGTCGCGAGCGTAAAGGATGAGGAGGTAATCGCCCCAGATGATGTCGCCGGTGTTGTCTATGACGCCGATCCGGTCGGCGTCCCCGTCGAGCGCGATGCCCAGATCGGCCTTGTTCGCCTTTACCGCGGCGATGAGGTCCTGAAGGTTTTCGACGACCGTGGGGTCGGGGTGATGATTAGGGAACGTCCCGTCGCTCTCGCAGAAAAGCAGGTCCGCGTCGAGTCCCATTCGCTCGAGCATCTGCGGCACGACGAGGGCTCCCGCGCCGTTGCCGCAGTCGGCGACTACGCGCACCTTCCGCTTGAGCGGGCCGATGCGCCCGACGATGTCTTCGACGTACCGGTCGATCAGGGGCTCGTCGCGGAGCGAGCCCTGACCCTTGGGAAACTTTCCGGCAGCGATCAGCTCATACATCCGCTGGATCTGCTGGCCGTAAATCGAGCTCTTGCGGAGGCCGAGCTTGAACCCGTTGTACTCGGCGGGATTGTGCGAGCCGGTTATCTGGATGCCGCCTACCACGTCGAGTTTGTGCTGCGCCCAGTAGGTGACAGGCGTCGGAACTACGCCGATGTCGACCACGTCGAGCCCGGATTCCCTCAAGCCCTCGACCAGCCCGTCCCGGAGCCCTGCCCCGCTCGGCCTGTTGTCGCGTCCTACCGCTATGGCCCCCTGCTCGCCCTGCTCGTGCAGGTATGCCGCGTAGCCGAGCCCGATGAGTCGTGCCGTCTCCCGGGTGAGATCGGTGCCGGCGATTCCGCGGATGTCATACTCACGGAATATCGTGCGTGAAATATTCACCGGGTCGCCGGCGCGATGGTGCTGGTGCGCGTCAGCCGCACGACCGGCTCCGGGAAGATGCCCAAGGCGAGGATGAGCACGGCGGCGGCGGCTATTACCCACTGGGTTAGCCGTCCGGTGGGCTGCGGCTCGCCATACTGCCGCGACACGGGCCGCATGAACATCACCATCACGACGTACAGGTAGTAGCCGGCTGAGATGACGGTCGTGATCACCAGCAGGACGGCGAGATTCGTCAATGGCGTGATCGAGTCGAGCGCTGCCTGGAGCATGTACCACTTCGCGAAGAATCCGATGCCACCGAAGATTGGGAAGCCGAGGAGGGCGAGCATGAACACCGCCATGCTGCCCGCAAGCCACGGGCGCACTGTCCAGAGCCCGGCGTAGTCGTCGATCCTGAGGTAACGGTCTCCCTTGCCGGAAAGCACGACGACTACGGCGAACGCCCCGAACGTCGCGAGCGTGTACGCGAAGATGTAGAAGAGAAACGCCGAGCTTCCGAGATTGCCGCGCGCGAGCACCGCCACAAGGATGTAGCCCGCGTGCGCGATGCTGGAGTACGCCAGCATCCGCTTGATGTTCTTCTGCGCAAGCGCGACAAGATTGCCGACGAACATCGTCACCGCCGCTACCCACCACAGCGCGTAGTGCCACTCGACGAACACGTTCGGGAACGCCTCCATCCAGACCCGGAGGAAGCTCGCGAAAGCCGCCGCCTTGACGGCGGTGGCCATGTACGCGGTGATCGGCGTAGGCGCGCCTTCATAAACGTCGGGCGCCCACATGTGGAACGGCACGGCGGCAACCTTGAAGCCGAAGCCGACCACGAGCAGCGCCATGCCTATTAGTAGCAGCGGACTGGCCGGCCCCGCCTGGCTGACGCGCTCTCCGATCGTGGCGAGGTTGGTGCTGCCAGTCGCTCCGTACACGAGGGCGATCCCGTACAGCAGGAAGCAGGTCGAGAATGCGCCGAGCAGGAAGTACTTGAGAGCGCCTTCGGCGGCCTTGTCGCTCCGCCGATTCATGCCAGCCAGCACATAGACCGCGACCGACATTATCTCGATGCCGAGGAACACGATGATCAGATCGCGCGCCGAGACGAGCACCATCATCCCCGATGTCGCCAGCAGCAGCAGGACGTGCGACTCGGCAGCCGTGATCCGCTCCCGCTCGTTGTAGTCCATCGAGAGCGCGATCGTGGCGAACGTCGCGAGCAGAAGCAGCAGATCGGCGGCCCAGCGGAAATCGTCCATGGCGATTGGACCGGGCCCGACGGTGCCCCCTGCTCGCATGAAGTAAACGACCATGCCGGCGACGACCACGCACAGGATCAGGCTGGCGGTGCCCACGGCGCGCTGGCGCACGGCGCTCTCGCGGCCCCAGGCGGAGTACAGGAGCAGAGCCATCGCTCCGACCATGAGAAAGAGGTCGGGAGCCAGCGCGGCGGTAAGGTTGGACGGGAGCGCGAGATCGAGCTGCATCACGGTATCCTTCCCGGCCGCGTGAACCGGGTCGAAGGCCCGCTCTCCACGCGCTGCACGAAATTATGGGCCGCGGCTTCCATGCGCCTGAGGACGGGCGCGGGATAAACGCCGAGCCAGATGATGACGGCAATGAGCGGAGTCAGCAGGCCGATCTCTCGCCAGTTGAGGTCCGCCAGGTGGCGGTTCTCGTCCTTGTCGAGCTTGTTGAACAGGATTCGCTGCAGCGCCCACAACATGTACGCAGCGGCGAAAATAACCCCCGTCGCCGCGAGCGTCGTGAACACCGGGAAGGTCTTGAACGCTCCGATGAGAACCAAAAACTCCCCGATGAAGCCGTTGGTGCCTGGCAGAGCAATGCTGCTCAGGGCAACCAGCGTCAGAGCGACGGCGAACATCGGTACGACGCGCGCTATCCCACCGTACGAGTCGATGAGACGCGAATGCCTGCGCTCGTAGATCATCCCGACCAGGAAGAAGAGCGCGCCGGTCGAGATGCCGTGATTGATCATGACCATGAGCGCGCCCTGCACGCTTTCGACTGTCAGCGCGAATATCCCGAGCACCACGAAGCCCATGTGGCTGACCGACGAGTACGCCACGAGCTTCTTGAAGTCGGGCTGCACGAGGGCGACGAGCGCGCCATAAATGATCGCGATCACGGCGAGCGCCAGCACGATCGTCCGCACCGTCGGATCCATCGCGGCGCCCGGAAACAGCGGCAGCGCAAATCTGAGGAATCCGAACGTCCCCATCTTGAGCATGATGCTGGCGAGGATCACTGATCCTGCGGTCGGCGCTTCGACGTGAGCGTCCGGCAGCCAGGTATGGAACGGGAACATCGGAACCTTCACCGCGAAGGCGAGGAAGAAGGCCCCGAACAGCCAGAAAGATGCTTTGGGCGACAGCGACAGCCCGAGCGCGGCCTCGTAGCTGAAGTCTGGCGAGCCGGTAATGGGGCTGCCCGCCTCGATGCCGAGATAGATAATCCCGACGAGCATCAGGATCGACCCGACCATCGTGTATATGAAGAACTTGAGGCTCGCGTAGATGCGCCGCTCGCCACCCCAGATGCCTATGATGAAGTACATGGGAACGAGCATCACTTCCCACATCACGTAGAACAGGAAGAGATCCCGCGCGAGGAAGACTCCCAGCATCCCGGTCGTCATGACCAGCAGGAGAATCAGATAGCTGTGAACCTTGGTGCGTACGCTCGTCCAGCCGCCGAGCACGGTGAGCGGCATGAGGAAGGTCGTCAGCAGAACCATCATCAGCGCGAAGCCGTCGAGGCCGATCGAGAATCGGACGCCCCACGTCGGAATCCACGCCAGATCCATCGAGCCGTGCCAGCCGGCGCCGCTCTCGAACGACCACCACAGCCCGGCCGAAACGATGAACTCCGCCAGCAGCGTGAAGAACGCGATCATCCGCGCGGTGCGGGCGGGGCCGGGCTCGTCCCCGTTACCTCTGCTCGCGAGCAGAAGAAGAACCGCCGCTCCGGCCAGCGGAATCAGCAGTAGCGCAGGAAGCACCCAGCTCGCATAGCCGATGGACGCCAGGAATCGCATCATTTGAGCGTGAACACTCCGATCACGGCCACCACGCCGAGCACGAGAACCCATGCGTACGTGCCCACCGCGCCTGTCTGCACTGTCGAGCCAAGCCAGCCGAACGTGCGGGCGAGCCACGCACTACCGTTCACGAACAAGCCATCGATGAGCCCGGCGTCGATCCCGCGCCAGAGCCCGACGCGCGACCCGTGGTACAGCGGCTGGACCACGGCGCGGTCGTAACCTTCGTCCACGTAGTACTTCTCCACGAGTACCCGCTCGAACCCTTCCTCGGCGGGCGCGTCTTTCTTGGGGACGAGCTTCTCCGGCCTGAGCATGCGCCAGGCGACCGCGATCCCGATGATCGCGATGGCTGTGGCGGCGCCGATGAGAAGCAACTCGGTGCCGTGCGACAGGTGCACAGCTTCGCCGTGAGTCACCGCGCGCTGCTGCTCGCCCACCACGGGATCCAGCCAGTGCTCGAGAGCGAAGGTCGGGCCGACCGGGAGAAAATCAGTGAACACCTTTGGCAGGTTCAGCCACCCGCCGAAAGCGCTCAGCACGCCGAGGACCACGAGCGGGCCGGTCATTACCCACGGCGCTTCCCTCAGCGCGCCTCGCTCTGCTTCGCCCGTGCGGTTCGGACCGTGGAAGGTGTACAGCATCATCCGGGTCATGTAGATCGCGGTAAGCAGCGCCGTGACAATTCCGACGAAGTAGATGAAGTAAAGAACCGTAGAGCCCGGAATACCGAGCCAGTTCGCGTCCGCCAGTGTCGAGCCGTGCGCGCGGGCGTACACGCCGGCGAGTATCTCATCCTTTGAGAAGAATCCGGCGAACGGTGGGATTCCCGCGATTGCCAGCGTCGCGATCCACATGAGCACCCACGTGACGGGCATGAAACTTCGGAGGCCGCCCATGTTGCGGACGTCCTGCGCATCGTCGTGGCTTCCTGTCTTGTGATACGCCGCGTGCATCGCGTAGATGACCGAGCCAGACCCGAGGAAAAGCAGCGCCTTGAAAAACGCATGCGTCGCCAGGTGGAAGATGCCGGCGACGTACGAGCCGACGCCGACAGCCATGAACATGAACCCGAGCTGCGAAACGGTGGAGTAAGCCAGGATCTTCTTGATATCCCACTGCTTGAGGCCGATCGTCGCCGCAAAAAGAGCCGTAACCGCGCCTGTCAGCGCCACGGTGAGGCCAGCGACGGGCGCCAGGGAGAAAAGAAACGAGCTTCTTGCGACCAGGTAAACGCCCGCAGTGACCATCGTGGCCGCGTGGATGAGCGCGGAGACCGGTGTCGGCCCAGCCATGGCGTCAGGCAGCCAGACGTACAGCGGAATCTGCGCGCTCTTGCCCACGCAGCCCAGAAACAGAAAAAGACAGATCGCGGTCACGATCCCGGTCGACAGCAGCGGCGCCCCAGCCGCCACACCCTGGAAGTCCATCGTGCCGAAATGCGCGAACAGCAGCATCAGCGCGACGAGGAATCCGAAATCGCCGATCCGGTTGACGATGAAGGCCTTCTTTCCCGCGTCCGCGTTCGCCTTCTCGGAAAACCAGAAGCCGATGAGCAGGTAGGAGCACAAGCCGACTCCTTCCCAGCCGATGAACATGACCGGATAGTTCGCGGCCATGACCAGCACGAGCATGAAAAAGACGAACAGGTTGAGGTATGCGAAGTACCTCGGATAGCCCGGGTCCTCGCGCATGTAGCCGACGCTGAAAACGTGGATCAGAGTGCCGACACCCGTGATCACCAGCATCATTACGATCGCAAGTTGGTCGAGCTGAAACGCCGCGGCGACGTTGAGCTCGCCGGTGATCATCCACGTGAAGTACCGCTGGATGAACGGTTCCGTTGCGTGCGCCGAGCGCATCGCAAAGAAGATCGCGGCCGTCAGCGCGAACGAGAGCGCCATCATCAGCGGCCCTACCACGCTCACGATTCCGGTAAATCGGTGGCGAGCTACGGGATGATGATCGTTTCCATGGGCTCCGCTCGTCGAATCATTCGGTGACGCGTGCGGCGAAGTCGCGTCCCCGTGGCCGGCGTCCGGGTCCGCGGGCCCCGTACGCGCGACGGCGAAAAGTGACAGCCCGCCATTGATTACGAAGCCCAGCAGCGGCAACATCGGCACCAGCCAGAGCCAATCGGCCACAGTTCCCGTCAACGGGTGCGGCGTCATCCGCGGAGGAGATTGATGTTCTGCAGGTTCACCGTCTGCCGGTGCCGGAAAATCGAGATGATGATCGCCAGGCCAACGGCGGCCTCGGCGGCCGCGACGGTCATGACGAAGAAGACGAAGACCTGGCCGTCTGCGCCGTAGTACCGCGACAGGGCGACGAAGCTGAGATTCACGGCGTTGAGCATCAGCTCGACGCACATGAAGATGATGATGGCGTTGCGGCGAATCAGCACGCCGACGACGCCGATCGTGAACAGCGCCGCCGAGAGCGCCAGGGCTTCAGCCAGCATTAATGCTTCCCTCCCCGATCGGCGCGTCCGCTGCGTCGGCTGCGTCCGATCGCCGGCCGAGCGTAACCGCTCCAACGATCGCAATGAGCAGCAGAATGCTTGTCAGCTCGAAAGCGAGCAGGTAGTGCGTGAACAGCGGATCCGCCACGACGCCGACCGCGCCCTTCTCCGCCAGCAGCCGCTCCATCTCTCCGCGCGGCATGATCCACTCGGGCTCGATGCTCGCACCGCTCACTATCGCGATCTGAGCGAGCAGTATTACGCCCAGGACTACCGCTGCCGCCTTCCCCCACTTGCCTCGGATGTCCGCGAACTCGGAGGGATGACCAAGGTTCAGCAGCATTATCACGAACAAAAACACGACCATGATCGCGCCAGCATATACCAGTACCTGGATCGCGGCGATGAAGTGCGCGTCGAGCATCACGTACAGCGCGGCCAGCGCGAACAGCACGTTCACCAGCCAGAGCGCGGCGGCGACGGGACTCTTGCGGGTGACGAACGCCAGCGCTGACGCCAGCGCGATCACGCCGAAGAGGTAGAAGTTGAACGTATAGAAGAGAGGATACGGCGGATCGATCATTGTCCTTTCGGATCCTCCGGGTCCCACAGCTCTGTCACGGGGTGGGTCTGCGCCGTAAGCCGCTCGAGATCATAGATGAAGCCGTCCCGGCTGTACTCCGAGTTCTCGTAATGCCGGCCCAGATGGATTGCCTCCTCCGGGCAGACTTCCTGGCAGTAACCGCAGAAGATGCAGCGGAACTCGTCGATCTCGAAGATGAGCGGATAGCGGTTGCCGTTCTCGTCCTCGCCGGGCACGAGCTTGATGCAGTTAGCCGGACACACCGTCGGGCAGAGCCCGCAAGCGACGCATTTCGCCTTGCCGTCTTCGGTCGTGAGCATCCGGTGCGTGCCGCGCCAGCGCGCGGAGAGCGAATGCTTTTCCTCGGGATATTGTATCGTGACCTTGTGCGGATCCACCATGTGCTTGAAGGTGAGCGCCATCCCCTTGAGCGCGGACCTTACGTAGCTCACATCGCCTGTTGGACGGTTCACGACCTTAATGTTGATGGCCATCAGCGAGTTACTCCGGTGGAGTCGGTTGGCTTGTTCGCGGCGGCGGCTGCCGGCCTCGCGTCGGGGCGACGCGAGAGCGCGGATCGCTGGCGCATGGCGCGTAGCTTCTCGAGCTTGCGCGGATCGAGCCGGCTATAGGCCGGGCTGATGATGCGGCCGTGATCGACCATAACGAACAGGAGCATTACGAGAGCGAGGTTCACCCCGAACAGCGCCAGCCCGTACAGCGGCCCGTATGCGATTCCTGACGCGTCCAGGCCGAGCGTCACGGAGGCGATGATCACGATGTACGCGAGCGCCAGCGGGAGCATGAACTTCCATCCGAGCGACATGAGCTGATCGTAGCGAAATCGCGGGAGTGTCCAGCGGACCCACATGAAGACGAAGATGAAGAACATCACCTTAAGAGCGAACATCAGCGCGGTGAGCAAAGTCTTGAGAACGGTGTACGGCGCCTCGTTCTCCCACCCGCTGATCGGAATGTCCCAGCCGCCTAGGAAAAGCGCCGCCATGAGCGCGCTGGCGGTAACCATGTTGGCGTACTCGGCGATGAAGAAGAACGAAAACTTCATCGCGCTGTACTCGGTGTGGTATCCCGCGATCAGCTCCGACTCGGCCTCCGGAAGGTCGAACGGCAGGCGGTTGGTCTCCGCGAACGCGGCGACCAGGAAGATGAAGAACGCGATAGTCAGGTTCAGGATGTTGTACAGCCCGTGCGCCTGCTGATCGATGATCGTGCTCAGCGTCACGTTCCCCGCCAGCAAGAGGACCGGGATGATCGACAGCCCCATCGCGATCTCATAAGACACCATCTGCGCGCTGGACCGGAGTCCGCCGAGTAGTGAGTACTTG
Source organism: Gemmatimonadaceae bacterium (assembly GCA_051005405.1). Taxonomy (GTDB): domain Bacteria; phylum Gemmatimonadota; class Gemmatimonadetes; order Gemmatimonadales; family Gemmatimonadaceae; genus JACDCY01. Next base: position 9,750 of record JBPCJJ010000139.1, on the reverse strand, counting down.
TTGTTGGATGCCCAGCCCGCGAGCACCATCCCGTACACGCCGAGCGAGGTCAGCGCGAGGATGAACAGGAAGCCGATGGGCAGGTCCGCGACAACCATCGGAATCAGTCCCCAGCGCGTCGGCAGAGGCGACGCGAACGGGATCACGGCCCACGCCGTGAGCGCGGGGATGAACGCCATGGCAGGAGCGAGGATGAACAGCGGCTTGTACGCGGCGTCCGGGTACGTCTCCTCCTTCATGATGTTCTTGAGCCCGTCCGCGGCCGGCTGCAGCAGGCCGTACGGGCCCACGCGGTTCGGTCCGTGCCGGTCCTGGATCCACGCCGAAATCTTACGCTCGGCGAGCGTGAGCATCGCGACGCCGACCATGTAGATGGTGAACACGACGAGCATCTTCACGAGCGTCGAGATCAGGAAGACCCCGGTGCCGGTGGCCTCCACCTGACTGCTCGCGACCTGGAGCATGATCGGGAGGGGTCCGATCACGCGGGCACTCCCGCGCCGTTCCCGTCCAGGACCGGCAACCCCCTCGATCCCAGGCGCTCGTAGTTCAATCCCTGGAAGCCGTCGCGGGAGCTCGCCATCGCGCCGAACACCTCGGACGGCAGGAAGTACTGAGCCGGATCGCCGAGCGAGTGCAGAAGGTCTCCGATGACCGACCAGCTCGAGCGCGTGTGTCCCGGCGGCGCCTTGGCCTGCCGAAAACGCTGCACGCGCCCGTGAATGTTCGTGAATGTCCCCTCTTCTTCAGCCATGTTCGCGATCGGAAGAACTGCGGCGGCGCCTTGCGCCCCGTCGGGGATCACCGAGCCGATGATCAGTATCCGCGCGCCCGCAGGTAACGTCGACAGATCGAGGCCGAAGTGCTCGTCACCGGCGATCACAACGACTCCCGCGTTCGTGGCCGCCGCTCCGTTGGCCGCGCGCTTGAATCCGAGCCGCTCTGCGCCCACGACATTAGCGGCGCGGTCTGCTCTGAGCGAGAGATCCTCGACTCCGGGCAACGGCGCTTCCGGCCCGGTCTCCACGGTGAAGCTTCCTTCCCCGCCGTTGCGATCGATGAGCGACGAGAGCAGGAAGAGCGATTCGTTGGAAAGCATCGGCGACGCGATCACGGATACCTTCTGACCCTTCAGCACGGTCGACGCAGCGGCGATCGCGCTATCCCAATCGGTTGGCGCGAGCGAATCTCCGCGACGGACCATCGGCGTGTTGACCCGGTCCTGCCGGTTGAGCCAGCGATAGTTCAGCCGGCCGTAATCGCAGATGAAGTACTCGTTGACATCTTCGTTGAACCGGGGCTTGAGCCGGACGACAGTGTTGTCGCGCGTCTCCACGATGACGTTGCAACCCTGGGTGCAGTTCGGGCACACCGACGCCGTGCGGTCCAGCTCCCACGCGCGCACCTTGTTCAGCGAATCCTTTGACAGAAGGGCGCCAACCGGGCAGAGGTCGACGACGTTGGCCGCCCATGGATGGGTGAGATCCTTGCCCTCGAACTTCCCGATCAGCGCGCGGTCGCCGCGCTCGCTCACGTTGAGCACGGGGTCGTGGGCGACGTCTTCCATGAACCGGACGCAGCGGGTGCACAGAATGCATCGGTTCGGGACGTAGACGACGTCGCCGCCGAAGTCCTCCACGGGGTTGAATCGCTTGGGCTCCTGGTACCGCGAATCCTTGCGACCTTCCTGGAAGGTATAGTCCTGCAGCTCGCACTCGCCGGACTGGTCGCAGATCGGGCAGTCCAGAGGGTGATTGATCAGGAGCATCTCGAGCACGCCCTTTCGCGCGTCGAGCGCCTTCTCCGAATGCACGTGCACCACCTGCCCGTCCATGGCGGACGTCGCACACGACGGCGCCAGCTTCGGCGCGTTCTCTACGTCCACGAGGCACATCCGGCACACGCCGGCGACGGGCAGCCCGGGGTGATAGCAATAGTGCGGAATGAGCACGCCGACCTGCTTGGCTGCCTCGAGAATCGACGTACCCTCTGGCACCGAGACCTCTCGGCCCTCGATCGTGAGCGTCACCATCTTCGCCTGCGTCTGCTCAGCCATTACGCCACCGCCGCGGCTACGGGGTGAAAGCGGCGCTGCTTGATGAGCACCTCGAACTCCTCGCGGAACTTCTGGATCCCGGAGACGATCGGAGTCGCGCACGAGTCGCTCAGTACGCAGATCGTCTTCCCGGTCATGTCCTCGGAAATGTCGAGCAGAGTGTCCAGGTCCTCGGTGGCGCCGTGCCCGTCGGCGATGCGCTCGAGAATCCGCGTGGCCCAGGCGGTGCCTTCGCGGCACTGCGTGCATTGCGCGCAGCTCTCGTGCGCGAAGAACCGGGCGATGCGCGCAATCACTTTCACCATGTTCTGCGCGTCGTCGATCACGATGACGCCGCCGGAGCCGAGCATCGAGCCGTGCTCGACAAATCCCTCGTAGTCCATGAGCGTCGCGTCGGCTTCCTCCATGTTCTGGATCGGGACCGAGACGCCGCCGGGAATGATCGCCTTGAACTGCCGGCCTTCCAGCGGCCCGCCGCACACGTCGTACAGGAAATCCCTGAACGGAAAACCCATCTGCACTTCGTAGTTGCCGGGGCGCGCGACGTTGCCGCACACGGAGAACAGCTTGGTACCGGTGCTCTTGGGGTTCGACAGCGACATCCCCTTGTACCAGTCCGCTCCGCGCGTGAGGATGTGGTTCACCGCGACCAGGGTCTCGACGTTGTTGATCGTCGTCGGCATGCCGAACAGCCCCGATACAGCCGGAAACGGCGGCTTTATGCGAGGGTTCCCGCGCCGGCCCTCGAGCGAGTTCATCAGCGCGGTCTCTTCTCCGCAGATGTATGCGCCCGCGCCCTTGTGCACGTGCACATCCACGCGCTTGCCGGTGCCCATCGCGTTCTTGCCTATGATCCCTGCGGCATACGCTTCCTTCACCGCGCGGTTCATCTCGTCCAGCGGCTCGGTGAACTCGCCGCGAATGTAGATGTACGCCGTCTCTGCGCCGATCGCGTACGCGCCGATCGCGCAGCCTTCCACGAGAGCGTGTGGCGTCCAACGCATGATCTCACGGTCCTTGAACGTGCCGGGCTCCGACTCGTCAGCGTTGCAGCAGAGGTAGTGCGGCTTGCCGTCGCCCGGCTTCATGAACGACCACTTCATCCCGGTCGGAAAGCCGGCCCCCCCGCGGCCGCGAAGCCCTGACGCCTTCACGACGTCGACGATCTCCGCGGGCTGCATGCCGAGCGCTTTCTCCAGCGCCTTGTAACCGCCCAGCTTCTTCCACCCATCCAGCGAGCGGGCTTCGGCGTTGCCGAAGTGCTGGGACAGAATGGGAGTCTCACGCTCGTGCGGCTTGTGCGGGAAACCCATTACTCGAACCTCGCCAGTATCTCGGACACGTTGTCGGGCGTCACGGACTCGATGAAGTCGGAGTTCACCATTATCGGCGTGGCGAAGCCGCACGCGCCGAGACATTCCACCTCGATCACAGTGAACCGCCCGTCAGGCGATGTCGTGCCGAGCTCGCCGCAGTTGGTGTGCTTCAGCAGAGATTTCACGACATCCCCGGCGCCGCAGATCGCGCACGGCGACGTCGTGCACACCTGGATGAAGTATTTTCCGACCGGGTGCTGGTGGTACATGTAGTAGAACGTCACCACCCCCTTCACGTACGCGGGCGTGAGCTCGAGCAGCTCCGCGACTTCCGCCATCGCTCCCTCGCTCACCCAGCCGCGCGAGTCCTGGACGATCCAGAGCGCGGGGAGCAGCGCGGCCATTTTCTGCGGATAGCGCGTCAGCAGCTCGTCGAGCTCTTTCTTCGCCTCCCCCGTGAAGATGGGCACGTGGGGCTCCGGCGCGTGGCCGGCCGGCGCCATCGCAAACGCGGGCGCGGGCGCTTGCGTCATCGAGGACGGCCTGCGATGAGGCGGACGGCGGTCCCGGACGCGGCCAGCAGCAGCATCTTGCCGAACGGCGAGTAATCGAACTTCAATCCGATGACGGCGTGCGCGCCGAGCGCGTTCGCTTCCTCGCGAATTTCATCGAGGCAGGAATCCCGGCCATCGCGCAGCGCACTCTCCAGCGCGTCGCTCCTGCCTCCGACGATGTCGCGCACCCCGGCGAAGAAGTCACGGAACAGGTTCACGCCGCCCACCCACTCTGCCGTCACGATGCCGAGCGTTTCGTCCACCTCGAACCCAGCGACCGAATCCGTCGTGCTCATGTGAATCGAGTCGCGGCCGGTGCGTGCCATGCGTGGGCTCATCGGTCGATCTCTCCCATGACTATGTCGATACTGGCGTTGATGGCGATGACGTCGGAAAGGAGATGGCCTTCGACCATCTTCGGAATCGCGGAAAGGTTGACGAACGAGGGCGGACGTATGCGCCAGCGAACCGGCTTGGACGTTCCGTCAGAGACCATGTAATAGCCCTTCTCCCCCTTCGGGCTCTCGACGGCGACGTACGCCTCGCCGATCGGCGGACGCGGGCCTTCCATCACCACCTTGAAGTGATGGATCATGGACTCCATCTCGTTCATCGCCTTGTTCTTGGGCGGAAGTATCACGCGCGGATCGTCGATGTTGACCGGGCCGTCCGGGAGGCGCGCCACAGCCTGCTGCAGGATCCGCACAGACTGGCGCATCTCCTCCATCCGAACCAGGTAGCGGTCATACACGTCCCCGTGCGTGGAGACAGGCACGTCGAAGTCGTAGGTCTCGTAATCGAGGTACGGGAAGTCGCGTCGAACATCATAAGCAACGCCGGACGCTCGCAGCATGGGCCCCGAGAGTCCGTAGTTGACCGCTTCCTCCGGCGACATCACGCCGAGACCGACGGTGCGGCCCACCCAGATCGCGTTGCGGGTGAGCATCCGGTCCACTTCGTCGATCGTCTTGGGGAAGGTCCGGATGAAGTTGTTGAGCCCCTGCGTCCACCCCGACGGGATGTCCGCGCCCATTCCGCCGACGCGCGTTAGCGTGGTCGTGAGCCGCGCGCCGATCCAGTCCTCGAGGAGCTTGTATATGTTCTCGCGCTCCTGGAAGCTCCACAGGAAAGGCGTGAACGCGCCGATGTCGATGCACGTCGTACCCAGCCACACCAGGTGCGACATGATTCGCGACAGCTCGGCGGCGATGACCCGCAGAACCTTGCACCGCTCCGTTATCTCGATTCCGAACAGGCGCTCCGCGCCGAGCGCGAACGCAACGTTGTTGCCGGGTGAGTTGAGGTAATCTTCGCGGTCGGTCCAGGGAATGATCTGATTGTATTGCCGGTACTCGCCCATCTTCTCGAAGCCACAGTGCAGATAGCCGATGTGCGGGATGCAGCGAACCACCGTCTCGCCGTCGAGCTCGAGCACCAGCCTGAGCACGCCGTGCGTAGCCGGGTGCTGCGGCCCGAGGTTGATGAGCATGTGCTCGCCCTCGAGCTCCGGCTCCATCGCGAGAGGGGGCTCTAGCGCGACGGCCGTGCCGCCGTCGGTGACGAGCGGAACCCGCCGGGGACGGCCCTGCGCGTCGACGCCGGTCGTGGAGAGCTCGTACTCCACCGTTCTGCGCGTGCTCATTCGCCGGTGGCTTCCCCGCCCGCGAGTCGCTGGCGCATGTCCGATGGCAGATCGTAGATGGCGTCCGCGACCGACAGTTCCTCCATGGAGTACCGCGCTTCAGGGTCCTGGTCCAGCGACTGGCGGAGCTGCTCGGAGCGGCTGAACCTGCCGCGCAGCGGGAAATCCTTGCGAAGCGGGTGCCCTTCCTTGTAGGACTCCCACATCAGGATGCGGCGCATGTCCGGATGGCCGCGGAAATTGATCCCGAACATGTCGTACGCTTCGCGCTCGAGCCAGTCGGCGCCTTTGTAGACCGGCCAAACGCTGTCGACCTCAAGAGGCTGGCCTTTCTCGATCTTGGTCTTGAGTCGCAGGAACCGGCGGAACGGGAGAGAACGAAGGTGCCAGACGACTTCCAGCGGCTGATCGACGTCGCGGTGCTCCACGGCGGTCACATCCGACAGGTAGTCGTACTGCTGACTGGGATCGTCGTGCAGCCAGCTCACGATCTCCAGCACGCGGTCACCCTTCAGGTGCACGGTCGTCTCGCCCCAAACGATGTCCACCCGCTCGACAGCGGCGCCGAACTTTGCGCGCAAGGCCTCAGCGGACGGATTCGCCTCGCCACCTGTGTGCGGGAGATTCCGAGGAGTAGTTGGAGCACTGGCGCCGGAGGACGCGCTTCCCGGCGTGACCACCGCGAAAGGTGACGTCACGGAGCCGAGCGGGTCTGGTGGACGGAGTTGCCGAACGGCTCGGAGAGCTCGTCGATCATGCCCGGGGGGATGTACAGCTTGCTGTTGGGATCAGGCTCCATCTCGTCGCGCACCCGCCGGTCTGCAGCGCGCTCGTTCATGACTTTCTCCTGCAGCATGCGAATTCCGTGGAGCAGTCCTTCGGGGCGCGGCGGGCACCCGGGCACGTACACGTCCACGGGAATGATCGTGTCGATCCCCTGAACTACGGCGTAGTTGTCGAACATCCCTCCGCCCGAAGCGCACGCTCCCATCGAGATGCACCACTTGGGCTGCGGCATCTGCTGCCAGATCCGACGGATGATCGGGGCGAGTTTGAAGGGTACGCGTCCCGCGCAGATGAGCACGTCGGCCTGTCGCGGCGAGAAGCTCATGCGCTCCATGCCGAACCGGGCGAGATCGTAATGGCTCGCCGCCGTCGCCATGAACTCGATGGCGCAGCACGCGGTTCCGAACGGCATCGGCCAGAGGGAGTTGGCGCGGCCCCAGTTGACGAGGAAGTCGAGGCGCGTGGCGACCCACCCTTCCTGCGACTTTGGGTCGAAGGTGATGATCTGGCGATCCGTCGGCCGGGCCAGGGTCTGCGTGTCCGCGAGCGACGGGTGGCGGCTTAGTCCCACTGGAGCGCTCCTTTCTTCCATATATAGACGTAGCCCACGAGCAGGATCGCCATGAAGACAAGCATCTCGCCGAGGCCGAAGAACGAGACGTTACCGGCCGCGCAGCTGCCGTTCACGAGAGGGACCGAGCAGGAGAGCTGCTTGTAGTGCGCGCCCCAGGGGATCAGGAAGACGGTTTCGATGTCGAAGATGATGAACAGCATCGCGACCATGTAGAACTTGACCGAGAAACGCTCGCGCGCGTTGCCGAGCGGAGTGATGCCCGACTCGTACGGGGTCTGCTTGTCCGCCGTGGGCCGGCTCCGCAGCGTGATCGCCGAAAGCCCGAGCATCAACACCGCGTTCATCGCGACGAAGCCGAGCAGCAGCAGAACCGGTATGTAGGCTTTGACCATCGCTGGGGTATACGGCCTCGTGAAAACGGGTTGCGCGACTTCGTGAAATTTTTCACGAGCGCCGACGCGGGGAAGTTATCCGGGGTAAAAAGCTATTTCAACGCCAGTGGCAATAAGCTTTCGATGGGCTTTCGGCCCGGGTACATTGTGGCGACTGGCGGCTACCCCTCCCTCATACGGAAATCAGGGATTCAATGTCCATAATGAATGACCGCTGGATCACGAAGATGGCAGCTGAGCACGGCATGATCGAGCCATTCGAGGGGCGGCAGGTCCGCGAGGGCGTGATCTCGTATGGCGTGAGCTCCTACGGCTACGACATGCGGGTCGCCCGTGAGTTCAAGATCTTCACCAATGTGCTGAGCACGATAGTGGATCCGAAGAAGTTCGACCCGAAGTCATTCGTGGAGTTCGAGGGCGACGTTTGCATCGTCCCGCCCAACTCCTTCGCCCTGTCCAGGTCGGTGGAGTATTTCCGGATTCCCAGGAATGTGGTGACGATCACGGTGGGCAAGTCCACGTACGCCCGGTGCGGGATCATCACCAACGTCACGCCTTTCGAGCCCGAGTGGGAGGGGCATGTGACGCTGGAGATCTCGAATACCACTCCCCTGCCGGCCAAGATCTACGCGAACGAGGGGATCGCGCAGGTTCTGTTCTTCCGCGGCGAAGAGGAGCCCGAGGTCAGCTACAAGGACAAGAAGGGGAAGTACCAGTCGCAAACGGGGGTTACGCTGCCGCGTTTGTAGCCGGTATGAAAACCTGTTCCGCTACGGAGGCGGTATGCTAAAAGGAGTCATGCTCGCACCCCTCTCTCTCTTACTGGCTTGCGCACCCGTCCCGACCATCGTGGCGGACGTCCCACAGCACCAGGCTGGCACATTCGCGGATTCCGTGCGCTCCGCCGACGTCACGCTGTACGGAACTTTGATCGTTCCGGCCAACGCGCGGCCGCCGGTCGCGCTGATAATCGCGGGCTCCGGGCCGACCGATCGCGACGGCAACAGCCCGCTCCTCGCCGGCAAGAACAACTCCCTGCGCTATCTGGCCGAGGCGTTGGTTGAGCGCGGGATCGCTTCACTGCGGTACGACAAGCGCGGCGTCGGCCAGAGCCGCGTCGCCGGTCTGAGCGAGGCGGACCTCCGGTTTGATCATTTCGTCGACGACGCGACAGCGTGGGGTCGGAGGCTCGCGGCTGACCGTCGCTTCTCCTCGGTGGTCGTCATCGGACATAGCGAAGGCTCGCTCATCGGGATGCTGGCCGCTCCGGGCATCCCCGCGACCAAAGTCGTGTCGATCGCGGGCGCAGGCGCGCCCGCGGGCGACGTGATCGTCCGGCAGCTTTCGGCGCAGCTTCAGCCGCCGCTCCTGGCGCAGGCCACATCCGCGGTCGACAAACTCGAGCGCGGCGAGCTGCTCGACACCGTTCCCCAAGTGCTATACGCGCTGTTTCGTCCGAGCGTGCAGCCGTACCTGATCTCCTGGTTCAAGCACGACCCGCGCGTTGCCGCTGCCCGACTCGGCGCTCCCCTGCTGGTCGTACAGGGTACGCACGACATTCAGGCGTTGGAGGAGGACGCGCGCGCAATTGCAGCGGGGCAACCCAGGGCGACGCTCAACCTGATTCAGGGCATGAACCACGTCCTGAAGCAGTCGCCCGCAGGCAGGCTCGAGCAGATGCCGGCGTACAGCGATTCCACCATCGCGATCGACCCGACGCTCGTCGGTTTGATCGCGACGTTCATCGGCCGCCCCTAGCCCCCGGCGTCAGGCACCGACGATCCGGCGCGCGCTACAGCTTTACCGCCCCCATCGGCTCGCGCACGGCTTCGGCACTCTTCTCCAAGGCCGCCTTCTCGTCCGCCGTGAGCTCGACCTCGATGATCTGCTCCAATCCTCGGCGTCCGAGCTTGCACGGCACGCCAAGGAACAGCCCCGACATCCCGTACTCACCCTCCAGCCACGCCGCGCACGGGAGGATCCGCTTCTGGTCGAGCACGATCGCCTCGCACATCTGCACTGCGGCCGCTGACGGCGCGTAGTAAGCCGAGCCTGTCTTGAGCAGGCCTACGATCTCGGCGCCGCCGGTACGCGCGCGGTCCACGATCGCCTTGAGCTTGTCCGCGGCGAGTAGCTGGCGCACCGGGATTCCACTCACTGTCGTATAGCTGACGAGCGGCACCATCGTGTCGCCGTGCCCGCCAAGGACCATCGCCTGGATGTCGCGCACGGAAACGTCCATCGCCTCGGCGAGAAATGCACGATAGCGCGCCGTGTCGAGCACACCCGCCATGCCGATTACACGCTCGCGCGGGAAGCCCGTGACCTCCTTCGCCACCCACGACATGACGTCGAGCGGGTTCGACACCATGATGATGATGGCGTTCGGCGACGTTCGCTTGATCTGCTCCGAGACCTGCTTCACGATCC
>JBPCJJ010000138.1:0-6067 GCA_051005405.1 Gemmatimonadaceae bacterium | reverse complement strand
GAGGCGTACACGCGTGCGCTGGACACTCTGAGCGCGAATCTCGATCTGCTGCATTCGGTGGCGGCGTCGCTGCTTGAGCGCGAGACGCTCACCGGCGACGAAGTGCTCACGCTGGCCCGCGGCGAGCAGCTTCCGCCGCGCGCGCCCGAGCCGCCCGTGCTACCGCCGGCGAAGGCCGTTCCAGTGGCGACCGCGGCGACGAAGGCCGCCAAGCCGCCGCTCCTGGCGGGACCGGAGCCTTCCCCGGCGTGACCGCGTCGGCCGCGGCCGGCGCCAGAACTCGTCCCCGCTGGAGCATCGGCAGGCGGACACTCGAAATCGAAAAGCCGATCCTCATGGGGATCGTCAACGTCACCCCCGACAGCTTCAGCGACGGGGGTGTTTCGTTTCCCGCGGATCGTGCGATTGCCCGCGCACTCGAGCTGCTCGCTCAGGGCGCCGACGTGCTCGATATCGGCGGGGAGTCCACGCGGCCGGGCGCCGTTCCTGTCGATCCGGACGAAGAGGTGCGCAGGGTCATTCCCGTGATCGAGGGTGTGCTCGCGGCGGATCCAGACGCGGTGATTTCGGTGGACACGGTTAAGTCGGCGGTCGCCGCTCGCGCGCTGGAGGTTGGCGCTTCGATCGTGAACGATGTGTCGGGACTCAGGCTCGATCCCGCGATGGCGGATACGTGCGCGCGCTCGGGATGCGGCGTGGTGCTCATGCATTCGCGCGGGAGTGTGAGCCAGATGGCGTCGTACGAGCTGGCCACCTATGGCCCGGATCCTGTGGGGGAAGTCATGCGGGAGCTCGGCGAAGGCGTCCATCGCGCCGTTGCGTCCGGAATAGAGATCGGGAGCCTCGTGCTCGACCCGGGCATTGGCTTCTCAAAGAAGAGCGAGCACTCGCTCGCCCTGTTGCGCCAGTTGGACCGCGTGTGCGGGTTGGGGTTTCCAGTAATGGTCGGACTGTCGCGGAAGCGGGTGATCGGCGAGATGACCGGCGTCAGCGTGGCCGCCGAACGGGATGCCGGGAGCGTCGGCGCCGCGGTCGCGTCGTTGGTGCGGGGGGCAAGACTGTTTCGGGTGCATGAGGTTGGAATGCATCGCCAGGCGCTGGACGCGGCGTGGGGAGTTTTGAGTGGTCAGTAGGAATGGCGATGCGCACTGCACAGCACGCAGCGCGCAGCGTAGTTCCCGGGCGACTTCCCGGGTCGATTAACTGCTGATGTCGCGCGCCCGCACCGCCGGTTGGTCCGCTTTTGCCGTCCTTCTCGTGATCTACTCCGCGACTCTCGCCCCCTCCGTCACATGGTGGGATTCCGGCGAGTTCATCGCGGCGATCCACTCGCTGGGGATTCCGCATCCGCCGGGCACGGCGCTGTACGTGATCGTCGGCAACGTCTGGGCAAAGCTACTGTGGCCGCTCGATTACGCGGTTAGGGTGAACCTTCTTTCCGCGGTAGCGACCGCGGCGGCTGTCGGGCTCATGGGCTCGATGCTCGCGCGGTGGACCCGGAACAACGTCGCGGCGTTCGCGGGCGCGATATGCGCGGGAGCTGCCTCGACCGTGTGGCGAAACGCCAACGAGGCGGAGGTTTACGCGCTGGCGCTACTCGGCTCGGCGGTCATCCTGTGGACGGCGGATCGCGCGGGAGCCGCGAAATCTGTTTCTTCATGGAAGTGGATCGTGCTTTGCGCGTACGCGTGTGGGCTCGCGTACGCCCTGCACCTCGCCGCGCTCGTCGTGGTCCCGGCCGCGCTCATGTTGATTGCGCGACCGCGCCCGATGCCCAGCGTCGGCCGCGTCGCGCAGCTCGCCGGAGTGACCGCGCTCGGCGCGTCCGTGGTTCTGTATCTCATCGTGCGCGCGCAGCACGATCCGTGGGTGAACCAGGGGAATCCCTCGACCTGGACGGCCCTCATCGACGTGCTGGCGCGCGAGCAATACGCCGATCCCGGATTCTTTGCGCGGCAGGCGCCGCTGTATCTGCAGATCGGAAACTGGTTTGAGTACGCCGACTGGCAGTTCGCGCTCGGCCTGAATCCCTCGCCCCCGCCCTCGATGGCGCGCACGTCTGTGACGATCCTGTTCGTCGCGCTGGCGTTGTACGGCAGCCACGCTCACCGGCGGCTCGACCGCCGGAGCTGGCGCGCGCTCACGGTCCTGTTCGCCACCGCGTCGCTCGGCGTGATCCTGTATCTCAACCTCAAGGCGGGTCCTTCCTTCGGGGAGGGTGTTCTGCCGCCGGGCGCGCCACGGGAGGCCAGAGAGCGCGATTATTTCTTTGCGGCGTCGTTTCTTGTCTGGGGTCTCTGGGCGGGGTTTGGCGCCGCGCGGGCCGCCGCCGCGCTGGCCGGAACGGTGCGGGTCGGCTCGCCGGCAAGAACCATTGTCCAGGCGGCGGGTATTCTGGTCGTGGCTTCGCCCATAGTGCTTAACTGGAGCGCGGTCGATCGCGACGCCGAAGCGATGGCGGCGCGGGCGAGCGCGCGATCCTTGTTGAGCTCGGTGCCGCCGCGCGGAATCCTGATTGCCGCGGGCGACAACGACACATACCCGCTCTGGTTCGCGCAAGAAGTCGAGGACTTTCGCAAAGACGCGATCGTAGTGACCGTGCCGCTGTTGGCGACCGCGTGGTACCGACGCGAAATCGCCCGCAGGCATTCGCTGATCGATAAGGACAGCGCCGGCGGATGGCAGGGGCCGGCAGGCACGGTCGGTGAACTGTGCGCGAACGCGCGCGAGCAGAGACGCGCTATCACTGTGGCGCCGAACGTCGCCGCTCCTACATTGCCATCGAGCTGCAAGCCTGCCAGTTCACCGTGATCCGGGCCCCTATCTGATGCTACGTCAAATTGTCGCTGCAGCATTTCTGCTCGTGCCATGCGCCGAGCTCGCCGCGCAGAACGCCGCGCCGGCCGGGCATGCGGTGCTCCGCGGCGTGGTCGTGGATAGCGTTCGCGGCGGCTTTCTTCGCGGCGCCACAGTCGGCCTGCTGGGGCCTTCGCGCATGACCTTCACCGACTCGCTCGGCCGCTTTCGCATGGACAGCGTTCCGCCGGGCGAGTATCAGGTGGCGCTGTTCGATCCATTGCTCGACACGCTCTCCCTCGGGGTCGTCTCGCCGATGACGCGATTCGCCGCCGGAGACACGGTGGACATAGCGCTGGCCGTGCCCTCGCAGTTCGCGATCGTGACCGCGAAGTGCGGTCCGGCGCGTAGCGCCGAGGAAGACCGCGCGCTGTTTGGGCAGGTGCTCGATGCGTCGACTGAGCAACCCGTGGCAGGGGCACAGGTCAGCCTAAACTGGATCGATGTATCGATCAGTGAGCGCACCGGCGTTCGGAGCGAGCCCCGTCGCCGCGAGTCCGCATCCGATGCGCGGGGCTACTACAAGATTTGCGGGCTTCCGCCGGAGCTCACCGCGGAGGCTTTCGTGCAGCGGGGCGCGGACAGCACCGGCAAGGTGCAGATCGAATTCGGGGACGCGCTCCTGGGCCTGGCGACGTTTCTTCTGCCAGGCTCCGCAGCCGCGAACGATCTAGCTGTGCGCGACACTGTCCCGGGGACGCCCGTGCCTGCGGGAACGACATCTCTTTCCGGAACGGTCACCGACATCGACGGGAAGCCGATCGGCAACGCGCACGTATCAGTGACCGAGGGCATCAATTCGGCGACGACCGACTCGACGGGCGCGTTCGCGCTCACTGGCCAGCCGGTAGGAACGCACGCGCTGGTCGTGCGCCGGCTCGGATACATGCCCGCGGAGCTGGCCGTGAATCTGACGCCGCTCAGAAACAACGAGATCGCCGTGCGAATGGAGCAGTACGTCCCGGTTCTCGCCGCGGTGATCGTCGAAGGCACCCGCACGGCGGCGCTGGAGCGGGTCGGGTTCAACCAACGGAAGGTGCGGGGAACCGGCCGGTACATCGAGCGCGAGTACATCCAGAGCCGCAATGCGCACAGGCTCTCGAATCTGATCGAGAACACTCCCGCGCTGCGCCGCCCCGGCGACGGGTTCGGCGGCTCGTGCGTGAATTATTTCGTGGACGGGACTCACTGGCGGGGCGCGGTACCCGACGAGTTCATCATGCCGGACGAGATCGAGGCGATCGAGATTTATTCGCGGAGTTTCACCCCCGCGGAATTCCAGGTGGGCACGACGCAGGCCAACGACCGGTGCGCGACCGTGGTCATGTGGACGAGGTGGAAGCTGCGCCTCTAGGTTCAGCGCATGACCGTCAGCTGGCGAGCAGCGTCGCACCCGGAAGACGGCCGGCGGCCCGATCGAACGTGAGGAGAAGAACTCCCGCCCGTTGGTAGTCACCGTGAATCAGCCGGTCCATCAGTCCCGGCGCGTCGATTGCTCCCGGCGACAGCGAGAGCACTTGCCGAGCTACGCCCGTCGGAAAGATACGCGGGTCGTCCAGCAGCAATCGCAGCGCCGCCACGACCTTCGCGTGCGGGATGTCGTAGTGGTGACGAAGCGCGAAGTAGCTCTCTCCCACGACGAGGTCGGACAGGGCGATAGGGGGCTCGTTCTTTTCGACGCGCTCGTCCAACATGCGCCGAGCCGCCTCCGCCTGCCGGACTGGCTGCCCAACGAGCAGCCGAACTACGACGGATGTGTCGAGTCCAAGGGTCATGCCTGACGCGGCCGCTTCCGGGCAATCGTCTTCCTGATCGCCGGAAGGTCGTGAGCCCCGTTGGCGTTGGCGGCATACTCGCGAAGCGCGCCGAACCACTTTGGGTCGGATGCCGGCTGATCTGGTGCGGCCTCGGGCGGATTATTCAGAACGTACCGCACACCATCCTCGACCAGCTCGCGAATAGTGCTACCGCGGCGTGCGGCTTCCATCTTGAGTTGCCGGTACAACGTCTCATGGAAGTCTATAGTGGCTTTCATGGTAAACAAGTTACCTTGTTTACTGGATAAACGCCAACCCTGGCCAACACCCCCCTTTCGCTTGTCCGATCCCGGTGGGAACATTGGGCCATGGTGCGGATGACTTGGTTTGCGTTCCTCATTGCGCTCGCGGCACCGGTGGCAGCGCAGGAGCTGCGGGCCTCCGGGTTCGCAAGTCTGGAAGGCGTGGTCGTGGACAGCCTGCACGGCGGTTTCGCGAACGGCGCGTCGCTCATCGTTACCGGCACGAGGCGATTCGCCTTTATCGACTCAGGCGGCCGTTTTCGTATCGACAGCGTCCCGCCCGGCGATCATCAGGTCGAACTGTTTCACCCGACGCTCGACACCCTCGGCGTAAGAGTACTCACGCCTCCCATTGCGTTCGCGCCGGATTCCACGGTGTTTCTGGAGCTCGCCATTCCTTCGGCGTCAACGATCATGCGGGCGAAGTGTTCCGGGTTTGGCGCCGATTCAGGCGTGCTGATTGGAGTCGTGCTGGACGCCGACACCGGGGAACCGGTGGCGGGTGCGGAGGTTCGGGTCTGGTGGACCGAGTTGACAGTGGGGGTGAAAATCGGGATGCGCTACGAGCCGCAACACCGCGCCGCGACGGCCGACGAAAGCGGCCGCTACAAGATATGCGGCCTGCCCGCGGCGCTGTCTGCCAATGTATCCGCCGCCCGCGGCAGCGACAGCACGGCGACGCTCCCCGTCGCCTACGGCGCGCCCGGTCTCGCGATGGCGACGTTGTTCCTGGCGATCTCCGACACGGGTGCGACGGACGTCTCGCCGGGGACGAGCGCTGTGCGAGGCGCGGAGGTGCGAGGCGCCGAGGTGCGAGGCATCGTCGTCGACTCGGCGGGAGCACCTTTGGCCGGGGCTCGAGTCGGCGTTGGCAATAGCCAGGACGCGACCGTAACCGATTCGACCGGATCCTTTGTCTTGGGCGGGCAGCGGTCGGGCACGCAGTCGCTCGTCGTACGGAAGTTGGGCTATCAGCCCGCTGAAACAATCGTGAACCTCACGCGCCGGGCGCCCAGTGAAGTGACGGTGCGGCTCGGCGCCTTCGTGCCCATGCTCGAGGCAGTGGTCGTTCAGGCGCGGCGAAACGCGGCCCTCGAACAGATCGGGTTCACGTCCAGGCAGCGATCAGGGATGGGCAGATACATGACGCAG
>JBPCJJ010000137.1:0-19416 GCA_051005405.1 Gemmatimonadaceae bacterium | reverse complement strand
ACGGACGGGAAGTACGACGGCCAGCGGGTGCCGGGGATTCGGATGCTCATCACGAATCGCAACCAGGTCCAGCCGTCGAGAATCGGGGCGAACGTGCTTTGGGCGCTGGCGCGGACGTCGCTCGACTCGCTGCGGATCGACACGCTCGGCTTCGATCTCCGATTCGGCGACCCCGGAATGCGCAGGGCACTGGTCCGGGGCGAGGATCCCGATGCCCTGATTGACCGGGAGCTGGCGAGCGTATTCGCGTTCAGGGATCGCGCGCGAGTTCACTTCCTGTACCGATAGCGATTGCGCACGGCTCTTGCACGCTTCCTCGTCATTCTCCACGCCTACAGGGAGGCAAGTGTGCTCAGGATTCTGACGGCTTTCGTTCTCGTCACTGCCGTGGTTGGTTGTGGTCCGCGCCAGGTGCAGATCGAGACAGGTACGCCGACCAGCAGCCGAGAGGTCGCACTCCGGGTTACGAACAACCTGAGCCAGGCCGTGAACGTGTACATCAGCGGCGGCGGGACGACCGACATTTTCGTGAAGCAGATCGGCGCGAACAGCTCCGAATGGGTGCCGGTGCAGGGGTTCTCGGCGGGATCCACCGTGACTCTGCGCGCCAGGACCGTGGATGGGGCGCGGACTTACCACAAGGACAACATCGTCCTCGAAAACATGTACGAGTGGCGAGTTCCCTAGCTGCAACTCCCAGCTAGAAACTCCTAGCTAGAACTCCTAGCTACAACTCCTAGCGACAGATACCTTTACGGGTCGGCCCCAGACGGGGGCCGGCCCGTTCTTTTTTCGAGCGTTCGAGCGGGTCGTCCGTCGCCGGGCCATCACTCACGTTCGGAGCTGCATGAAAGCATTGTGGGAGGGGGTCAAGGACGGGACGCTGCGCCTGATCGACCCCGTCGCCGGACTACTGGCGCGCCTCGGCGTGAGCCCCAATGCGCTCACCACCATCGGCGCCTTGTTCACGGTCGCCGCCGCGATCGCGTTCGGCTTTGGCTACATCATGCTGGGCGGCTGGGTGCTCGGCCTGACCGCGTTCTTCGACGTGCTCGACGGGCGCGTCGCCCGGCGCACCAACCGCGCGACCGTGTTCGGCGCCTTCTACGACTCGACGCTCGACCGGGTGGGCGACGGGGCGCTGATGGCTGGACTCACCATGTTCTACGCGACGAGCGCGCAATTCGCGAGCGTTCCGCTAATGATCGTATGCCTGGTCGGCATGGTAGGCACGTTCGTGATTTCGTACGCCCGCGCGCGCGCCGAAGCGCTGGGGCTCGATGCGAAGGTTGGATTTCTGCAGCGGCCCGAGCGGTTCGTCCTGCTCTCGGCGCCGCAGGGGCTATTCGGGTTGGCCCTGGGCGGCAAGGTTCTGGCGGGGATCGTTATAGTGCTTGCCATTACCGCATGGATAACCGCGGTCCAACGCATTCTGTTCGTACGCACGCTTACGACGACCGAGAAGATTCCCCGTATTCACGTCGTCGGTGATAATTCCGCGCCCGTCGGCCAGCAGGCGACGCGGCGCGCTCATTTCTAACAACATCATCTCGTGTCTGATTCAACGCCCGGCGCAAACCGGGACGGCGTGAAGCCTGCGAGCGGAAAGCTCGGCATCCTGACAGTAGGGCTCGGCGCCGTCTCTACGACATTCATGGCCGGCGTCGAGAGCGTTCGCCGGGGGCATTCGCAGCCGATCGGCTCTCTCACGCAGATGGCTACCATCCGGCTGGGCAAGCGCACGGAAGGGCGTGCGCCGCTGATCAAAGAGCTCGTGCCGCTCGCGGAGCTCGACGATCTGGTTTTCGGGGCGTGGGATCCGATCCCCGACGACGCGCTCGCAGCGGCGCGGAAAGCCGGAGTGCTGGACGAGCGCGACCTCGCACCGGTCGCCGACTTTCTTGCGGCGATCAAGCCCATGCCAGCCGCGTTCGAGACCAAGTACGTCGCGAGGATTCAGGGGACGAACCTCAAGCAGGGGCCAACCAAGCGTGACCTCGCGGAACAGATCAGGAAGGACATCCGCGATTTCATAGCCCGGAACAAGCTCGACCGGGCCGTGGTCGTCTGGTGCGCATCGACGGAGATATTCATCAGTCCCGGCCCGCAGCACGCGACGATCGAGCAGTTCGAGCGCGCGATGGAAAACAACGACGAGGCAATAGCGCCGTCGATGCTCTATGCCTGGGCGGCGATCATGGAAGGAGTGCCGTTCGCCAACGGTGCGCCGAACCTGTGCGTCGACACGCTCGCGCTGATCGATCTCGCGCAGCGCAAAGGCGTCCCGGTTTCCGGCAAGGATTTCAAGACGGGACAGACGTGGCTCAAGACAGTCGTTGCGCCCGCGCTCAAGGCGCGCATGCTCGGACTCGCCGGCTGGTATTCCACGAACATCCTCGGCAACCGCGACGGCGAGGTGCTGGACGACCCCGCTTCGTTCAAGACGAAGGAAGAATCCAAGCTGAGCGTGCTGCACACGATTCTGCAGCCCGAAGTCTATCCCGAGCTGTACAAGGATTTTTCGCACGTCGTCCGGATCAACTACTACCCTCCGCGCGGCGATAACAAGGAAGGCTGGGACAACATCGATATCTTCGGGTGGATGAACTACCCGATGCAGATCAAGATCAACTTTCTCTGCAGAGATTCGATTCTCGCGGCGCCGCTGGTCCTCGATCTCGCGCTGCTCTCGGACTTCGCGCATCGCGCGGGAATGAAGGGGATCCAGGAATGGCTTTCCTTCTACTACAAGAGCCCCATGGCAGCGGCGGGGCTGCAGCCTGAGCACGACCTGTTCATTCAGCAGACCAAGCTCAAGAACACGCTCCGGCACCTGATGGGCGAGGAGCAGATCACGCACCTGGGACTGGAGTACTACACGTGAGAGCCCGGCTACTGGTTGGCGGTCTTTTGCTGGCGGTTGCCGGATGCGGCCCCAGCCAGCCGATCTCCGACGTTCGCCAGTGGACGGACAACTTCGCGTACCGCATCTCGGTCGAGCCGATGCCACCGGAAGCGATGGAGCCGGCCGTGTACAAGCTCGTCGTGCGCGACCGCGAGACGAATCAACCGGTCGAGAACGGCGAGGGGCGCATATTCGCCACGAGCAGGGACGGAGCCAACACCGACGACGGGCTCGCCAAGGGCAACGAGGTCGGCACTTACTATGCGCGGCTTTACTATGTGATCTCCGGCGACTGGGCGATCGCGGTGCAGTTCAGGCGGGACTCGACCTCCAGGCTGGAGCGCGCCGACTGGGTTCAAACGGTGCTTCCGTCCACGAAGCCCGGATTCTGAGGAGCAGGAACATGCGCCATTTTTACCGAAGCCAGCTCGCATCCGAAGAAGTTCTCGCGGCCGCCGATGATTTTTTCGCCCGGCTCACGCTGGAGCGGACGGTCAACGCGCACCGTCAGAGAGCGTACGCCGGCAATCTCGGAAATATGCGGCTCAAGGTCGAGAAGGAAGGCGGCCACTACACCTTCGTCGAAGTGTCCACGGACCAGACGGGGGAGAGTCGGCTCGACCGCAACGTGAAACGCTTCTTTACCGAGCTGCGGAGCAAGGCCGACCCCAGGCACAGGCTGCGCGCCGCCTACTGATGGCCACCCGCGCGGCTACGGAATCCCGGGCCGGCAAGCAGGCAGCCGTGCGGACGCGGGACGAGGCGGGGAGCGGTTTCGCTCTCACGCGCGAGCAGAAGCTCGAGCTGTACTACTACATGCGCCTGACGCGCTCGCTCGAGGAGCGCCTCGTAAACCTGTACAGGCAGACGAAGGTCGTCGGCGGGCTGTTCCGCTCGCTCGGACAGGAGGCCGACGCGGTGGGAAGTGCCTACGCGCTCGACCGCGCCAAGGGCGACGTGCTCTCGCCGCTAATCAGAAACCTCGGGTCGATGCTGGTTCAGGGCGCGACGCCGCTCGAGATCCTGCGGCAGTACATGGCCAAGGGTGACTCTCCGACGCGCGGACGCGAGCTCAACATCCACTTCGGAAGCCCCGACCGCGGCTTCATCGGGCAGATCTCGCACCTCGGCGACATGGTGCCGGTGATGGCGGGCGTGACACTCTCGTTCAAGATACGCAGGCAGGATCGCGTCGGGCTCGTGTATGTCGGCGACGGCGCGACTTCGACCGGCGCATTCCACGAAGGAATCAACTTCGCCGCGGTTCAGCGGTGTCCGCTCGTCGTCGTCGTGGAGAACAACGGCTACGCATACTCGACGCCCGTGCACAAGCAAACCGCGGCGCGTGAGCTCAAGGACAAGGCAATCGGCTACGGGATTCCGGGCGAGCGGGCGGACGGAAACGACGTGCTCGCCGTGTACGACGTCACCCGGCGCGCGGTCGACCGCGCGCGGCGGGGCGAAGGAGCCTCGCTTGTCGAGCTCGTCACGTACCGCCGAAAGGGTCACGCCGAGCACGACAATCAGTCGTACGTTCCGAAAGGCGAGATCGAGCGCTGGGAAAGCGAGAACGATCCGCTCACGCGCTACGTCGAGCGGCTGACGGGCGCTGAAGCGATCGCCGCGGCCGAGCTGCAGAAGATCGACGCGCGCGTGATCGACGAGATCGACGCGGCGACGGACGAAGCCGAGCGGTCACCGGTGCCCGAGTCTGACGATGCGCTGGTGGGCATCTACGCGGATCCGCCGACGGTCGAGCCGCTCTGGTTCCGCGAAGGGATTCGCAGCGCTGTCGAGACGCACGAGCGGCCGGCGTCGTGGGGGACTCACGACCCGGAAACGGCGAAGGCGACAGAAGATGCCTGAGATCACCTATCTCGAGGGGATCAGGCAGGCGCTGTTCGAGGAGATGGAGCGCGATTCGAACGTTCTCTGCCTGGGCGAGGACATCGGTGCGTACGGCGGCGCGTTCAAGGTCACCGACGGGTTGATGGCGAAGTTCGGCGAAGACAGGGTGATCGACACGCCCGTCTCCGAGGCCGCGATCGTAGGCGCTGCCGCTGGCGCGGCGCACATGGGGATGCGGCCCGTGTGTGAGATGCAGTTCATCGACTTCATCTCCTGCGGCGATGACATCCCGACCAATTACGTTGCGACCGCGCGATACCGCGCGATGCTGCCGTGCCCGATGGTGGTTCGCGGGCCGAGCGGCGGATACGTGCGAGGTGGGCCGTTTCATTCGCAGAATCCCGAGGCCGCGTTCCTGCACACGCCCGGCCTCAAGATCGTCTATCCGGCGACCGTGAGCGACGCAAAGGGGCTGCTCAAATCTGCGATTCGCGACGATGACTGCGTGTTGTACTTCGAGCACAAGTATCTGTATCGCAGGATCAAGGAGGAGGTGCCGGACGGCGATCACCTGGTTCCGATCGGCAAGGCCAGGACTGCGCGCGAAGGGACCGACGTTTCCGTGATCAGCTACGCCGCGACGCTCTGGAAGGTGCTCGAGGCCGCCGAGCAGTGCGAGAAGGAGGATGGCCTCTCGGTGGAAGTCATCGACCTCCGAACGCTCCTCCCGCTCGACGACGAGGCCATAATCGCGACAGTCAAGAAGACAAACCGGGTTCTCATCGTGCACGAGGACACCCGCACGGGTGGGATCGCGGGGGAGATCACGGCCCGGATCAACGAGCTGGCGTTCGAGTGGTTGGACGCCCCCGTGCTCCGAATTACGGCCGCGGACGTGCCATTGCCGTACGCGCCGTCGCTGGAGGACTATGTTCTGCCGCAAACGGCGGATATTGTAAGGGGGATTCGTCGCCTGGCGGCCTACTGATGGAGCCTGCCGGGGATCGGGACGAGTTCCGGTTCGAGCGGTATCTCGGAGTTGGATGCGTGACGACGATCGGGGGCTTTTTCAGCGGCGGAATGATCGCTGTCCTGATCGCGAAGGTCGCCGGCTGGGCCAGGGGGTGCGAGCCATCCAACGGCCTTCCGGCATGCGATTGGCACCTGTTCATGGTGACGGGAGCGATAATCGGAATGGTGACGCTTCCTGCCGGCGTGATCTGGCGGTTGCGCGGTAAACGAACGACCGACGAGCAGGGCGGACTCTAAGCGAGGTTGATGACTGTGGCCCCAGTTGACGTAATCATGCCGCAGATGGGCGAGTCTATCGCTGAAGGCACTCTCTCCCGCTGGCTCAAGAAGGCCGGGGACGAGGTCAAGCGTGACGAGCCCATCTTCGAGATCTCGACCGACAAGGTCGATGCGGAGATTCCGTCCCCGGTGGCCGGAGTGCTCGCGGAGATTCTCGTCAAGGAAGGCGAGACCGTGGCCGTGCAGACCGTCGTCGCTCGAATCGAGACGGAAAAGGGCGCGGCCAAGCCTGTCGCCGCGGTCCAGGCAGAAAGGGCGGAGGCAGCAACGGCCGCCGCGGTGGCTTCGCCGACGCAGGCGGACCTGCCACGAACCGCGGGACCGGCCCCGGCCGCTATCACAGCGCAGCCGGTGCAGCGCACGGAAGCCGGCGGCTCATCCGGCGGCAACGGATCGTCCTTCGAGGACCGAGTCCAGACGCGGTCGTCGCCGCTGGTGCGCAAGATCGCCGCCGAGCACGGCGTTGATCTCGCCGCGCTCCGCGGGCGCGGAAGCGGGATCGCGGGTCGCGTGACAAAGAAGGACATACTCGGCTTCATCGAATCGGGCCCGCCAGCCGGCGCCGCCGCGGCTCCGTCCATGCACGCGCCGGGCGCCGCCGCATCGCACGGACCGGCCGCTTCGCCGTGGCCCGGCGACGTCGTCGAGCCGATGTCGAAGATGCGCGCGCTGATCAGCGACCACATGGGCGTCTCGAGGAGAACGTCCGCGCACGTGACGTCATTCATGGAGATCGATCTCACGCGCATCTCCCGGATTCGCGCGAAGAAAAAGGCCGAGTTTCACGCCGCCACCGGACAGAACCTCACGTACCTGCCGTTCATCATCGCCAGCACGATCGACGGGCTAAAGAAATTCCCGGTGATGAACTCGTCGGTGTCCGGCAACAGCATCATCTATCGCAAGCAGTACAACATCGCGATCGCGGTGGCGCTGGACTGGGGACTCATCGTCCCCGTCATCAAGCATGCTGACAACCTGTCGCTCGCAGGTCTGACCCGGGCGCTGAACGACCTCGCGGCCCGCGCGCGCGCCAAGCGGCTGTCGCCCGATGAGGTGCAGGACGGAACGTTCACGATCACGAACCCGGGCGTGTTCGGCTCTCTCATGGGAACGCCGATCATCAATCAGCCGCAGGTCGCGATTCTTGGAGTCGGCGCGATCGAGAAGCGACCGAAAGTGATGGCCGGGCCGGAGGGCGAAGACGTTCTGGCGATTCGAACGTGCGCCTACTTCTCGCTTTCGTTCGACCACCGGATCATCGATGGAGCGGTCGCCGACCAGTTCCTGGCGCACGTGAAGTCGTCCCTGGAGAACTTCAGCGACGCCGGGCTATAACGTGGCCCGCCTCCTGACCATACATCGCGCGATCGTCACGGTGTCGGAGAGGCAGCGCTACCTTGAGAAACTCAAGGCGAGAAAGACTTACTACGCTGCGGCGGGGTGCAGCTTCTGGGTGTTCGAAGAAGTAGGCCTTCCCGGCGCGTTCATAGAATTCACCGAGGCGACCGAGCCGAAGACGCTCGGCGACGCGCACAAGGCCGCGCTCGACCCCATTCTGGATGCGGGGCGCATATACAAGGAAGTGGAGCTCAGCTGATGCCGATCAGAAAAATCACTGTCGATGGCGAAGAATGGAGCGTGGCTACGTCCGGATTCGTCACGCAATACGACCAGGACGAATACGGCCTCCTGTTCAGCCGCGGGAGCGGCGACGAGCGCGTGATGCGCGTGACCCGGTACTCCCCGACGGGCTCGCGCTCCCGGGAGGCATCTTTCGCCGAGCTCAGCCAGGAGAAGCTGACGGAGCTGTTCGCGCAGTCTCAGCCGGGGTTCACCTCTCCGGAGGCCGGCTACAGCAGGTGAAGTCCGGCCCGCAGCTGGATGCGCCAGCGGTCCGGTCGGAGATCGATCTGCATCTTCACTCTACCGCGTCGGACGGAATTCTGCCGCCCGCGCAAGTCGTCGAAGCCGCCAGAGTCGCGGGACTCTCCACGATCGCTCTAACCGATCACGACACCGTTGCGGGCGTCGAAGAGGCCGTGCGCGCGGGTGCAGACGCGGGCGTGCGCGTCATTCGGGGCGTGGAGCTGAGCGCGCACGAAGGAGAGCGGGGGCGCGAAGTGCATGTCCTCGGCCTGCACGTGACGAGGTTGGATGCGCTGGAGCGAGAGCTCAGCGCGCTGCGCGAGAAGAGGATGGAGCGCGCCCGCCTGATCGTGGCCCGCCTGAACGAGATCGGCGTCGGCATATCATTGGGTGACGTGCTCGCTCAGGCGGATGGCGGCGCGGTGGGCAGGCCGCACATCGCGCGGGCCATGATACGATCCGGAGCCGTTGCGGATCAGCGCGAGGCATTTGACCGGTACCTCGGCCAGGGGCGGGCCGCGTTCATCCCCAAGTCGCTATTCCTCGTCGAGGACGCAATCCGAATCATCCACGCGGCCGACGGAATTGCGATTTGGGCTCATCCCTCGCACACAGGCACTCGCGAGCGAATCGAGAAGCTGGTCGCCAAGGGACTCGACGGAGTCGAGGTACGTCACCCGAGCCACAGCCCGGACGTCGCCGCAAGCCTGGAAGCGCTCTGCGATTTCCTGGGCCTCGTTCCCAGTGGGGGATCGGACTGGCACGGTCCGGTCGGCGATCGCATGCTGGGCGGGCAGTTCATTCCGCGCGAATGGCTCGAGCGTCAGGAGCGATTGGTGGCGAGCAGGGTGCCAGCGTCCACCGCGCACTGACGGCGAGATGGATCTGAACGGGAAGGTCGCGCTCGTAACAGGCGGAGGACGCAGGGTAGGGCGCGCGATCGCGGACGTCCTCTCGCGCGAGGGGGCGCGAACGGCGATCCACTACAACGAGTCGCGGGCGGGAGCGGACCAGCTGCGCTCGGAGATCCTGGCGCGCGGCGGCGAGGCGGACATTTTCCAGGCCGACCTGCTGGATGTCGCCGCGGCGGAAAGGCTCGTCGACGCAGCAGTGGCGCGCTTCGGCGGGCTCGACGTGCTCGTTAACTCGGCCGCGATGATGCTGAGAACGCCCTTCGGCGAAGTCACGGCGAAAGACTGGGATTTGATGTTCGCGCTGAATCTTCGCGCCCCGTTTTTTCTCTCCCAGGCTGCGGCGCGCGCGATGGGTTGGGGTGGCCCCGAGCACAAGCAGGGCGACGGAGTGATCATCAACATCGCCGATCTCGCCGCGTACGAGAGCTGGATCGGCTACGTGCCCCACGGGGTCAGCAAGGCGGGCGTAGTGAGGATGACGAAATCGCTCGCGAGGGTGCTTGGCCCGAGGATTCGCGTCAACGCGGTGGCGCCAGGCGCGGTGCTGCTTCCGGAAGGGTTCAGCGGGGCCGCAGCCGCGCATCTCGCAGAAACGGCGCCGCTGCGGCGACTCGGAGATCTGAGCGACGTGACCGACGCGGTTCTCTATCTGGTCAATGCGGGGTTCGTGACAGGCGAAACGATAATCGTGGACGGCGGGCGGCACGTACGGTGACAGCCATGCATGGGAAAGCCGTCGATTTTCTGGTCGTCGGCGGCGGGATAGTCGGAGTTAGCTGCGCGGCGGCGCTCAAGCGGAAGCATCCGGACGCGCTGGTTCGATTGATTGAGAAAGACGCGACGCTGGGAAGCCATGCGAGCGGTCGCAACAGCGGGGTGTTGCATGCCGGCTTCTACTACTCAAGCTCCAGTCTCAAGGCCCGGTTCAGCAGAGACGGCTGCCGCCGCCTGACGGAGTACTGCGTCGAGCGGGGACTGCCGATCAACCGTTGCGGCAAGCTGGTGGTCGCGCAGTCGGAGAGCGATCACGCCGGCATCGATGAGCTGAAGCGGCGCGCGGAGAGCAACGGTGTGTCCGTCGAGGAGGTGGACGAGGCGGGAGTTTCGGAGATCGAGCCGCGCGCGCGGACTGTCGGGCGCGCGCTGTTCTCCCCGACGACGACGTCCGTGCATCCAGGCAAGGTGTTGATGTCGTTGGCTCAGGACGCAATGGAGCTGGGTGTCGAGGTGCTGACGTCGACCGCATATCGCAAGCGGGTCGGCGACACCGTGCACACGTCGACGGGGAGCTTTCCCGTCCGCTTCGTAGTCAATGCCGCGGGTCTCTACGCGGACACTATCGCGCACGACCATGGGTTGGGACGGCAGTACAGGATTCTGCCTTTCAAAGGTTTGTATCTGTACGGCGATGCACGGGAGAAGCTCCGGACGAACGTCTATCCCGTGCCCGACCTGGGAAACCCTTTCGCGGGAGTCCACTTCACCGTCACGGTCGACGGGCACGTGAAGATCGGACCGACTGCGACGCCCGCGTTCTGGCGGGAGCAGTACTCGGGTTTTTCAGGGTTTCGATTGGGCGAGTTCGCGGAGATCGCGGCTCGCGAGCTGTCGCTCCTGTCCCGGAACGACTTCGGGTTTCGCGACCTCGCGATCGCAGAGATACGGAAGTACTGGCGCCCCCGCCTCGCCGCGCTCGCCGCGCGGCTGGTTCCGGACATCAAGCCCCAGCACTACCGCACATGGGGACCACCTGGAATACGTGCCCAGCTTTTCGACGTGGGGAAGCGAAAGCTGGAGATGGATTTTGTGGTCGAGGGCGATGACCGGTCGCTGCATGTGCTGAACGCTGTTTCGCCGGCGTTTACCTGCTCGCTGCCGTTTGCGGACCACCTGGTGGAGCGGGTTGGGGAGCTGGTGGGATGAACGGTGATGAACCGGCTTTCGATGACGGTATATTTCGGGTGAATCAACTTCAACGCTGCGCAGTGCGCGGCGTTTTTCCCTGAGGCGACTTGAGTAATACGCACGAATACGAGGTCATCATCGTTGGAGCCGGGCCAGCAGGGATGACCGCCGCCATGTACTGCGGGCGGGCCATGCTGAAGACCGTCATCCTCGAGCGGGGGATTTCCGGCGGTGAGCTGTTGAACACCGAGGTGATCGAGGACTATCCCGGCTTCGAGCATATCCTCGGCTGGGAGCTGGCCCAGAAGTTCGAGAGCCATGCCAAGAAGTTCGGCGCCGAATTCGTGCAGGAAACGGTGACGCGAGTTCGCAAGATCGACGACGGCTCGTTCGAGGCCGAAACGGAGAGTGGAACGGTGTATCGCGCGCCGACCGTCATCCTCACCGCGGGCGGCACCCCTATCAAGCTCGGAATTCCGGGCGAGCTCGAGTACGCCGGAAAGGGCGTCTCGTATTGCGCCATCTGCGACGGCGCGTTCTTCAAAGGCCACACCATCGCCGTTGTCGGCGGCGGGGATGCGGCGGTTGAGGAAGCTGACTTCCTGACGCGGTACGCGGAAAAGGTGTATCTGATCCACCGCCGCGACGAGCTTCGCGCGTCAAAGATCCTGCAGAAGCGGCTGTTCGAGAATCCGAAGATCACCGTGATCTGGGATACCGTGGTAGAGAAGATCGAAGGCGACGGTCAGGGGTTGGTCGCCAACCTCGGCACTCGCGACGTAAAAACGCAGGAAGAGCGTGATCTCGCAGCGACGGGCATCTTCGTGCTCATCGGATTCCGTCCCAACACCGGAATCGTCGAGGGGCACGTCGACCACGACGAAATGGGTTACGTGCGAACGGACCCGAACATGGAAACCTCGATGAAAGGGCTGTTCGCCGCGGGAGATCTGCGCGCGCAGCTCACGAGACAGGTGACAACCGCTGCGGGAGACGGAACCACCGCGGCGATCGCGGCGGAGAAATACCTCAAGGCGCTGAAGGACGAAGCCAGTGTGCCGATGATCGTGCGAACCGGCGGCTACGCGGTATGAAGATCGAGACGTTCCCCGTTGGCGCGTTCCAGGAGAACTCCTATCTCGTCGTCGATGAGGATAGCAAGGAGTCCGCGCTGATCGATCCCGGGGCGGAGCCGGAGCGTCTGCTGGCCGCGGTGGAGAAGAGCGGGACGGCGCTCAAGGCAATCTGGATCACTCATGCGCACGTCGATCATGTCGGGGCGGTCGCCGGCGTGGCGCGGCGCTGGCCCGTTCCCATTTACCTGCATCCGCTCGACACTATTCTGTACCGCCACGCGCATACGCAGGCCGAGCTATACGGGCTGCCGTTCGACGATCCGCCGCTGCCGGACAGGGAGCTGGCTGACGGCGACACGCTCGAGCTCGGCGCCCTGCGGTTCGACGTCTCGCACGTTCCGGGGCACGCGCCCGGACATGTGATGATCCACGGCCACGGCGTCGCGTTCGTCGGCGATTGCCTGTTCGCCGGATCCGTGGGGCGCACGGACCTTCCCGGGTCCAACGGCGCGCACCTCAGCAGATCGCTGGAGCTGATCACGGCGCTCGAGCCGGAGACCGTGCTGTATCCCGGTCACGGCCCGGCGACGAGCGTCAGGGAAGAGCTGGTATCGAATCCGTTTCTGAATGGCACCGCAAGGATACTGACTTGAGACGAGCCTACGGCTATGAGTAAGTCACCACAGACGCGCGCGGAGAAGGATCCATTGGGGGAGCTCCAGGTCCCGTCGAACGCGCTTTACGGCGTTCAGACGCTGCGCGCGGTGCAGAATTTTCCGATCAGCGGCATTACCGCGCTGCCGGAGTTCGTGATTGCAACGGTGCGGATCAAGAAAGCCGCCGCGCTGACTCACAAGGACACCGGCCGCCTCGAGGCGCGCCTCGCGGATGCGATAGTGCAGGCCGCCGACGAAGTGCTGGCGGGAAAACACCTCGAGCATTTCGTCGTGGACGTGTACCAGGCCGGCGCCGGCACATCGCACAACATGAATTGCAATGAAGTGCTGGCGAACCGCGCGAACGAGATTCTCGGCGGCGAGCGCGGCGAGTACGCGCCCGTCCATCCGAACGATCACGTCAACATGGCGCAGTCCACCAACGACGTGATTCCGACCGCGATCCGCCTGGCATGCCTCGCCCAGCTGGAGTCGCTGGTTGGCGCCTTCACCGCGCTCGCGACGGCGCTGGAAGCGAAGGGTCGGGAGTTCGACAACGTGCTTAAGTCCGGGCGCACCCATTTGCAGGACGCCATGCCGATCAGGCTAGGCCAGGAATTCACCGCCTACGGGGTGACGCTCCGGCGCGGGCTATCGCGCGTGAAGGAGTCGGCCGAATACCTGCGCGACCTTGGCATCGGCGGCAGCGCCGTCGGCACGGGCGTCAACGTCGAGGCGCAGTACCCGTCTCTGATGGTGAAGCACCTGCGCGAGATGAGCGGGCTCGAACTGCGCGGCGGCACCGATCACGTGCAGCTGATGCAGAGCATGGGAGACGCTGCCGGCTTCAGCGCGCAGCTCCGCGTACTCGCAATCGACTTGAGCAAGATCTCGAGCGACCTGCGGCTGATGGCGAGCGGGCCGCGCACCGGGCTGGACGAGATCAGGCTTCCTGCCGTGCAGCCCGGATCGTCGATAATGCCCGGGAAGGTGAACCCGTCCATCCCCGAGATGGTAAACCAGGTGTGCTATCAGGTGATGGGGAACGACAGCTGCGTCGCGATCGCCGCCGAGCACGGCCAGCTCGAGCTGAACGTCATGATGCCCGTGATCGCGTACAACGTTCTGCTGTCCATGCGCATTCTGGATTCGGCCGCGCGGTCGCTGGACGAGCGGTGCGTGCGCGGGATCGAGGCGAACGAAGAACAGTGCGCTTACTGGCTGGAGCGGTCCGCCGCGCTCGCGACGGCGTTGGCGCCGGAGATCGGATACGCCCGCGCGGCCGACATCAGCAAGCAGTCGGTCAAGGAGGGCGTGCTGATCCGGGAGCTCGTGAAGCGGGAAAAGGTGCTCCCGGACGAGCGCATCGATGAGGTGCTCGACCTTCGCCGAATGACCGATATCGGCGTTCCAGGCGGCAAGGGCGGCGCGGGCCCGGTCGGATAGCTTGCCCGGAGTGCTGTTCAGCCCTATCCTGAAGTCGTGAGAATTACCACGTGGGCCGAATACGGCGTGATCTGTACTCTCCACCTGGCGCAGCGCGCGAGCCTGGGCCCGGTCACGGGGCGCGACATCGCCACGAAGGAGCGGCTGCCCGCGGACTATGTGGAGCAGATACTTCTCCGGCTGCGTCGCGCGGACGTGGTGAAGAGCACGAGGGGCGCGAAAGGAGGGTACATGCTTTCGCGGCCGCCGGGACAGATAACCATGCGCGACGTGATTCACGCGTCGGAGCTGGAGACGTTCGACGTGCACTGCGTCAGTCACCCGGTGGAAGAGGACAGGTGCTCCTCGTCTCATAACTGCAGCATCCGCCCCGTGTGGCTGATGTTGCAGCGTAGAATCGACGACGTGCTCGAGAGCGTGACGCTCGCCGACCTGCTCCACGACGAGCCGACCGTGCGGGCCCGAGTGGGACTTCCGATCCTGGAAACGGTATAAAACTCGCGGCACGAATCCTGTTGGCGCCGCCAACAGCTAACAGCCAACGGCCCATAGCGTTCTTATGTCCTTCTGGTCGCGATTTACGCAGCGACGGGCGCAGCGACGCAAAGCTCTGAAGTACGTTCGCGCCCTGCACGTCGAGCCGAGCGAGGCCGATGTCGCCTGGCTGGCATCCATCGACCCCGGCGGCGACGAGGACCACGCGATCTGGGAGCTTCGATACGCGCGGCTGGCCATGGGAGTCCTTGCCGCCGAGCGTGACGCGCTGGACGACAGCGTGCCGGCCGCTGTTGCGCACGCCGCGACGGAGTCGCTCTCGTCGGACCGCCGCATCGCCGCCGCAATGCTGCCGCTGGCGGAGCGCCAGTTCGGCTCGAGGCTCGCGACATACAGAGACGCCGTGGCGCGACGCCACGCCGGCGATCCGATGGACCAGCGACTCGGGCGGACGCTGCTCGAGTTCACGAGCCACGTGGAAGTACCGGACCAGCGCACGGTCGACCGGGCGGGGCAGATCGCGCAGGGGTACATGCGCAGTGCGAGCACGGCGCTGATGGAAGTGTTCGGGCGCGCTTCGCTGCCTGAGGACGTCAGGCCGTCCGAGGCGTACCAGGCGCTGTGAACGACAAAGGCCTCCAGTGACAAAGGCCTTTTCGCTGAAAGCCATGCCGAAGGGGGGACTCGAACCCCCACGGGCTTACACCCACTGCGCCCTGAACGCAGCGCGTCTACCAATTCCACCACTTCGGCTTGAGCGCATCAAGTTAACGCTCTCGGCCATGTCTTCCAAGGACCGCTCATGAAGAATTTCCGTGTTTGTGCGTGCGCGACGCTGGTCTCGATGCTTTCCGGCTGCAGCGTGTTTACGGAGCCGGGTCCCGAGCGATATAGCGCTCTTCTGAAGGTGGATGCCACGCGGTCGCCGGTCATCGCCGCGCCGAATGCGACCGGGAGTGCGTTGTTCTCGAGACGCCGAACACTTCTGGATTTTATTGTTGACGTATCGAGCCTTAGCTCCAATGCAACCGCCGCTCACATACATGGGCCGGCCGCGCCCGGCGCTGTCGCCGAGATCCTGGTCGAGTTCAGGATTGCCCCCGCGACGACCGGTGCGCGACTCGCCGGCGGTGTATTATCGAGTTCCGCATCACCCACGGTTCCATTCGACTCGTTGTTAGCTCTGATGCGCACCGGCAACGCCTACGTGGACGTACATACGGAGCTGAGTCCTGCCGGCGAGATCTTTGGCCAGATAGAGCGCGGCGATCTGATCTCCCCGAACAGGGGCGAAGGCCCGAATCCCGCTCGTTAACTTCGTCTGGTGACGAAACAGTCTTCGCCTTCAGGAGAGCCGGAGCGTAAAAGCCTGGCCCGGAACAAACGCGCCCTCCACGACTACCATGTGGTCGAGAGCTGGGAGGCGGGGCTGATGCTCACGGGCACCGAGATCAAATCGCTGCGGACCGGACAGGCGAACATGAGCGATGCGTACGGAATCGTCCGTGACGGAGAAGTCTTCTTGCTGAATCTGCACATCCCGCCCTACGAGCAGGGCAACCAATTCAACCACGATCCGACCCGCACCCGCAAGCTTCTCCTCCACAAGAAGGAGATCAAGCGGATGATCGGCGCTGTCGAGCGGCAGGGGCTCACCCTCATCCCGCTGGAGCTTTATTTCAAGCGCGGTAAGGCGAAGGTCGCGCTGGCGCTCGGCAAGGGCAAGAAGCTCCACGACAAGCGCGCCGACGAGAAGAAGCGCGACGACCAGCGGGAAATGGCGAGGGCTCTGCGGTCCCGATGATCGGCGCGCTCGTCGTCCTGCTGCAGATCACCGCGGCGGCTCCGGTATCCAGCGCGCCGCCGGCCGCGATCACTGTGCGGACCGCGTCGGCTGCGACCGCGGCGCCCATTGTGCGCTCTGCGGCCGGCGCGTTTGTCGGCGCCAGCGCGCTGGCCCGTGCGCTCGGCGGGACCACGTCCGCGGTCGCGGACGGACGGTTCGCGGTCACCATTCGCGGGACGACAGTGAGCTTCGTCGCCGGCGTTCCGTTCGCGCGGGTGGACACGGTGGTCCTTCCCATGGCGTCGGCGCCCTACACCGACGGCGCGGCGGCGTACGTGCCGCTGCATTTCGTGACCGAGCTGCTACCACGAATAGCGACTGGCTTGTACTACGACGTCGCGATGTCCGAGCTGCGCGTGTTCAACACGGTCGTGCAGAGCAGGGCGCCACCGCCACGGCCGGTAGTCGAGGAGCGCGTCTCCGCGCCGGCCGTGATGCCCGTTGCAGACCCGGGCCCCGCCTCGCCGCGTCCCCGCAGGACCACGCGCCGGCGCGTCGTGATAGACGCCGGCCACGGCGGGCCGGACAACGGAATGACGGGGCCGATAGGCAGCGGACCGAAGATCTACGAGAAGCACATAACCCTCGCTGTGTCACGCCAGGTGGCGGACATGCTGCGGGGCGACGGGATCGAGGTCGTCATGACGCGAACGCGCGACACGCTAATCGCGCTGTCCGACCGCGGCCGGATCGCCAACCGGAACAAGGCCGATCTGTTCATCTCGGTGCACGTGAACGCAGCGCCAACCACATGGCGCAACGCGGCGCAAGCGGGACGCGGATTCGAGACGTATTTTCTCGCCGAGGCCAAGACCGAGGAGGCGCGCCGGGTGGAAGCGATGGAGAACGAATCGGTCAAGTTCGAGACGGGCGCGGACGCGCCGAAGGGCGATCCTCTCAGCTTTATCATCAACGACATGGCGCAGAACGAACACCTGCGGGAGTCGAACGATCTGGCCGAGAGCATTCAGAGGGGACTGCGCAAGATTCATCCAGGTCCCAACCGGGGCGTGAAGCAGGCCAACTTCGCCGTGCTCCGCACGTCGTTCATGCCAGCCGTCCTGGTCGAGATAGGTTTCGGAACCAATCCTGGTGAAGCCGCGTTCATGAGCGACCCGGCGACGCAGCGATTGATCGCCCGGGCGATCGCCGACGGCGCGCTCGAGTATCTCGATCACTACGAGCAACGGGTAGGCGGCACCCGGTGAGCTCCGCGGCGTCTCCGCTCGTTATCGAGGCGGCGGGGCTGCGATTCCAGAATCCTGTAATTCTCGCGTCGGGCACCGCGGCCTACGGCCGCGAGCTGGCGGGCGTGGTCGATCTCGACGCGATTGGCGGCCTGGTCACCAAGGCAGTGAGCGTCGAGCCTCGTCCGGGAGCGGCTGCGCCGCGCGTGGCTGAATGGAGCGGCGGGATGATCAACGCGATCGGCCTCGCGAACCCGGGAGTAGATCGCGTGCGAGGCGAGGATCTCCCATGGCTCGCGAAGAATGTCCGCGGCCCGCGCGTGCTCGTGAACGTGGTAGGGCGCGAGGCGGAGGATTTCGCGAGCGTCGTAGAAACGCTCGATGGTGAGAATGGATTCCACGGGTTCGAGCTGAATGTGAGCTGTCCCAACGTGAAGGCCGGCGGGCTCGAGTTCGGCGCGGACGAAGCTTCGCTGCGCGCGGTCGTTGCCGGCTGCAGGAAAGCCACGACCAAGCCTGTGTTCGTAAAGCTGTCTCCGACGCTCGGCGACATCGCTGCCGCTGCGCGGATCGCGGTGGATTCTGGAGCCGACGGGATCACGCTCGTCAACACGCTGCCCGGACTCGTGATAGACATCGCGTCGAGGCGGCCCGCGCTCGGCTTTGGCCGCGGCGGCGTCAGCGGGGCAGGCCTCCTTCCGGTCGGCGTGTTGGCGACGGCGAAGGTGCGGAAGGCGGTGGGCGTACCGATCATCGGCGTGGGCGGGGTATCGACCGCCACCGACGCGCTGCAGTACATGATCGCCGGGGCGTCGCTGGTCGGGATCGGCACGGCCGCGCTGCGCGACCCGCGTCTCCCGGAGCGAATCGTTCGCGAGCTCGAGAGCTGGTGCGGCCGAAACGGAATCAGATCGGTGGCGAACGTAATCGGGACATTGGAGTGGCCTGCATGACCGTGCCAGGCCGCGAGGGTGGGCCAGTGCCGATCGTGGCGCTCGATTTCGGGACGCTCGGCGAAGCTATGGCGCTGGTTGACGAGCTCGGTGATCTCTGCCGGTTCTACAAGGTGGGGAGCGAATTGTTTACGGCGGTGGGGCCGGGCGCCGTCGCTGCGCTCCGCGCGGCCGGATGCGACGTGATGCTCGACCTCAAGTTCCACGACATTCCGACCACTGTGAGCGGCGCGGTAGGCTCGGCGGCAGAGCTGGGGGTGAGGATCGTGACGATTCACGCCTCGGGTGGGGGTGCGATGATCAGGGCCGCTGTCGAATCGGCCGGGGAAGGATGCGAGCTATTCGCGGTCACCCTGCTCACATCCTTGGACGCGCCGTCGGCCTCGGCCATATGGGGGCGGGATTCGATCAAAGTGGGCGCGGAGGTAGTGCGTCTCGCGACGATGGCGCGGGACGCCGGTGCTGGCGGGGTGGTGGCCAGCGGATCGGAGGTGGAGGCCATCCGCGGGGCTCTTGGCCCCGCCTTCAGGGTGCTGGTTCCGGGGGTGCGGCTGGCCGGGTCCGGGGCCGGGGACCAGGCGCGGGTCGTCACTCCCGCGAAGGCGCGCAGGCTTGGGGCCGACTACGTTGTGATAGGGCGGACCGTTACCGCCGCGGCCGACCGGCGATGGGCCATGGAGAAGGTCCTTCAGGAGTTGGCGCAGCCGGCACGGTAAACCGCCTCGCCCCCGTTGCGGACGGCACCAAACCCCTGTATTTTAAAAGGCTTAGCACTTTTCCCGGGCGTTTTGACAACGTCCCGGTTTGTTTATCGTTTACGACTTGGAGCGCGAGTGAAAGTTCGGAGCAGCGTCAAGCCAATCTGCGAGCACTGCAAAGTGATCAAGCGGCAAGGCGTCACACGCATCATCTGCAAGCGCAACCCGAAGCACAAGCAGCGGCAGGGTTAGAGAATGGCGCGTATTGCAGGCGTGGATTTGCCACGCGAGAAGAAGCTCGAGATCG
>JBPCJJ010000136.1:0-4289 GCA_051005405.1 Gemmatimonadaceae bacterium | reverse complement strand
TATGCGGTGACGGCGTCCCACGAGACAGGCTTTTTCGGGAACAGCAGCGTGCGCACCAGCGCGTACGCGTATCAGACAACGCGCAACTGGCGACGGCAGGATTACGGATATACGGCTGACGGAACCCGGCACGTTTTCCGTAACAGCACCGGCAATCGCAACCGCAGCTTTGACGTTGCCGGCGTGGAGCCGCGGTTCCGCACTGTCTGGGCGCGCGGCGGCACGCCGTTAGAGCTCGATTTCGGAATGCGACTGCACTACGAGAAAGCGCGGGACCGGCACATCAACGGCGCGTCGTCCACGGCATCGTCGGGCGAGGTGCGCGACGATGAGATTCGTGTCGGCAAGGCGGTTTCGGTCTTCGTTCAGAACCGCGTCTTCATCACGCCGACGTGGCATGTGACGCCAGGGCTCCGGCTCGAGAGATTCGTGTACGATCGGAACATTTTGCGAGCTCGCGTCCGGCGAGCCACCGCCACGGGGCCGACGCGCACCGTCGAGGATGTCGATATCCATGGTGGCGACGCAGTGTCCGAAGTGATCCCGGGAATAGGGACCGCGTGGACTCCTTCGCCGTTAATCACGCTGTTCGCGGGCGTGCATCGCGGCTTTGCGCCGCCGCGCGTCAAGGACGGTCTCGTGTACCCCGATCCGAGCCTCGGCGCCGGTGAGCAGATCCCGCAGTTGCAGACGCTGAGTCTCGAGGCGGAGCGCAGTCTCAATTACGAGCTGGGCACGCGGCTGGCCCCCCACCCTTACCTCTCGCTCGAAGCGACAGCGTTCTACCTCGATTTCACCAACCAGATCATCGAGCCGTCGCTATCCGCAGGAAGCGCGGCAGATGTTGCTTTGGCGAATCAAGGCGCCACGCGGCATCGAGGCATCGAAGCGGCGCTGTCGCTCGACGTTGCCAAAGCGTTGGGGAAGCCGTTCGGCCTGGTCGCGCGCGTTTCGGCCACACGCACCGCGGCTGAGTTCTCGAAGAACCGGTTTCTCCGCTCCGCCGGGGGCGATACGGTGAACGTGCGCGGCAACCGCCTGCCGTATTCCCCCGCGCTCACAGCCAGCGCGTCGATCACTCTCGATCATCCGTCCGGCGTTCTGCTGCGCCTCGACGGCCTGCGTGTAGGCGAGCAGTTCGCCGACAACTTCGAGACGAGCGCGGGTTCGGCGAACGGGCGCGTGGGGTTGATTCCCGCTCACCGCGTGGTCGATCTCGCGGCGCGCTATCGACTGCCTGTGCGGGGAGATCTCTCTCTTTCCGCGACGGTCAAGAATCTCGCGGGCACCAAGTACATCGCCTCGCGTCGTCCGGAGGGGATCAAGCCGGGACTGCCGCGAACCGTATTCGCGGGCGTCGACTGGGAGTTCTGACGCCCTACTGCTGGCCAGCGACCGCGATGGTATTGTAGTCGCGCACGAGATCGTCGAACACCGATGTCCACGACCGTTCGCTCGCGGCCTTGTTGGCCGCGGCGGCCATGAGCGCGCGCGTCGGCGCGTCGGCCGACAGCCGTCGAAGCTCCGCGGCAAACCTGGCGTCGTCGCCGGGCGGAACCACGGTTCCCGCCGCGTCGCCGACTACTTCGCGCGTCGGGCCAGCATCGGCGGCGACGATCGGCAGTCCGGATGCCATCGCCTCGACCAGCACCTGGCCGAACGTGTCGGTGGTCGACGGAAACACGAACAGGTCGGCCGATGCGTACGCTTCGGCCAGCGCGTCGCCGGAGAGGCGGCCGGTGAACAGGGTGCCTTCCGGCGATAGGGCGCGCAGCCGCTTTTCGTACGGCCCTTCGCCGACCACGACGAACCGAATGCGCCTATCGTCCGTGAGCCTCTGCATCGCCGCCGCCGCTACCGCGAGCCCCTTCTCGGCGGCAATCCTGCCGATGTACGCCACCACGATCGTGTCCGGGCCGGCACCGAACCGGAGTCGCATCGCGGCCGAGCGACGGGACGGATTGAATCGCGACATATCCACGCCACGACTCCATATCCGCGTGTTGCGAAATCCATTCAGCTCCAGCTCTTCGCGAATTGCGTTCGAAGGGCAGTACGTCCGCAGTCCGCTGTTATGAAACCAGCGAAGAAACGACCAGCCGGGCGCGCTCAGCTTTCCGAGCCTGTAGAAGGCGGCGTATTGGCTGAAGCTCGTGTGATACGACGTCACCATGGGCACGCCGAGCGAAAGCGCCGCGCGTCGCGCGGCGAGTCCGATGCCGAATGGCGTTGCTATGTGAACAAGAGTCGGGCGCCAGGCAGCCAGCTCCTGCGCGACCTTCCCGGCAGGGGGCACCGAAATGCGAAGCTGAGGGTACGCCCAGAACGGAATGCTCGGCCATCTCCGCACGGCCGCCTCCCCGGCAGGCGCACTCGGATCTGTCGTCGTCACGACGCGCACTTCGCCGCCGCGCTCGTGCACCGCCTGGGTTAGACGGCCAAGCGCGGCAGCGACGCCGTTCATGTGAGGCGGATACGTATCTGTAAAAACCGCGAGCCGCAGTCCTTCGGCCGATACGCTCGGCGCCGAGCTCATCCCGCTATCTCGCCATACACGCTGAACAGCCGGTCGAAGGTGTTTGACCAGCTGTGCTCGCGCTCCGCGTGCTCTCTGCCTTTTCTGCCGAGCGATCCAAGATCTTCGCGGAGCATTGCGGCGACTTCCTCCGCGAGGCTCGACGCGCTGCCCGTGACGAACAGGCGACCCGCGCCGGATCGCGTCACGTGCTCCGAGACGGCGCCCCGGTCGCACGACAGCACAGGAACGCCGGCCGCAAGCGCTTCGACGGCGGCCAGTCCGAACGTTTCGACAGGTCCAGGGGCAATGTAGAAGTCGAGCGCCGCCACGATGTCGGCGACGCGATCTCGATCCTTCTCGAACGGCAGCCAGTGGATGCGCTTGGAGCGCGCGCGGGCCTGGAGCGATTTCCTGAGGGGTCCGCCGCCGATGAGAAGAAGGCTCGCATCAGATTCCCGCTCGACGATGTTCCACGCGTCCACAACCACGTGGAGGTCCTTCTCGCGCGCAAATCGTCCGACGTACGCCGCGAGCGGGCCCGCGGGAAGCGAATGCTCCCGCCTCGTCTCCGCCGCGCGCTCCTTCCTGCGCGGATGAAAGCGGTCGAGATCCACTCCCATCGGCACGCGCACCGTGTTCTCCACGCCGACGCGCCGCAGCTCCGACGCGGAGAAGTCGGAGGCGACGAGGGTCGTGACGAACAGCCTGTCGAGCGCGCGCAGATAGCCGTACGCGATCTCGCGCGTGGCGGTCCAGCCCATCCCCGTCTTGTGGTGCGGGGCGATGATGTTGGGGAAGTCGCTGTGGAAGAAGCACACGACGGGGATGTTCGTGCCGCGGGAGGCGCGGCTGACGATCCAGGGGACGATCCCGGTGCTGCCGACTTCGATCACGCTCGGTCGCTCGTGCGCGAATATCCGCGTGTTGGCGCGCAGTCCGGCCATGAACCTGTACGGGTGCTGCGTCGGCACCGGTCGGCCGCGCAGCCGGTAGCAGCGGACTCCGCTGCTCTCGGTGACAGAGTCGTCGCGACCCGGGACCACAAGGACGTGGCGCAGCGACGGAGTCGCCTCGACGTACTTTGCCTTCTCCAGCAGATACGTCCGGATTCCGCCCGTCGTCTCGCCGAAGAACTCGGTAATGTCGAGCACTCCGAGCTTGGCGCCGGGTCTGAGCGTGGCGGGGAGATCCGCGGTGCGGAGATCCAGCGCCGCCGGCGCGGTCGCCGGAAACAGCTTCTGCTCGAGCGTGGTGTCGGAGCGGGAATCGTGCGCAGCCGGCGGGGGCGTGCCGGCCATCAGATCGCTATTACTAACGCTCCCGTGAGAATCGCGATCGCCTGACCGATAACGACATCACCCGGGTAGTGCACGCCAAGGAAGACGCGCGACGCGCCGACCGCGAGTGCGAGAGCGAGCAGCGGCGCCGCCCATGCCGGGAATGTCATCGCATACACGACGGCGACGGACATGGCTGCCGCGGCGTGCCCCGACGGGCAGGAAAACCGGTCCGGCTCATCGATGAACGTCGAGCAGCCCATTCCCGTCGAGGGGCGTGGCCTGCTGAGCGTCCGCTTCATGACATGTACGATGAAATGCGACATACCGAGCGTGACCAGCGCGTTCCACGCGGCGAGCTGGAGCAGGTCGTGACCGAACGCGAGCGGAACCAGCGCGGCGGTGACGGTGACCTGCACTCCGCCGACATGCGTGATTGTGCGCCAGAAGCGCTGCACCGCGTGGGTCGTCGCGGGACCGATCGCCCAGCGCGT
>JBPCJJ010000135.1:0-20837 GCA_051005405.1 Gemmatimonadaceae bacterium | reverse complement strand
GCAGCAGAAGGAGCAATTTGTTCGGACTGAACTTCCAGAACTCGAACTACAAGATTCTGGAAAACATCAAGTCGGTAGTGGGAGAGTGGAATTCGACGTTCGGCAACGACATGTCGAACAACCTGATCCTCGGGTACACCAAGCACGACGAGAGCCGTGGTTTTGTGGGCGCGTTCTTTCCCCTGGTGGATATTCTCAACGACGGTCGCACCTACACTTCCTTTGGCTTCGAGCCGTTCACGCCCAACAACCAGCTGCGCTACAGCAGCCTCCAGTTCCTCAACAACATCACTAAGCACGGCGTCAACCACGAGCTCACGGCTGGAGTGAGCGCCGAGTACTAC
Source organism: Gemmatimonadaceae bacterium (assembly GCA_051005405.1). Lineage (GTDB taxonomy): Bacteria > Gemmatimonadota > Gemmatimonadetes > Gemmatimonadales > Gemmatimonadaceae > JACDCY01. The sequence goes on along the minus strand of JBPCJJ010000135.1, from coordinate 20,493 downwards.
GAGTCCGAGAACGTGTTCTTCCCGGGGGCGCAGAGCGCGTACGTATACAATTCCCTGGCGGATTTCTACACCGACGCCAACGACTATCTCGCCAACCCGAACCGGACGACCTCGCCGGTTTCGCTGCGCCGATTCCAGGTAAGCTGGGTAAACCAGCCCGGGCTGGAGGAGCCAGTCCAGCCGCTGGAAGTCTTCTATGCGGGTGTGTACGGCCAGGATCTATGGCGCGTGAACGACAAGCTTCGTCTGACGTTCGGCCTGAGACTCGATGTCCCCTCATTTGGGGAGACGGGATTCGAGAACGCCCGCGTCCCGAACCTGAACTTCCGGGACGAAGACGGGAGGACCGTCAAGTATAAGACGGACAGGCTTCCGGGCAAGAACGTCCTGATTTCCCCCCGGTTCGGATTCAATTTGGATGTGACGGGAAACAGGAGCACGCAGATCCGGGGCGGCACCGGCGTCTTCACGGGACGCCCGGCGTACGTGTGGATCTCCAACCAGATTGGCCAGAACGGCGTGCTGACAGGCTCCGAGCGGCTGGATAATACCAACCAACGGCCGTTCCATCCGGACCCCGACCGTTACAAGCGTCCTCCCACGGGAGTGGCGGCTTCCAGCTTCGGGCTCGCGCTAACCGACACGGCGTACAAGTTCCCCCAGCTTTGGAGGACGAACGTCGCCCTTGACCAGCGGCTGCCTTTCGGCCTCATCGGCACGGGAGAATTTCTTTACAGCCGCGATGTAAATGGCATCTATTACATCAACGCCAATCTGGCGCCGCCGACGAGCACGTTCGTCGGAGCTGACAATCGCCCGCGATGGGTCGGGAGCAACCGGCTCAACGCCAGCGTTACGGAAGCCATCGTCCTGAAGAATCAGAACGACGGCACCTCCTGGAACCTCGCCGGGACGCTCGAGAAGCCGTTCGGCGCCGGTACGTTCATCAAAACGGCGTACAGCTACGGTGAGGCGAAGAACACGGTTGACGCGGGCTCGATCGCGTTCGGGTCGTGGAACAACAACCAGCACTCCGGTAATCCCAACAAGCCGGGGCTGGCTTTCGCCAGCACGTCGCCGGGGCATCGTTTCTTCGTCGCCGGGTCTATCCGAAGAGAGTACTTCAGCTTTGGTGCCACCACTGCGTCTCTGTTCCTGGAGAACAGAACTATCAATAACACGAGCTACACGTTCAGTGGCGATCTGAACGGCGATGGGGGATTCAGCAACGACCTCATCTACATCCATCGCGATATCTCGGAGATGAACTTCGAGACCTACACGCTCCCCGAGATCAAAGCCACGGCGACAACGCCTCTGGTTCCCGCCGTAACGTTCACGGCGGCCGAGCAGGCGGCTGCGTGGGAAGCGTACATTCTTCAGGATAAGTATCTGAGCGCCAACAGGGGCAAGTACGCCGAGCGTAACGCCGTCTTTCTGCCGAGGGTCACGCGCGCCGACTTCAGCCTTTCGCAGGAAATCTTCAGAAGCGTTTCGGGTAAGCGAAACGCCTTGCAGCTCCGCTTGGATTTCCTGAACGTTGGAAACCTGATCAACAAGGATTGGGGTCTGGGCCAGCGGCTGGTTACGACCCAGCCTCTGTTCATCGGCGGCGGCCGCCCCACGGCGGATGCTTCGGGCAAAGCCGTCTACCGGTTGCAGAACATCAACCGCCAGCTCATCACCAAGACGTACCAGCAGACGGCCGGCACCGGTGACGTTTACCGAATTCAGCTGGGAGTGAGATACAGCTTCAACTAACGCCTCGATGGGTTAGCTGACCGGAGCGAATGCTTCGGAGTAAAAAGAATCCCGCCTCACGGCGGGATTTTTTTTGCCCTGCTGTCCGACTGCCGGCGGTCGAGCTAGAAGAGGCTCAGGTTGATATACCGTCGCGGGTTCCTCTGAAAGTCCAAAGTCAGCGAATCCACACGCGTCACCAACCGCCGGACATCGTTGTACAAGGCAGGATCGCTAAGCAGCCGCCCGGCCGTTCCCTCGCCACGGTCCAGCTTGACGAGCATTTCGCTCAGTTGGGCGGATGTGCGGCCCAGCTCCGCCGAAAGCTCGACGGCGCTCGCGCTCGCCGTCTGAATGTTCCGCAACGTGGAATCGACCTTCACAGGGTCGATCGCGCCAGCTGCCTGCCTCACTGACGCCATAGTGGCGTCCAACTGCCGCGCCTGAACCGCGACCACCTGGCTCAACTGGGCAACCAGCCGGTTCGTCCCCGCGAGCGTGGACCGCAGCTCGGCTAGCGCCCGCCCCGCTACCAGCTCCCGCTCGAGCTCGCGCGTGATCGCCTGCACCGAGGTCGCGATCGAATCAGCCTTGGAAGTCAGCTGGTCCACACCCGGCGGGCTGTCCGCCACCGGAAGGGTATCGCCCTCGGCGTGAGTGTCGGCATTCGGGCTCGATGGGGTAACCGCGACGGCCTTGTCTCCAAAGAAGCCTGCCGGAATCACCGACGCGCGCGACCCTTTGGGGACCCTGTAATCGCTGGTTATCCGAAGCGTCGCCAGCACCCCGCCGGTCGGGATGAACTCGACCTTGTCCACGTAGCCGGCGGTCACGCCCGAGAGAAGCACCGGTTGGCCGCGCTTGAGGCCCTGGCCCCAGGGGAACTGCGCGTACAGCGGATAGCCGCGCTCCAATCCGCCCTGCGCGAGCCAGATAGTGCCGGCGATGGCGACGATGAGGCCGACGGTAACGATGATCCCGACGAGAACTTCGTCGCGCCGCTTCATCGCTTGTTATGCAGTTGAATCATTCGTCCCGGTTTATATGAGATATCGCGCAAGCACCATCGCGGTCAGCGCGTCCAGCATCAGTATCGCCACGGAAGTTACGACTACCGCGCTCGCCGTGCTGCGCCCGACGCCCTGGGCGCCGGCAGCGGCGAAGAACCCCTCGTACGCGCAGAAAAAGGCGATCGCGGTTCCGAACAGCGTCGCCTTCAACAGACTGTAGAAAATCTGGAACGGTGCGAAGGAGAGCCGCAAACCCTCGCTGAAATTGGCGAACGAGACGCCCGCGCTTTCGGCCGCGAGCATCGCGGTGCCGATTCCGATCGAGTTGGCGAATATCGTCAGCAACGGCACCATGACGATCGCCGCGATCAGCCGCGGAACCACGAGGTACGCCACCGGATCGTACGCGAGCGTTTCGAGCGCGTCGATCTGCTCTGTGACACGCATCGTGCCCAGCTCCGCCGTGATGCGCGCCCCGACCCGCCCCGTGAGCACGAGCGCTGTCAGCAGCGGCCCGAGCTCCAGCACGATCGACTGCCGGGTGATGAGTCCCACAACCGACAGCTCTACGCCCGGGAGAAGCTGGAATCGCGTCTGAATTGCCGTTACGGCGCCGATGAAAGCGGCAACCGCCGCCACGAGGGGCAACGAATCCACGCCCATCCGGCGCATCTGCCCGATGATCTCCGGGCCGTACGTCCGAGGCGCCGATGCCGCGCGGCCGATGTCGCGCACGAAGTAGCCGCGCGCGCCAATGCCCGCGAACACATTGGCGACCGTGTCGATCACGTGCGCACGCGAAGAAACAGATACGTCCCTGTGATTCCGAACAGAATGCTCGGTATCCAGGCGGCGAGATCGGGCGGGAGAATTCCCTTGGAGCCGACCGCCTTGGTGAGCTGAATCATCACGAGAAATACCATCGTCGTCGCCAGGCTGATGCCAATCCCGTACGCCGCGCCGCCTCGCTGCGTACTCGTTGCCAGCGGAGCACCGAAGAGGAAAATCACGATGCACGTCGCCGGAACCGCGATCTTGAGCATACGCTCCACCCGCAGTTCATTGACGTCGGCGCCCGATCGCTCCATGGCGGCTATGAACCGGCCAAGCTCCATGAACCGCATCTCTTCCGGCGCTTTCGGCGAGGCGGTCAGCTCGAGCGGGCGCTGGCTGAAGTGCCGCGTGCGCGCGGAGTCGAACGCGAACGTGATGTTGCGCGAGCTGTCGGGGATGACGTGCATCACGCCGTCTTTCAGCAGCCAGCCGCGCAGGGGATCGTGCGTCGCGCTGGCAGCGGACAGGACATAGCTCGGGTACTCGGGCCCTGCGCCCTTCCGCTCGATGTCAATGCCGTGCACGGTTCGGTCGCTAACCCGGAGCGCGCCGATCTTGTACACGCGTCCCTGCTCCGCGGAATACGCGAAATTGAAGCGCTCGTTGCCTCCGGCGAACTGGTCGGCGCGCAAAAGTTGCTGTCTCTTCCTGTTCGCGAACGGCGCCAGCTCGCCGAGGACGAGTCCGGCAGCAGTGGCAAGCAGAGCCCCTGCGAAAATGGGAGCGATAACCCGGTAGAAGCTTATGCCCGACGCTTTCGCCGCGGTGATCTCCGCATGCCGGGTGAGCCCGCCGATCGAAAACACCGTCGCGAATAACACGGCCGCGGGCAGAATCAGGAACACCGAATCGGGGAGCCAGTACACGTAGCTCAGCAGGAGCTCGGTTTGCGCAAGCTCGCGGTTGAGGTAAGTGTCGAGGTTGTCCGTGAGGTCGAACAGGATCAGCAGCAGCGGAAACCCAAGCGCTGTCGTGACGAAGATTTTCCAGAACTCGCCGAACACATACCTGTCGAGGGGGCGCGGTCGCCAGATCATGGCGCCGATCGCCTGCGCTCGAGCCGGACGCCGATCCGCGCAACGTGTCTCGCCATCCACGCGCGGAACGCGTCCATCAGCTCTCTCGCGTCGCCGCCGCGCGAGGTCGCGGATTCAGTGCCTAGCTTGGCGAGCAGGAGCAGCCCCGCCGCGCCGAACAGAATGTTCGCTCCCCACATCGCTAGCGCGGGCGGAACGATGCCGCGATTGCCCAGCGACTGGCCCCCTATCAACGCCACGTAGTACAGCCCGAACACGCCGATGCTCACGCCTATCGTGAGGCCGACGCCGCCTCTCGGGAAACGAAGGGCGATCGGGGCTCCGAGCAGCACGAACACGACGCATGCGACGGCGAGCGCGAACTTCTTGTGAATCTCCACCGAGTAAAGATTCATCACGCGCGATGCCTCCGTCATTCTTATCCGGGACGCTTCGATCTGGGCCGGCATTCCGGCGGCCACGTCGGGCGATATCTCGGCCACCCGGGTGGCGGCAGCCGTGGAGGCGGCCGCGCCTCTGGGCACGGACCGGGCAGCCTTGGAGACGGCGCCGCTGTCGGGCACGATGTCGATCCTCGCCAAGGCCACCCCGGCCGATGGGGGCACCAGGGCTGCCGTCGTCGGGGCCATAGCGGAGTCAGCGGAGTCGGCGGAGCCGCCGCCGAGCACCCCGAGCACCCCGAGCACCCCGAGCATGCCGCAGTAAGCGCCGCTGAACGACCAGTCGCCGGGAGGATCCTGGCTGGTCTCCCTTACCTCACGGCTGAGTTCCACCTTTGCGATCCTGGCGTCCCTGACCCGCTCGGCGAACTCGGCTTGCGCCGCGGTGTAATTCGACTGGGCCTCGTGCCTGCTCTGCTCCATCTCGCACACCGTCATCTCGCGCTCGCCTTTGTACTCTCCCGCCTGGCTTTCCCGAAACTGATTCCCCACGCCGCGCACTCTCACGAGATCGACCTTGAAGAACAGGCGCTGCAACTGCGTCGGGTCCTGGACGGGCACGTCCTGCAACGTGCCGTCGTACAGCGTCATGAGCAGGTCGGATTGATCGCTCGACATGGCCATGTTCCCGCTGTCCGCGTGAATCGTGCGCCTGCGGCCCACGTCGCCGAAATCGTAGATGGTGATCTCGCGCATGCGGTTCGAGTTCTTGTCGATATGACCGGCTCTCAGGTAGAACTTTCCCGGGCTGATCTCGTTGATCACCTGCTCCCTGAGGGCGAACGTCGGTTTCTTTTGCGCGATGTCGCGGTGGAGAACGGCCAGCCGGTGGTTGGCGCGCGGCATCACCTGATCGTTGAACACGATCATGCCGACCGTGATCAACGACGCGGCGATCACCACCGGAGTCATGACTCTCCGGAGCCCTACGCCGCTCGACTTGAGCGCGGTAATCTCGTTGTCGGCCGCCAGCCGGCTGAACGCGTACAGCGTCGAGATGAGCACGGCCATCGGCAGCGTCATCGCGAAGATGAACGGGACAGTCAGCGCCACGAACTCGCCGATAACGGACCAAGCGAGCCCCTTGCCGGCCAGCTCTCCGATCCTCTTGGCGACGTAGTTGAGCAGCAGCATTGACGTCAGCGACGAGATCGCGAACGTGAGCGGCCCAACGTGCTCCTTGAGGACGTACCGGTGAAGTATCTTCACGGCGTGAAATATACGGGTGGGCTGTTCGCGCTCATCGCGGCGGTCTCCCTCGCCGCCGTGGGCGAAGGTGCCGTGACATCCGCCACGCAGGGCGGGCGGGTTGTTCCCGATACCCTCCCGGTGCCCAGGCCCCAGCGCGATACCTCCGACAGTACGCCACCGGACAGCGTTCGGGCGCGGCGCGACACGGCTCCTCCGCTCGACGTGCGGCTGAGGATCAGATTTGATTCGCTGCCCTACCGCCTTCCCACGGTCCGTTCCCTGAGCGAGCGCGAGTCATTCAGGTTGGCGCAAGAGCAGATCGCGGCCGCGCGCGCGACGGCGTTCCAGCAGAACGTGCGCAGCATCATCGAGTCCACCTGGGGCCAGGTTCAGGCGCGGACGTTCGCTACCCAATCCCGTGCCGTTGCGTTTCCCGGGGAGCTGCCGCCGCGGCCTCCTTTCGGCGTCGCCGATCGCGCGGCTACGCTGCTGGGGGATTATACCGACCTGTCGGTTCACCTCGACGGGCGCGTCGAGTTCAGGGCAGAGCGCGCCGTCAACGAGCGGTGTTCCGCGTCGGGCCGCTTTGACCCCGTCGTCGGTTGCCGCACGGGGTTCGAGCCGTTGTTCGATTTCCAGGCGTCGCTGCGCTCCGGCGGGGTCGTCGCGAACCGGATCCACGTGAATGTGGATTACGATTCCCAGCGCGAGTTCGACGCGTCCAACAACATCTCGATCTACTACCAGGGCAGAGAGAAGGATCTCCTCGAGAGATTCGAGATAGGGAACGTCACCTTCCAGCCGCCGCGCTCGCGCTTCATCACGGCCGGGATACCGAGCAACAACACCGGCTTGCAGGCGATCACCCACCTCGGCCCGATGCGCCTCAAGGCGATCATGGCCCAGCAGAAGGGGAATATCGTCGCCGATCGCGTGTTCACGGTCGGCGATCGCACCCTGCAGGAGGTGGACAGGAATATCGAGGATTATCAGTTCGAGCCGCGGCGATTCTTCTTCACGGTCGATCCGAGAATCATCCGCGGCTACCCGAACATCGACATCCTCGATTCCCGCGCGCTGACGTTGTCGGCCGCGGCGCTTCCCGACACGCTCCGCCCGGCGCGCCTGTTCGTTTACCGTCTCCTCATCGGAGCGCAGCCGGCGACGCCGAGCGGCCCGCAATTCCGGTTGCTCGGCGATCCCCGCTCCCGTCGCGGCCAGGTGTACGAGTACCTGCGCGAGGGAATCGATTACTACGCGGACCCGTCGCTGCTGTGGATCGCCCTCGTGCGTCCGCTCTCCATAGACCGGGAGCGGCTGGTCGTCGCGTACCGGGTGCGCACCAACGGTCGTGACACCACGCACGTCACGACGGGCGGAACTCCCGATCTTGAGTTCGCGCCGGATCGTGAGCAGTTCGCGAACCTCCTCTGGGATCCGCAGGTGGCCCCGGGAGATCCGGCGTTCAATCGCGAAATTCGCAGCGTGTATCGCGTGGGCGGTGCGGGCATCGTGCGGCCGTCTGTTAGCGTGAAGGTCGTAACGAGCGCCGGAACCGACCACGAGAAGCCGTTCAGCGGAAACGCGCAGACGTTTCTCGAAGCGTTTGGACTTGCACAGGAGACCAACAGCTCCACCTTCGACTTCGAGAATCGGCTCTGGCCGCGGCCGTCTGATCCGAACCTGCAGGTCGGCTTCTCGATGAGATCGGCGCGGATGATCAACGATCAGTTCCTGATCTTTCCCTCGCTGCGTCCGTTCGGCAGCGACGGGCTCGCCACGGGCGGAAACCCGTCCAACGACGCGATCTACTCGACTCCATCGGAGCATCTGAACACCGCGCAGCGTCCCCGCGCTCTGTACCACCTGAGAATCCGCTACCAGGCGGAAGGCGGTGGCGACGCGGGCGGGCTGATGTTGGGTTCGGTGCAGCTGCGTCCCAGCTCCGAGCGGCTGTACGTGGACGGGATACTGCTGACGCGCGGCGTGGATTACTCCGTGGACTACGACCTTGGTCGCGTTACTTTCGCCCGACCGGATACCCTGTTTCCGCGGCCCCGGCAGGTGAGCGTGCAGTACGAGGAAAACCCGCTGTTCGCGGATACGCCAACCTCCATCACCGGCGCCGCTGCCGAGTTCTTGATGGAACGCGGCCAGATCAGCTTCACCGCCATATCGCAGTCGCAGAAGACGACGTTCAACCGTCCGCCGCTCGGCTTCGAGCCCGCGGCGTCGCTCGTTGCCGGAGTGAGCGGACTATTCGATTTCGACGCCGATCCGCTCACGCGGCTGGTGTCCCGTCTTCCGTACGGGCGCACCGCCGTACCGTCGCGCGTGAGCGTATCGGGCGAGTTGGCCATGAGCCGGCCGCGTCCGAACTCGGCGGGGCAGGCGTTTATTGAATCGTTCGAGGGGGAAGGCGGGATCCAGGTCCCGCTCACCGACGGAACCTGGTACTACAGCAGCCAGCCCGCGCTGGGCACGGCCCTCGCGCTTCGCGTGGGCAGCGACGCGCTCTCGCTCGCTCGCGCGGCGACTCTCGCCTGGCAGACCACCGGTCTCGACGTGAGCGGCCGGCCTGTGCAGTATACGATCAGGCAGATCGACCCGCAGACCGAGCTGTTCGGAACCGGCGTGGCTGGTCCCGAGACGCTGCTGTGGATGACCTTGTACCCGCTGTCGGTCGGTGGCCTGTACAACCAGCAGCGGCGCGCATTTCAGTGGAACATCACCGGCGCGCCCGCCGGTCGACGGTGGCGGTCCATTCGAACCGTGCTCGGGCCGTCCGGCGTCGATCTGTCGCGTGTCGAGAACATGGAGTTCTGGGCGCAGGTCGATACGTCGGCTGCGGCGCGCGCGCGCAACCCGCTTCTCGTCTTCGACTTCGGCGATGTCTCGGAAAACTCCGTTGTCTTCTCGCCAGACACGCTTCGCCTCGTGAAGGGCAGCGTCACAGCCCCGACGGACAGCGTTTATACGGGGCGCTCGATTCGCGGAATCGACCGCCTCGACAGCGAGCGAGACCCTTTCTCTCGCGCGTTCAACGTGACGAGCGACGACACCGGACTGCCGGGCGACAGAGTCGAGCGAATCACGCTTGTCGCAGACACGCTCCCCGGAGGGGCGCAGACCGGTGTGACGGTGAACGACCTCGCGCTCTGCTCGGGAGGTTCGAGGTTCTCGCAATTGCTCGGAGACGCCCGCGCGAACTGCACGGTCGCGAACAACCGTCTCGACGAAGAAGACATCGACTTCGACAACGTGCTCAACCTGACCCAGAGCGAGCGGGATCAGGAGCGGTGGCGCAGGTACGTGGTCGATCTGGGCAATCCGGGGTCGTACAACCGCGTCGGGCGCTGCGCCCCCGCGCCCCGCACCTTCGACGGAGCGCAGGCGAGCCAGTCCGTGTGCTGGGTTCTGATCCGCGTGCCGTTCCGGTCGCCTGACGACTCGGCGGGCGAGGCGCTGCTGCGCCGCGTCAGGGCGCTTCGCATCACCATGATCTCCGGCGCGGGGGCCGCGGACAATGAGTTCGTTCGCGTGCCGCTCGCCAGGCTGCGGTTGACCGGGGCGCCCTGGCTCAAGCGCGACGACAAGCCGCTGGTCGGAATCGGCGGGGAGCTACCGGCGGCGAACGGCTATGTGATCGCGGGCGTCATCGGCACGCAGGACAGGAACCGCGCGGGTGGGATCGATTACGAATCTCCCCCAGGCGTCACGGACGAGCCTGACAACAAGACTGTCGCGCTCTCGTCGGCCCGCGTGCAGATCAACGAGCGGTCGCTGCGACTGACGGCGGGCGGGCTCGAGCGGCATCAGCGCGCCGAGGCTTACTACCGCTTCCCCGAAGGGCAGAAAAACTTCATGGGGTACAAGCAGCTCCGCCTGTGGGCGCGGGGGATCAACGGCGGCTGGGGCGCGGACGGAGAGCTCCACTTCTATGTGAAGATCGGACGCGATCCCAACAACTTCTACATGTACCGAACGCCCTTGAACGGGGGCACGACGCGCGCGGCGTGGCTCCCGGAGATACGCGTCGACTTCCAGAAGTTCTTCGCGCTCCGGGCGCAGATACAGAACGCGTTCCTTGCCGGCACGAGGCCGAACAGCTGCACCGGGCTCGATTCGGTGCTCATCGCCAATACTCCAGCTACCGTGGGGGTTTCGTCGGAAGGGCGTTACGCGGCCTGCGCAGACGGGTACATCGCGTACACGATCGCTCCGGGATCGAGCGCGCCGAACCTCGCGGCGGTCCAGGAGCTTGCGGTGGGAATGGTGCGCGTGGCCGACGGGGGCGGTAGTCGGCCTATCTCCCCTTCTGATACGCTGGAACTCTGGGTGAACGACATCCGCCTGGCGGACGTCGTGGACGAGATGGGATTCGCCGGGCAATTTGCCGCATCGATGGTGGCGAGCGATTTCGGTGACATTCGGCTCAATCTCAGCCGGAGGGATCCGCACTTCCGGCAGCTCGCTGAGCAGCCCGGATTTCTCACCGACAACGCAGTGGACATCAGCGCGGCGTTCAGGCTCGAGAAGCTTCTGCCTCGCGCGCTCGGCCTCTCGATTCCGGTCACGTTGAGCTACACCTCGGCCGCCAGCGATCCGCTCTTCCTTTCGCAATCCGACATCCAGGCGGAATCGGTGGACGGCCTGCGATCGCCGCGATCCTCGGCGGCGTCGTACACGATGAGCGTGAGACGCACCGTTCCGATCGAGGGACACTTCCTGGCGCCGCTGCTGAACAACGTCGTTCTGAACAGCAGCTACACGTCCGCGTCTGCGCGCAGCGAGTTCCAGGAAGGCGCCGCGCGCAACTTCCTGCTCGGCGCCGAGCTCAATGTGAGTCGCGCCCTGCTTCCGAAGCTTTCCAGGTGGTCGCCCGCCGAGCTGTTCCTGACCAGCGTGTACCGGAAGGGAAGCGACGAGCGGTTCTCCTTTTTCAGGCCCACCGGCGCGTCGGGAGAGCGACCCCGCCCGGTGAGCGGGCTTTCGCACACGTGGAGGAACGGCGCGGTGCTCGCATTCAAGCCGATGGATGCTCTGCGCGCGCGATTCGATCTGAGCTCCGTGCGCGATCTGCGCGACTACGATCCCGCTACGCCGCTGGGGATCATTGCGGAGTCCGAGGGTCAGACGCTCGCCGGGATCGACGCAGGACTCGAGCGGGAGCGGGCTATCCAGAGCTCGATCAACTTCTCGCCATCGATCCGACCGTGGATTCGTCCCCGGCTCGATTTTGCGAGCACCTATCACATGATCCGGGACCCGAACACACTGTTTTACGCGGATCGCGTGCTTCCGGCCGGCGCCAACCGGGAGTCCCGCCTGCCGCGCCGGCTCGCGAACTCGCAGGTTCTTAATACGGGCATGTCGCTCGACCTGCCTGGCGCACTATCGGCTCTTGGCGATTCTTCCCTCTGGTTCCGCCGGGCGCTGAAGGGGCTGCGCCCTTTCGAGGTGGCGCTGAACCGAAACGTCGTTTCGGTTTTCGAGGGGACCGCGGTAGACCCGCCGATGTCCTATCAGTTTGCGCTAGGGGGACCCGGGCAGTTCCTCAATGTGAATGGGAGCACGGCCACGAGCGCGGCAGTGACCAATCACCTGTCGATCGGCAACTCGTGGCAGCTGCCGTTCGGGGCCAGGCTCACGAGCCGGTATCAGCAGCACACGATGCGACACTGGATCCGCCGGCTCGAGGGTGGAACGACAACGACCGATGGAACACAGGTCGTCTTCCCCGATGTCGGCATTCAATGGAGCGGACGTCCGCGCGGGCTGTCGTGGCTCTGGTCGAACGCATCGTTCAGCGCGCGGGTCCAGGAGACCGAGCAGCGTTATGGCACTCCGAGCCCTGAGGGGATCGGGGCTGACGATCGCAGCGACAGCCGGTTCCGGAGCTACCCGTTTAACGTGTCGCTCGCATGGGCCCTGGTGCCGGGGCTCGCCACCAACGGCGGGTTCAGCCGCGTTCGGCGTGCCGAATCCAGGCCGGGCGTCGACAGTCGCTCGCGAAACACCGATTACAACCTCGACGTCGCGATGCCGTTCCGCATGCCGGCGGGAGAGGGGAAGCATCGCGATGTTCGGACCCGCTTCAGCTATCAGAGCGGGGAAGGGTCGAGCTTCGTCATCAACCCGCTGGCGCTGAACAACACGAGCCGCCTGTTCGAGAGCGGGAGGCGCGCGCTAACGTTCAGCGCGGATACCGACGTCGGTGAGAACCTTGCATCGAGCTTTCTAATTTCGCGCGTGGCGAGCTTCGACCGCAACTTCAATCGCGAGATCACGCAAACCGTGCTGAGCGCGGTCCTTCAGCTGCAATTCTTCGGCGGAGAGATGAAGTGATTCAATGGCCGGCGTTTGTCCTGGCGTGTCTGCTGCTCGGGTGCGGTAAGGAGTCGTCGCGGCCGCCGACCGGATTCAGCGGCGAGGCGGCGCTCGCGCACGCGACGACGCTGATGTCGTTCGGGCCCCGTGTCCCGGGCACTGAGGGGTGGCGCAGGTCCGCCGAATGGATAGCGGACCGGATGCGCGAAACAGCCGATACGGTGTTCGTGCAGGAGTGGAGTCACACCCTGGCGACGGGCGCGCGCATTCCGCAACGCAACATCATCGCGCGCTTCAGGCCGGAGGCTGTGGAGCGCGTGCTGTACGTCACGCATTGGGACACCCGCCCGCTCTCCGAGAAAGGACGCAACGCGGCGGAGCGGGCGATGCCCGTGCCGGGAGCCAATGACAACGCTTCAGGAGTCGGCTTGCTGATCGCGCTGGGCGAGCTGCTCAAGTCCACGCCGCCGGCAGTAGGCGTCGATTTTTTGTTCGTGGACGGCGAGGACTGGGGAAATTTCGACACGATGGCTGACGTGCTGATCGGCTCCACCTACTTCGCCGCCAACATTCCCTGGCCGGGCTACAAGCCGCTCTTCGGCGTGGTGTGGGACATGATCGGAGACCGCGACCTCCAGATATACCAGGAGATCCACTCGGTGCGTCAGGCGCCGGAGGTAGTGCAGCGCGTCTGGTCGGTGGCCGCCGACCTCGGGCACTCGAACGTCTTCATCCCGGAGCAGAAGAACGCGATTACCGACGATCATCTGCCGCTTCTGCGCGCGGGGCTCCGCGTGATCAGCGTGATCGACATCGATTACCCGGCCCATCACACACCCGGCGATACGATCGACAAGATCTCCGCTGAGTCCTTGCAGAAAGTCGGGGATGTCGCCGCGGCGCTGGTGCTTCCGGCCAACAGATAAACTGCCAAGCAGAAGCTCAGCTGGCAGCCTCCAGCTGGCAGCCTCCAGCTGACAGCCGGCAGCTGCCAGCTTGGTTGTTAGTTCGGTAGTTCGGAGTTGCCTGATTCGCGGCGAAAAGGTCCCATTTGCACCGCGAGGATGGTGCGCTGGGCAGGGAGAAGGGCAATTGGTAAAGGAATGCCCACCCCCGCCGAGCGCAAAGCCCTGCTATTTCTCGCCGCTGTGGTCTCGCTGGGCGCCGGGGTTCGCGCGGTTCGGGCGATCTCCCAGGACCCGGCGACCGATCCCGCGGCAACGATCGCACTGCAGGATCAGCTCCGCAGGGTGGATTCGGCTCGGACCGCGGGAAGGAGCGGCCCGGGTGGCCGCCGGTCGGCGTCCCGTAAGAAGGCTGCCGTCCCGGGCGCTCCAGTGGATATGGACACTGCTTCCGCCGAGCTGATCGAGACGCTGAATGGCATCGGTCCCGCCTTGGCGAAGCGAATCGTCGCCCACCGGGACACATTCGGCGCGTTCGGCGCGATCGACGGCCTCCGGCGCGTGCGAGGGATCGGGCCCGCGCTGTCCGCAAAGCTGGCACCGCAAGTGACTTTTTCCCGCCTCCCGCGTCCTCAAAACGCGGTCACTGGCCCGCCTCCTGGACGGCGGCCGCCATAAGGGCCCCGGGGCTACCGCGTTTTTCCTTGACACGTTTTCTGCACGCAACGACCTTCCGCACGCGGAGCGTTTCCGGCGGAAGGCTTTCTTCATGAGCGTACATGGCGGCACCAGCGGCTGTTAATAGCGAGCGGATCGGGGACTTGCTGGTCAGCGAGGGGCTGATCACCCAGGAGCAGCTCGCGCGCGCCGTTCAGGAACAGCAGCAACACGGAACCCGCGTCGGCTATAACCTCATCAAGCTCGGCTTCGTCAAGGAGACGGACCTCACGCGCCTTCTTGCGCGGCGGTACCGGATGCCGGCTGTCGATCTCCGAAGCTTCGAGGTGGACATCAAGGTCGCCAGGCTGGTTCCCGCCGAGCTGTCGATCAAGCACCAGCTCCTTGCTCTCAAGCGGGACGGCCGCACGCTCACCGTTGCGGTTACCGACCCGTCGCAGCTTGGCGTGCTCGATGACCTGAAGTTCATCACGGGCTACGAGATCTTCCCGGTGGTCGGCGGCGAGTTCACGCTCCGCGGAATTCTGGAGAAGCACTTCGAGTCCACCGACGCGCAGATGGAGTCGCTGCTCCAGGACATAGATCTGGGCGACGACGACATCGAGCTGGTGGAGGAGCAGGACGAGGACATGTCAGCGGCCGCGCTGGCGGTCGCGATCGATCAGGCGCCAGTCGTCAAGCTCATCAACGCGATTCTCACCGACGCGGTCCGTCGCGGCGCTTCTGACATCCATTTCGAATGCTTTGAGCACGAGCTGCGGGTGCGGTATCGCGTGGACGGCGCGCTGTCGGAAATGATGAAGCCCCCGCCCAAGCTCAAGGCCGCGCTCATCTCGCGGTTCAAGATCATGGCCTCGCTGAACATCGCGGAGCGCCGCGTTCCGCAGGACGGCCGGATCAAGCTCAAGATTGGCAACCGCGTGATCGATTTCCGGGTATCGACGCTCCCGACGCTTTTCGGCGAGAAGGTCGTGCTCCGTATTCTGGACAAGGGCAACCTCACGCTCGACTTGGAGAAGTTCGGTATCGAGCCGCGCTCCGAAGAGCAGTTGATGGACGCGATCTCCAATCCTTACGGGATGGTGCTGGTCACCGGCCCGACCGGATCGGGAAAAACGACGACGCTGTATTCCGCGTTGTCCAAGATCAACAACATCGACGTCAACATCATGACCGCCGAAGATCCCGTGGAGTACAACCTCTTCGGGATCAACCAGGTTCAGGTTCGCTCGGAGATCGGCCTCGATTTCGCCGCTGCGCTGCGCGCGTTCCTCCGGCAGGATCCGAACATCATCATGGTCGGCGAGATCCGCGACCTCGAGACGGGCGGTATCGCCATCAAGGCCGCGCTCACCGGTCACCTGGTGCTCTCCACGCTTCACACGAATTCCGCGCCGGAGACGATAACCCGTCTGATGGACATGGGGCTCGAGCCGTTCAACGTCGCGTCGGCGCTCAATCTGGTGCTTGCTCAGCGGCTGGTGCGAAAGATCTGCAAGAGCTGCAAGGAGAAATACATCCCCGACGAGATCGAGCTCGCGACAGCGAAAGTGGACGGCTCGACTACGCTCCGAGCGCTGCGGTTCACGCAGGACTCGCTCGACGGCGCGCGGCCCAACGCCACCGCCGAAGCTGTGCCACATTGGAAGAGTATCAGCCTCGACTCGAAGATCGGCGACCTCCCGTTCTTCCGCGGCAAGGGCTGCGAGGAGTGCCTCGGCACCGGCTTCAAGGGGCGCCAGGGGCTCTACGAGGTGATGTACATGACGCCTGCCCTGCGCCGGCATATCCTCATGAACGAAGGCGCGGCCGAATTGCAGAACGCCGCAATAAACGATGGGATGCTGACGCTACGGATGGACGGCTGGCTCAAGGTCATGAAAGGCATTACGACGCTCGACCAGGTGATACGAGAGACCAGCGCCACGTGATACTACCCACACAACGGGCCTCATAAATGACCGGACCGAACCCGACGTTCACACCGTCAGCTCCTCCTTCAGGGGCGGCAGCGGCGGCAGCGGCGTCGGCGGCAGCCGGATCGGCACCACTCGCGCTCGGCGTCAACCTCCGCCAGCTCCTCGACGAGATGGCGGAGCGCGGGGCGTCCGATCTTCACGTCGTCGCGGGGGAGCGTCCGAAGCTCAGAATCGACGGCGACATCGTCGACTCGCATGTGGACTATGCGCTGGCGCCCAAGGACACGCTTCAGCTCGCGTACTCGGTGCTGACCGAGAACCAGAAAAAGCGATTCGAGCAGGAGGACGAGCTGGACTTTTCGTTTGGAATCGCGAACCTCGCGCGCTTCCGCGGCAACTGCTTCAAGCAGCGCGGATGCGTCTCGATGGTCATCCGGCAGATTCCCTTCACGATTCAGACGTTCGAGGATCTGGGACTGCCGCCGGTAATAGCGAAGATGGCTGAGAAGCCGCGGGGGTTGGTGCTGGTCACCGGCCCGACGGGCTCGGGCAAGTCCACGACCCTCGCCGCGATGATCGACAAGATCAACCGCGAGCGCCGCGCGCACATCATCACCGTCGAAGATCCGATCGAGTTTATCCACAAGCACCAGCTCTCGATCATCAACCAGCGCGAGATCGGGACCGACACCAAGACTTTCGCCAACGCCCTGAAGTACGCGCTGCGCGAGGACCCCGACGTGCTGTTGATCGGCGAGATGCGCGACCTGGAGACGATTCAGGCGGCGCTCACCATCGCCGAGACCGGACACCTCGCGTTCGCGACGCTGCACACCAACTCGGCCGCGGAGGCGATCAACCGGATCATCGACGTCTTTCCGGCTCACCAGCAGGCGCAGGTCCGCGCGCAGCTCGCATTCGTGCTCGAGGGCGTCATTACGCAAACCCTGCTTCCGAAGGCGCAGGGGAGGGGACGCGTGATGGCTGCCGAGCTCCTCGTCGTCACCCCGGCCATTCGCGCGCTGATCCGCGACGACAAGGTTCACCAGATTTATTCGGCGATGCAGTCCGGCAAGAAGTTCGGAATGCAGACGCTTAACGACGCGCTGTACAGCCTCTACATGAGCCGCCAGGTCGCGGTCGAGGAATGCCTGCGCGTGACCGGTGATCAGACCGAGTTCCTGCGGATGATCGGCCTCACGCCCGAGGAAGTCGCCGAAGGAAAGACCACCCCCTCCACGCCGCGACCGGTCCCCACGGCCGGCGGGCGCCGATAGGGCCGGCGCATGCCGATCTTCACATACACGGCTCGCGCGACCAACGGCGACCTCAAGACCGCGACGATCGAAGCCGCCTCCCGCGACGCGGTCATTGCGCAGCTCCGCAAAATGCGCCTCGCCGTCGTCAAGATCGATGAGAACGCGCAGAAGTCGACCAAGAAAGGCTCCGTCAAGATCCGCGACATCGTGGTCTTCACCCGCCAGTTCTCCACGATGGTTAACGCCGGCCTGCCCTTGGTTCAGGCGCTGGACATTCTGGCCAAACAGACCGAGAACAAGACGCTCTCGAGCATTACGCGGCAGGTCATGTTCGACGTCGAATCCGGCTACACGCTCGCCGACTCAATGGCGAAGCATCCGCGGGCGTTCACCCCGTTGTACACCAACATGGTCGCGGCCGGCGAGGCGGGCGGCATTCTGGACGTCATCCTGAACCGGCTCGCGTTCTTCCTGGAAAAGAACGACAAGCTCATCAGGAAGGTGAAAGGCGCCATGATCTACCCGACGTCGATTCTCGCGGTCGCCGTGGGAGCCATCGCCATCCTGCTCATCTTCGTCATCCCGACCTTCGAGGACATGTTCGCGTCCGTTGGCGTGCCGCTCCCGTTCCCGACCCGGGTTGTGATCGGGATGTCCAAGGGGTTGCAGAGCTATTGGTGGGCCATCATCGCCTTCGCGGTAGGCGCTTTCTTCGTGCTGAAGCGCTATTACGCCAGCCCCAACGGCAAGCTCGCCATCGACCGGCTACTGCTCAAACTTCCCGTTCTCGGGGACGTCCTCCGAAAATCGTCCGTGTCGCGGTTTACCCGCACGCTGGGAACGCTGGTCGCCTCGGGAGTCAGCATTCTCGAGGGGCTCGAGATCACAGCCCGCACCGCGGGAAACCGTGTGGTTCAGGACGCGATCATGGCGTCGCGCGCGTCCATCGCGGGCGGCGAAACCATCGCCGCGCCGCTGGCGAAATCGGGTGTCTTTCCACCGATGGTCATCTCGATGATCTCGGTCGGAGAATCCACGGGCGGCCTCGACGAGATGCTGTCGAAGATCGCCGACTTCTACGACGACGAAGTCGACGCGGCCGTGGGCGGGCTGCTCTCGCTGCTCGAGCCGATGATGATCGTATTCCTCGGCGTCGCGGTTGGCGGAATGATCATGGCGATGTACCTGCCGATCTTTGATATGGTCAACGCGGTGCAATAGCGCCTGGGCGATAACAGGGATCCAAGATTGTGAGACGGCCAGATGCCAGGGCGGCCAGTTAGCCAGAAGCATTGCTTGATCGGGCGGTGATCATCACCTTCGCCCGGTAACCGCAGATCATCCGGCGGATTTCCACAGCCTCCGCCGTTAGCGCCCGGTATTCACGCTGGGACAGTGCTCCGTAATCCTTGGCTAGCTCGAGTTGGCACTCCAGCTCCGACGTGGATTTGATGCTGATGTCAAGAAAGCGCGCGAATTCTTTCGCGCTTCTCGCACCGCAGCCCTCTACGATGTTGAACATCACAGACTCGGCGGCACGCGTCATCTGAGATTGGAGGGATCGATAGCCGGTACGGGGAAAGCGCCGCGTAGCCCGTCGAACTTCTATAGCCAATGCGTGCGATCTTGCCCAAATAAGGAGGCGGCGATGATCTTGCATTCATCCAAGAACACTGATGCGGGATGTGCACTCGCAACCTTTCCAGCGCCCATCTGACCTCATCCTTTCGCTATCTGGCGCCCTGGCACCTGGCCGTCTGGCTTCTCACTCTCTTGGATCCCCCGCCAACTTTCCCGTGAGTAGCTTCCTCGCGCATTTACCTTCCGGCCGATGAGAATCGACGCACCCGATAACCCGAATGTGCCGGCCTACTTCCTGGGACGCGACAAGTCAGAGGAGGTGGACGGCGACCCTCAATTCGGGCGGCTGCGCGCAGAGATCGCGGCGCTCCGGGAGGAAATCCGGGCGTTGCGCCCGCCTTTGTGACGGGGGCGGCGACGGCCGGGCGAAGCCGGGCGCCAGATTTTCGAAACCGGCGCTCGGTCCAGCCGTAAATGAAGGGTACCAACACGCGGAGCAACCAATGCGGTTCAGTGTTCTTGGCAAAGTTTTACTCGCGATCGGACTCTTCTTCGCTGGCGTCGCGGCGCTCGGCGTGGTGCTCGGGTTCGTGCCGTGGCTCGCGCCGTTCATCGTCGGAATAATCGTCTTCAAGCTGGTCTTCATCGTCGCCGCGGTCCTCATGCTGACCGGCGGCGTCGCCTGGTACTACGCCAAGCAGAACAACGAAGTCTGACTGCGCTACGGCCGCAGCTCGAATACGAACCGCTGCTCCACCATCTGGCGGACCGGCCGCCCTCCGACGCGCGCGGGCCTGTAGCGCGTCCGGCGTAAGAACGTGCGGACGGCCTCGGTAAATTCCGGGCTCGTCGAATCGACGATCACGATCTCGCTTTCGACGCGCCCGTCGGTGCCCACGATGAACCGCGCCGCGACGCCGCCCGAGAGGGAGAGTCGGAGCGCCCGCTCGGGATAGTCCGGGCCTGATTTCGACAACGCCGCTGCCGCCACCTCGACCTCCCCTGCGTCATACGGTCCCGTCCGGCCTGCCTGGCCGACGGCGGTCACGGTGCCGGTTCCGACCGCCGCGGCGACCGGTTCGGTGATTGCCGGTGCGGAAGGGTCAGCGAGCAGTGCCTCCGCGGCCGGCATCGTTGCCGGCTCCGTGGCAGGCGCCACCGCGGCCACCGCGGCCACCGCTGCTCGCGCGGGGGCTGGAGTCGCCGGCGCCTTGGGCGCCGCGCGAGGCGCCTGCACTATCGGGGCGACCGCGGGCCGCTGGGGCTCGGGAACGAAATACACACGCGGGTCCGGCGCATCGACGACCTTCGCCGCAGGGCGCGTCGTAGCATAGAGCGCAGCTACCACGATCGCCGCGTGGGCCGAGATGCTCAGGAAGGAGTGCAGGCCGCCGGTGGAGTGGCCCGTGTGCTCCGATTCGATGAGATGCAGTGTACGCACGTCGTCTCCTTGTTGGTGCTACACAGTAGACGCTGAACGCAGACTTTCGTGCACACGTTTTGATGAAGATTCGATGACGTCGGCTTAATGAAGATTGGGTTAAGGTGAGCAAGAATCGGATAGCCGCT
>JBPCJJ010000134.1:0-9172 GCA_051005405.1 Gemmatimonadaceae bacterium | reverse complement strand
GCCCTATCCCACGCGGCACCTACGCTTCGGCAAACCGCGCCGAAGCTAAGACGGTGCCTTGTGGGACAGGGCCGACCCGAGGCCACTTCCCGGGCGGTGTCATGAGCGACGAGCTGAACTTCGTGATGCAGGCACGCCGGGATAAGCTGGATGCTTTGTTGGCGGGCGGGGAGCAGGTTTTTGGGTACTCGTTCGAGCGGAGCCATTCGGCAGCTGCCGCCGTTCCGCTGCTATCGTCCGATGCCGAGGAAGGCCAAATCGTGAGTGTGGCGGGCCGCATTGTCGCGTGGCGGGCGCATGGGAAGACTGCGTTCGCGCACGTGGCGGACGAGAGCGGGAAGATCCAGCTGTACTTCCGCAAGGACGAGTTGGGAGAGGACCGGTTTTCGGTGCTCCAGCAGTACGACCTCGGGGACATCGTGGGTGTGAAGGGACCGCTGTTTCGCACGAAGACGGGCGAGGTCACCATCCGAGTCACGGAGTTCGAGCTGCTGGCGAAGTCGCTGCGGCCGCTTCCGTACGGGAAGGAAGAGGTCATCGACGGGGAGACGATTCGGCACTCCGGGTTCGTCGATCAGGAGCAGCGCTACCGCCAGCGCTACGCCGACCTGGCCGTGCATCCGGAGGTCCGTACGGTCTTCGTGGCGCGTTCGAAGATGATCTCGGCGATGCGCGCGTTTCTCGACTCGCGCGAGTTTCTCGAGGTGGAGACGCCCGTGCTCCAGCCACTGTACGGCGGTGCGGCCGCGAAGCCATTCGTGACTCACCACAACGCGCTCGACATGCCCCTATTCCTGCGGATCGCGGACGAGCTTTATCTCAAGCGGCTCGTGGTCGGCGGCTTCGAGCGCGTGTACGAGATCGGGCATGATTTCCGGAACGAGGGGATCGACCGCACGCACAATCCCGAGTTCACCATGCTCGAGTTCTATCAGGCCTACGCGGACTACACCGAGATGATGACGGTGGTCGAAGCGCTGATCGTGGCTTCGGCGGAGGCGGTGCGCTCGACGCCGGGCATCATCGCGGAAGTGCCGACCTTCAAGACGCCATTCCCGCGGGTTCAATGGACCGCCGCTCTTCGCGAGGCAGCCGGTGCCGACGTCCTGGGGCTGGGCGGGGATGAGCTTGTACAGCTCGCGAAGCGGGTCGGCGTGGAGCACGTCGAGAAGCTCGGCCGCGCCAAGCTGCTCGACGAAATCTTCCAGGCGCTGGTCGAGCGAAAGCTGCAGGATCCGACGTTCGTCGTGGATTATCCCGTGGAGCTCTCTCCCTTGGCGAAGCCCAAGCGCGGCGATCCTTCCCTGACCGAGCGGTTCGAGCTTTTCGCCAACGGGCGCGAGCTGGCCAACGCTTTCAGCGAGCTCAACGATCCAATTGACCAGCGCAAGCGATTCGAGGCGCAGGCCGCGCTCAAGGCGGCCGGCGACGAGGAGGCTACTACGGTGGACGAGGATTACCTGCGTGCCATGGAGTACGGCATGCCACCGATGGGGGGGGTAGGCATAGGCGTGGATCGGTTGTTCATGTACCTGACGGGCGCGGCCAGTATCCGGGACGTGATACTGTTCCCGACGATGCGGCCGGAGGGCGATTAGTCACTAGTCACCCCTTAACTTGCAGCCATGTCCCGCCTCGAACTTTCCATAGCCTGGCGCTACCTCCGCAGCCGACGCGGATCGCGCCTCCTGTCCTTCATCAGCATGATCGCAATGCTCGGCGTCATGGTCGGCGTCAGCGCGCTCATCGTCATCATCGGCGTGATGGACGGGCTCCAGCACGACCTGCGCGAGAAGATCCTTGTCGGGAGCCCCGACATCCGTGTACTGAGCTACGGGAGCGACCTCAAGATACAGGACTGGCGTGACGTCCTGGGCAAGGTCCGCCGTCATCCGGGCGTGGTCGCCGCTGATCCGTTCGTGCTCACCGAAGCGGGGATGAACGCGGGGCGCGACTACGCCGGCGGTGTCATGCTCGTAGGACTCCCGCCCCAGACGCGCGGCGCGCAGGAAGTCACTACGATCCGCACGCACGTCACCAGCGGCGACTTCCGATTCGCCAGCTCCGATGGCCAGCGCCGCGGTGCCGTGCTCGGCAAGCTGCTGGCCGCGCGCTTCAACGCGTGGCCCGGCGACAAAATCAACCTGATCTCCATCGACAACACCACGGTCAACGCAGCGACGGGCACGTTCGTCCCAAGCATCTACGAGCTGGAAGTCACTGGAATCGCAGAGACCGGGATGTACGAATACGACGACCGCTACGTGTACATAGATCTCGCGCTGGCGAGCGAATTCGCGGGGCTCGGCGAGAGCGTGACGGGCATCGAAGTGCGCACGGTGGATCGATGGCAGGCGTCGCGCATAGCGACCGAGCTCACGCAATCGCTCGGGTTTCCATACCGAACCGTCGATTGGGAGGAGCAGAACCGGTCGCTTTTCCAGGCGCTCAAGCTGGAGAAGCTGGGCATGGGCGTAATCCTGCTGCTCATCGTGATCGTGGCCGCGTTCAACATCGTGAGCACGCTGACGATGGTCGTGACGGACAAGACCAGGGAGATCGGGATCCTCCGGGCGATGGGAATGTCCGCTGGCTCGATCCGGCGGATATTCTTCCTGCAGGGACTGTTCATCGGGGCGGTGGGTACCGGGCTGGGTGTGGTAGTCGGCCTCGCCGCGGCGATCAGCACGGACAGGTACAAGCTGATCGCGCTCGATCCCGCGATCTACTTCATCGACCACCTGCCGGTGATGACGAGCCCGATGGACGTGCTGTGGATCGTGCTCGCCAGTCTCGCGATTGCGGCCGTAGCCACGCTGTACCCTTCCATCCAGGCGTCGCGGCTGTATCCGCTCGAAGCGATAAGGCACGAATGAGCGGGCTCACAGTCGTGGAGGGTCATGACCTCCACAAGTCCTATGTGGGAGGCGATGGAAGCACGATCAACGTGCTGTCCGGCCTGAACCTGTCAGTGTCGCGCGGGGAGATGGTCGCGGTTGTTGGAGCGTCCGGAGCGGGGAAGAGCACGCTGTTGCACATGCTGGGAGCGCTCGAGGCTCCGTCCAAGGGCTACGTGGTCATCGCGGGGGAGCCGGTCCATGGCCGCTCGGACGACGAGGTCGCGGCGCTGCGGAACCGGCGTGTCGGATTCGTGTTTCAGTTTCATCACCTGTTGCGCGAGTTCACCGCGCTGGAGAACGTGATGATGCCGCTCAGGATCGGGGGTAAATCCCACTCGGAGGCGCGCGCCCGCGCCGAGGAGCTGCTTGCCCGCGTGCGGCTGAGCGGGCGGATGCATCACAGGCCCGCGCAGCTTTCCGGCGGTGAGCAACAACGAACTGCCGTCGCCCGCGCTCTCGCCATGGACCCGGCAGTGCTGCTCGCCGACGAGCCGTCCGGCAACCTCGATCAGGCGCAAGGCGAGAACCTGCACGACTTGCTGGTCGAGGTTACGCACGACCTCGAAATCGGAGCCGTGGTCGTCACGCACAACCAGGCGCTGGCCGCGCGCGCCAACCGGGTGCTGCTGCTCGCTGATGGCCGCCTCGCCGAGACCGCAGCGAAGGAAGGCGTGGCCTGATGGTATGCGACGTCTGTAAGGAGGGGGACGTCGTGATCGACCTGACTCAGGTCGAGGGGGCCGAAGTGCGCCACCTCCGCCTGTGCGAGAAGTGCGCAGCCGAGCGCGGGGTGGAGACGTCGGTCATTGTACCCAAGCAACAGGTCACGGATCTGCTCCAGAGCGTGCACCAGCACATGCCCGCCGCCTCGGACGACGCCGCGCGGTGCACCTTCTGCTCGTCCACGCTGCGCGATTTCCGCAGCAGCGGCCGGCTGGGCTGCCCGCATTGTTACGGTGCCTTCGAAAAAAGCCTGCGCGAGCTGCTCCGGCGCGTGCACGGAAATTCGCGGCATGTGGGTCACAGGTACGTGCCGCCTTCGGATGGCGACGTGGAGCGGACCGTGACCGCGGGCGAGCTCCGCGACCGCCTCCAGCGCGCAATCGAATCCGAGCAGTTCGAGATGGCCGCGGACATTCGGGACAAGCTGAGAGGTTTCGAATGATCAATGGTCGGGTGGCCGCGGCCCCGGTGCGACTGGGTGTCCCCGACAGCGCCGTCTTAGCGAGCGCAGTTTGCGAGCGTAGGCGCAGTCGGGGATTCCCGGTCGCATCCAGGGCCAGCGGCCACGCGGGGCCGTCGGTATGACCCTAGACCTCTCGCTTCTCCCGAGCGGGGGCGTGCAGTGGCTGGATGCGTCGGGCGAGCATGCGGACATCGTGCTGTCCACACGGATCAGGCTCGCGCGGAACGTGGAGGGATACTCGTTCGCATCCCGAGCGCGCGATGGCGAGAGGTTGCGCGTTCTCGCGCAAGTGCGCGACGCGATTCCCGCGGTCACGGGGAGTGACGACGGCGTCATGCTGCGCGTCGACGAGATGGAGGCCGGCGAGCGGCTGCTGCTCCACGAGCGGCATCTGGTGAGCCGGGAGCTGGCGGGACTGGACGCGCAGCATCCGGTTCGCAGCGGCGCGGCGGTGTTCCTTACAAGGCAGTCCTCCATAATGATCAACGAAGAGGACCACCTGCGGCTCCAGTCGCTACGATCGGGTTTCGCGGTGAACGTGGCGTACTCGGAAGTCGAGGCGATCGATCGTGAAATCGGCGCGCGCGTGCCCTATGCGTATCACCCCGAGTTCGGGTATCTCACTGCCTGCCCGACCAACACGGGGACCGGGTTGCGGGCGTCGGTGCTCATACACCTTCCGGGGCTCGTGCTCACCAAGGAGATCGGCAAGGTTCTCACGGGGCTGCAACAGATGGGGCTCACCTACCGCGGCCTGTACGGCGAGGGGAGCGAAGTCGTCGGCAACTTCTTTCAGATGTCGAACCAGACGACGCTCGGCAGGTCCGAGGAGGAGCTGCTCGATCACCTCGTCCGCGTGGTCCGTCACGTGGTCGAGCGCGAGGAAGAATCAAGGCGTGTCCTGTTGCGGGATGCGGGCTATATTATCGAAGACAAGCTGTGGCGGGCGTACGGGACCCTGCGTTACGCGCGGAGTCTCACGTTCGAGGAAGCGATGAACTTCCTCAGCGGCGTTCGACTTGCTGTCGGTCTGAACCTGATTGCCGGTCTCAGTGTATATACCCTCAACAAGCTCCTGATTTTCAGCCAGTCGGCGCATCTGGCGTACGCGGCCGGACGCCCCCTGACTGAGAACGAAGCGAACCTGGCACGAGCGAAATTTGTGCGGAAGGCGCTCGAAGAAGAGCCGGACAGGTAGGGTTTCCGCGGGTCGCCGCGACTTGCGTTGCGGCTTGCGTGTACCGCGACTGAGGACTGACTGATGAACGGTTACAACTTCACTGAACGGGTGCGAAAAGTTCTCGCCATGGCGCGGGAAGAAGCGTCCCGCCTGCATCACGAGTACGTCGGCACTGAGCACATACTTCTCGGATTGATCCGCGAAGGCGAGGGTGTCGCTGCCACCGTGCTGCAGAACCTTAACGTCGACCTCGACGAGATTCAGCAGAAGATCGAGGAGACCGTGAAGAAGGGGAAAGCTCCCCAGGCGAGCGATCTTCCGTATACCTCGCGCGCCAAGAAGGTGCTCGAGCTCGCGATGGCCGAAGCGCGGGACCTCTCGCACAGCTACGTCGGAACGGAGCACCTGCTCCTCGGTCTCCTGCGCGAAGAGAAGGGGATCGCCGCGCAGGTTCTCGCCGACGCCGGAATCAACCTCGACGCTGCGCGCGCCGAGACGCTTCGCCTTCTGGGCACCGAGATGCCGCAGGGCGGAGCAGCCACGACCGCGGAGAAGGCCACGCCGGGCGTACCGGGCACGGCGGGAGCCAAGGGCGACAAGAAGTCCAAGACACCCGCGCTCGACCACTTCTGCCGGGACCTCACGCAGCTCGCCGCCGAAGGCCAGCTCGACCCGACCATCGGCCGGGCGAAGGAGATCGAGCGCGTCATGGAAGTGCTGACGCGACGGAAGAAGAACAATCCGGTGCTCATCGGCGAGCCGGGTGTCGGCAAGACAGCCATCGTCGAGGGCCTCGCGCAGCTCATCGCCACGGGCGAGTGCCCTGACTCGCTGCGCGACCACAGGGTGCTCGCGCTCGACATGGCGGCCGTCATCGCCGGCACGAAGTACCGCGGCCAGTTCGAGGAGCGGCTCAAGGCTGTGATGAACGAGATCATGCAGAACAAGAACATCGTGCTGTTCATCGATGAGCTGCACACGCTCGTCGGCGCGGGCGCGGCTGAAGGCGCGATCGACGCCAGCAACATGCTCAAGCCGGCGCTCGCGCGCGGCGAGCTGCAGTGCGTCGGCGCGTCCACGCTGAACGAGTACCGCAAGTACATCGAAAAAGACGGCGCGCTGGAGCGGCGCTTCCAGACGGTTATCGTCGAGCCGCCTTCCGTCGACGAGACCGTCGAGATATTGAAGGGTCTCCGGCAGAAGTACGAGGATCACCACAGGGTGGAGATCCCGGACGCGACTCTCGTCGCGGCCTCCAAGATGTCAGAGCGGTACATCACGGACAGGTTTCTTCCCGACAAGGCGATCGACGTAATCGACGAGGCCGGCGCCCGCGCGCGTCTGGCGACACAGCAGCCGTCTCCCGAAGTGGCGGGTCTCAAGGGCCAGCTCGAAGGCGTCAACACGGAGAAGGAATCAGCGGTCCGCGATCAGAACTTCGAGCGCGCGGCTTCGCTTCGCGACAAGGAGCGTGAGCTGCAGAGCGAGATCCGGCGCGCGCAGGAGGACTGGGAGAAGCACCGCCAGTCGCACCGGCCCGTGCTTGGCGAGCAGGAAATCTCGTTCATCGTCAGCCGTTGGACCGGCATCCCGGTGATGCGGCTGCAGGAAGCCGAGACCACCCGTTTGCTGCGGATGGAAGAGGAGCTGCACGAGTCCGTGGTCGGCCAGGACGAGGCGATCAAGGCGCTGGCGCGGTCGATCCGGCGCAGTCGCGCCGGCCTCAAGGATCCGAACCGCCCGATCGGCTCGTTCATCTTCTCGGGCCCGACCGGTGTGGGCAAGACGGAGCTGGCGCGCTCGCTCGCGCAGTTCCTGTTCGCCGACGCCAGCGCGCTCATCCGCGTGGACATGAGCGAGTACATGGAGAAGTTCTCGGTGTCGCGCCTGATCGGCGCTCCCCCGGGATACGTGGGTTACGAGGATTCCGGAACGCTCACCAAGGCCGTACGGCGCAAGCCCTATAGCGTGGTGCTGCTCGACGAGATCGAGAAGGCGCACCCTGACGTGTTCAACATCCTGCTCCAGGTTCTCGACGAGGGTCACCTCACCGACAACTACGGCCGCGTGATCGACTTCAAGAACACGGTCGTGATCATGACGTCGAACGTGGGCGCGCGTGACATCACCAAGGGCAAGAGCCTCGGCTTCGTCGCCGACAACCGCGGTGGCTTCGAGCGCATGTCGGAGAAGGTCAAGGACGAGATGCAGAAGGTGTTCAACCCGGAGTTCCTGAACCGGCTGGACGACGTCATCGTCTTCCACCCGCTGTCCGAGGACAACATCCGCGACATCGTGTCGATCGTGCTTCGCGACGTGCAGAATCGGCTCGGCGACGAGCAGATCAACCTCAAGCTCACCGATACGGCGCTGGCCTTCCTGGTCAAGCACGGGTACGACCAGGATTACGGCGCGCGGCCGCTCAAGAGAGCCATCCAGCGCTACATCGAGGATCCGCTCTCGGAGAAGATCCTGCTGCACGAGTTCACCAAGGGGGACGACGTGGAAGTCGACGTCGCGCCCGAAGGCGACCGCCTCGAGTTCCGCGTTCTCACCACGGCGGCTCCGCAGGCGTAGTCAGCTCGCGCGGTTCCGAGTCCAGGCCACGACGCGCTCCGGGAAATATCCCGGGGCGCGTTCTCGTTGGCCTGCTTGGGTGCGCCGGGAGCGGACGCGGCGGGGTATCCTCCATCGCGCCTACGCTCGCTAACTGCGCTCGCTAAGACGGCGCTATGGAGGACCCCCCGCCGCGTCCGCTCCCGCCGGCATTGGCGAATGGCCAGACGAGACGAGCCCACGCGTGCCCACGAAGCGAGCGTCTTAGCGCGCGTAGTGTGCGCGCGTAGCGAGCGGAGCGGGGCGTTTGTTCGCCTCCTCGGCACGCACCTCCCGCCGCCGTCGGGGGCGAGCCCCAAGAATGGCGCCCGCGAACGGCGAAAAAATAGGCGGACCAATTTGGGTCGTTTGCGTGTCTAATACCGAGTCCCCGGCTGTTTGCCACCAGCTCACAGCCAATAGCCAAAAGCCCTTATATTTCACGGATGCATCGACTTAGCCTGCTACTGCTCGCGTTGTTTGCGATGGGAGCCAGAGAAGCCATAGCGCAGGACGTGACCACCGCGCCGGGACCGTGCGCAACGCCCGCGGCGATTGCCGTAACGGGCAGTTCGCGCGTCACCGAAGCCACGATCCTCGCGACCACCGGACTCCGCGTCGGCGACACGTACGGATACCGCGACATCCAGCGCGCGATCGAGCTGCTGTTCGCGACGGGCCAGTTCGAGGACGTGCAGGTCACCTGCTCGCTCGACACCAGCTCGCGCGCGACGCTCGTCGTCGCGGTGCGCGAGCGGCTGCTGCTTTCCGCGTTCACGATCACGGGCGTCAACCGCGTGTCCGGCAAGGAAGTGCGCGATCGGCTCGAGCAGCCCGTGGGCGTTCCGCTCGATCCCGCCAAAGTTGCGCTGGGAATTCAACGCGCGGATTCGCTGTATGAGGCGAAGGGCTTCTACCTCGCTACGATCCGCGTCGACTCCACGATCACCAACGGACAGGTCGCGCTGAGCTTCGTGGTGGACGAGGGGCGGAGACTGGCCATCTCGGGCGTGCGGATCATCGGCAACAGCAAAGTGTCGGACGACGCCATCGTCGGCGCCATGAAGACGAAGCCCGAGGGATTCCTTTTCTACAGGACCGGAGAGTTCGACGAGATCGAGTACGCCGGCGACCTGTCGGAGCGGATACCGCAGCTGTACGGCAGCCGCGGCTTCATCGATTTCCAGATCGTGTCGGACTCGATGATCGTCGATCGAGAGCTCGGCAAGGCGATGATCGACATCACGGTCCGCGAAGGCCCGCGCTACCAGATCGGATCGTTCGAGGTCCTGGGTAACCGCCGGTTCCCGA
>JBPCJJ010000133.1:0-8344 GCA_051005405.1 Gemmatimonadaceae bacterium | reverse complement strand
GCTTCGGGTTGGTGCCAAGGGGTATCCAGGTAGAGGGCGGAACGGAAACTAGGCACCGGATGGCCCGTGAAAACTACCCAATTGGTGCGGCCGCCCTCTCACCGGCTACCCCGTAACCCGTTACCGGTCCGCCCGCTACCTGGATTCCCATTAGCCCCGCTCGGACCGGCCTCGCGCGCAACGGCTCGCTACCGGTACCATTCAGTCCCTATGCTGGAAACGCTGAACCCTGCGCCGAGCGCCGGGGCCGGGCCCATTCGCGGCTCGTCCTGGCGGACGCTGCTATCGCCTCCGCTCACCGGCGCCGAGAACATGGCGTGCGACGTCGCGCTGATGGAGCGCGCGCGGGCCACGGGCGAAGCAGTGGTCCGCGTTTACTCGTGGACGGCTCCCACGCTCTCCTTCGGACGAAACCAGAAGACCGCCGGGTACGATCCGGCCCGGCTCGCGCAGGCCGGGATCGACGTCGTGCGACGCCCGACCGGCGGCCGGGCGATCCTCCACCACCGCGAGATCACGTACAGCGTCACCGCTCCGGCCGAGCCCGGCGAGCCCATCGCGGCGGCGTACGAGTGGATCAACGAGCTGCTTCTCGCCGCGTTGCTGGCGCTCGGCGTGGACGCTCAAATCGCGCGCCGCACGGGCCGCGCGCCCCCGCCGGACGCCAATCCCTGCTTCGCCACGGCGGCGCCGGGCGAGATAACGGCCGACGGGCGCAAGCTCGTCGGGAGCGCGCAGTACCGCGAAGGCGGCGCGATGCTGCAGCACGGCTCGATACTGGTCGAGGACGATCAGTCGGCGCTCGCCGCGCTGGTCGCGCTCCCCGGATCCGGTCATCAAGAGCCGCCGGCGACGCTCGCGCAGGCGCTCGGACGCGCGCCGCACCCTCGCGAGCTGTACGACGCTCTTTGCAATGTCATGACGACTGCAGGCGTCGACGCCGAGCCGCTGTCAGCGAGCGAACTGGCGGATGCCACCGCGCGGCACGCGGCTGCGTTCCTGGATTCGCAATGGACATGGCGCAGGTGAAGCGCAATCTTCCGGCGATGAAAACGAGCGTGAAGCTTTCGGTCGCCGGAGTTGCCGCGTGCATCGCCGCATTGGGCGCGTGTGACAAGGATGCATCCACCGACAGCGCGGCCGGGGGCACAATCGTCATTGCCGTCGCGGCGGACGTGGACGCGCTCATCCCGACGCTCGTTTCGTCCGTCCAGGGCCGCCAGGTCACCGACCTGCTCTTCGACAGGCTTGCCGAGATCGGCGATTCGCTGAACACGACCGGCGATCACGGCTTTCGGCCGCGGCTCGCCGAGCGGTGGACGTGGAGCTCCGACTCGCTGAGCATTTCGTTCGCGCTGAACCCGCGCGCGCGCTGGCACGACGGCCGGGCCGTCACGTCGCGCGACGTTCGCTTCACGCACCAGCTCTTCCAGGACCCCGAAGTAGCCGCGCCGCTGGCAGCGCTGCTGGCGAACATCGATTCCGTGACGACACCGGATTCGCTCACGGCGGTCTTCTGGTTCCGGAGCCGATCACCACGACAGTTCTTCGACGCCGTTTACAATCTCGTCGTAGTCCCGGAGCATCTGCTCGGCAGCGCCCCCCGCAGCCAACTGCGGTCGACGCCGTTCGCGCGCGCGCCGGTTGGCAGCGGTCGGTTCCGGTTCGCCCGCTGGGAGCCCGCCGTCTCGCTCGAGATCGTCGCGGACACCAACAACTATTCAGGGCGGCCGAAGCTCGACCGCGTGATCTGGACCGTGTCGCCGGACTTCACCACCGCGTCGACGAAACTGCTGGCAGGCGAGGCCGATGTGTTCGACGTGGTGCGGCCCGAGATGGTCGCGGAAATTCAGAAGAATCCGGCGCTTCGCCTGGTCACGTACCCCGGGCTCGAGTACGGCTTCCTTCAATTCAACCTGCGCGATCGGCGCAACGGAGCTGTGCCGCACCCGATCTTCGGCGACCGTTCTGCCCGGGTCGCGATATCCATGGCGCTCGACCGCGTCTCGATCGTGAAGAACGTGTTCGACACGCTGGCGATGGTCGCCATCGGGCCGGCTGTGCGCGGCTATGTGGGCGCGGACGCCAACCTTCCGCAGATCGCGTACGATACGGTCGCCGCCAACCGGATTCTGGATTCGCTGGGTTGGGTTCCCGGAGCTAATGGCGTGCGGGTGCGAGCCGGAAAGAGGCTCGCATTCTCGCTCGTGACGCCGACATCGAGCAGGAACAGGAGTCGCATCGCTGTACTCGTGCAGGAGCAGCTTCGCACGATCGGCGTCGCGGTGAACATCGAGTCGCTGGACAACGCCGCGTTTCTCACACGGATGAAAGACCGATCCTTTGACGCGTCGCTCGGCGGCTGGCGGATCGACCCCGCGCCAGGAATCAGGCAGACATGGGGAACGCCGGGCTCCAGGGCGCCGGGCGGGACCAATTTCGGATCTTACGAGAGCGCGGAGTTCGACCTGCATGTGGACAGCGCGTTGACCGCGATGGATCCGGCCACGGCGCACGCGCAGATGCGCCGGGCGTACGAGGTGATCCTTCGCGACGCGCCGGCGGTGTGGCTGTACGAGCCGATGGCGACGCTCGCGCTGCACAGCCGCATACGGCCCGCCGTGTTGCGGCGCGACGCGTGGTGGGCGCACCTCGCTGAGTGGACCATCGACCCCGACAACCGGCTTCCGCGCGACAACATCGGCCTGACACCCACGCAGTAGCGTGATCGCGTATCTGCTGCGCCGAGCTGTCCACGCGCTCGTAGTAGTGGCAGCAGTCGCAACACTGGTGTTCGTTCTCATCCACGCGGCCCCCGGCGATCCCTTCGCCGGCTCGCTGGACAATCCGAACGTCACCGAGGAGGTTCGCGCCCAGTGGCGGCGCTCATACGGACTCGACCAGCCGCTCCCCGCTCAGTACGGACGCTACCTGTCTCGCCTGGCCAGCGGCGATATGGGATGGTCGTTCTCGCGCCAGCAGCCCGTGAGCGCGGTGATTGCCGATTCCCTTCCGCGCACGCTGCTCCTGGTGGGGCTCGCGCTGGTGCTGAGCTTCGCGGGCGGCATCGCCCTCGCGCTCGCTCAGGCGCGCAGGCGGGGGAAAGCGTTCGACCGCGCTGCAGGCGGCGCTTCGCTGGTCCTGCTCTCCGTTCCCGATTTCTGGCTTGGATTGCTACTCCTGCTGACTTTCAGCTACTGGATTCCGATCTTCCCCGTCGGCGGGATGACCGACGCCGTCATGTATCCGCATCTGGGAACGGGCGCGCGGCTGCTCGACCGCGCGCACCACATCGCGCTGCCGCTGGCGACCCTCGTTCTCGCAGCCGGCGCGTCGGTCGCCCGGTACCAGCGTGCGGCGCTCCTCGACGTGCTGCCGCTGGATTACATCCGCGGCGCGCGCGCCAAAGGCGTGGCGGAAGGATCGGTCGTGGGCAGGCACGCGCTCAGAAACTCGCTGATGCCGGCGATCACGCTGCTGGGCACCAGCTTGCCGGCGCTCGTTGGCGGAGTCGTGTTCGTCGAGAAAGTGTTCTCGTGGCCGGGGATGGGGCTCGTCGCGGTGGACGCTGTGTCGTCGCGCGACTATCCGCTCGTGCTCGCCGTGGTGATCGCCGGAACCGTCGTGGTAGCCGCCGGGAATCTCGTGGCGGACCTGCTCTACCGCGCCGCTGATCCGAGGCTGCGCGATGCGTGAGCCCTGCGCCGGGGCCGCCGGGGCCGCCGAGGCCGCCGCGCCGCGCATCGCGCGGGGGACTGTCGTGGCTGTCGCACTGTTGCTGCTCATAGTGCTCGCCGCGACCGCGGCTCCGCTGCTGGCGCCGTACGATCCCGCCGCGCAACCTGACATCGTCGGCGGAAGCACCTCCGCCCCGTCAGCGGCGCATCCGCTCGGCACGGACCAGTTCAGCCGCGACGTGCTGAGCAGGCTCCTGTTCGGCGCGCGCATCTCGCTGCTCGTGGGATTCCTGGCCACGTTCGTCGCCGTGACGGTTGGCTCGGCATACGGACTCGCCGCGGGCTATCTGGGCGGGCTCGCCGACGAGGTCATGATGCGGCTGGTGGACGCGCTGATGGCGATTCCGCGGGTCCTGCTCGTCCTCGCGCTCGTCGCGCTCTGGGGGAGGATGTCCACGACCGCGCTCGTGCTGCTGCTGGGGCTCACCGGCTGGTTCCAGCTCAGCCGGCTGGTGCGGGCGGAGGTGCTGGTCACCCGCGAAGGCGACTACGTGGCCTCCGCCCGGGCCCTCGGTGCGCACGACTTTCGCATAGCGATCCGCCATGTGCTGCCCAACGTGCTCCCACCAATTATCGTATTTGCTACGATCGGCGTCGGGAACGTCATAGTGCTCGAGGCCGGGCTCTCGTATCTCGGGTTCGGGATTCAGCCCCCGACCCCGAGCTGGGGAAACATGATTCGGGACGGGGCCGAGCTTATGACGGCCGGCTGGTGGATTTCACTTTTTCCGGGCCTTGCGATTGTGGCTACGGTTGTGGCGGTGAACGCGCTCGGCGACCGGTTGCGGCGGGCGTTTCGCCAGCCTGAGTTTTCAGCGCATGAGTAGCCCCCTGCTCACAGTCCGGGACCTGCGCACGTATTTCTATCCCGGCGGGGGCAAGGTGGCGCGCTCGGTGGACGGCGTATCGTTCAGCGTCGATGCCGGCGAGACGGTGGGGATCGTAGGCGAATCCGGATGCGGAAAGTCGGTGACCGCCCTCTCGATCATGCGATTGATCCGCGCGCCGGGACGCGTCGAGGCGGGCAGCAAGATCGAATTCGACGGGAAGGACCTCGTCACCCTCGACGAAGAATCGATGCGGCGGATCCGGGGCAACCGGATCGCGATGATCTTCCAGGAGCCGATGTCCGCGCTCAACCCGGTGTTCACGGTAGGCGACCAGATCGCCGAGGTCGCGCGCATCCACGCGGGCGCGACGCGCCGGGAGGCGTGGAAGAAAGCGGTCGAAATGCTCGGGCTTACCGGCATACCTGCTCCCGACCGTCGCGCGAAGCAGTACCCGCATCAGCTCTCGGGAGGGATGCG
Organism: Gemmatimonadaceae bacterium; assembly: GCA_051005405.1. GTDB lineage: Bacteria > Gemmatimonadota > Gemmatimonadetes > Gemmatimonadales > Gemmatimonadaceae > JACDCY01. Next base: position 3,300 of record JBPCJJ010000133.1, on the reverse strand, counting down.
GCAGCGCGTGCTCATCGCGATGGCGCTGGTCATGAACCCGGCCCTCATCATCGCCGACGAGCCGACGACCGCGCTCGACGTGACGATACAGGCACAGATTCTCGAGCTGCTGCGCGACGTTCAGCAGAAGTTCGGTACCGCCGTGCTGCTCATTACCCACGACCTCGGCGTCATCGCCGAGATGACGAAGCGCGTGATAGTGATGTACGGCGGCGAGGTAGTCGAGCAGACGTCGACCCCTGATCTCTTCACTTCCGCGCACCATCCCTACTCGGAAGGGCTGCTGTACGCGATGCCGCGCGTCGGTGACAAGCGGGAGCGGCTGAACGTGATTCCGGGAACCGTGCCCCCGCCTACCGCCTGGCCGAGCGGGTGCCGATTCCGCGACCGGTGCAAGTACGCGTGGGAGCGTACCGAGCACGACCATCCACCGCTGTACGAGATCGGCCCGGGCCACGTGAGCCGCTGCCATCTGGCGGACGAGCCCGAGCGCAGAAACAACCCGCACAAGCCGCTCGTCGCGCGCAGGAGTCTCGACGCGTCATGACGACGACGCCCCGCGAGCCCCGGAAGACAGCCCGCGACGGGGAGCCGCTGCTTTCGGTGCGAAATCTCACCAAGGCGTTCCGCTCCCGCAAAGGACTGATCGGCCCGGCCGAAGTCGTTTACGCGGTGAATGACGTCTCGTTCGACGTGCACGACGGCGAGACGCTCGCGATCGTGGGAGAGTCCGGCTGCGGCAAGACGACCACCGGCCGCTCCATACTGCGACTGATAGAGCCGACTTCCGGGGAGATCAAGTTCGCGGGGCAGAACGTCGCGGCGCTGAAAGGCAGCGCGCTCCGGCGGATGCGCCGGGAGATGCAGATCATCTTCCAGGACCCGTTCTCTTCATTGAACCCGCGCATGACGGTCGGCGCGATCATCCGCGAAGGGATGCTGATTCACGGGCTCGCGAGCCGCGCGGAAGCGGAGAAGCGCGCCGGCGATCTGCTGGAAGAGGTAGGGCTGCGCGCCGAGTACGCGTCGCGGTATCCGCACGAGTTTTCCGGCGGGCAGCGCCAGCGGATCGGCGTGGCGCGCGCGCTTTCCGTGCAGCCCCGGCTCATCATCTGCGACGAGCCTGTCTCCGCGCTCGACGTCTCCGTCCAGGCGCAGGTCATCAACCTGCTGCAGGATCTGCAGCGCGACCGCAGCCTCACATACGTCTTTATCGCGCACGACCTGTCGGTGGTCGAGCACATCGCCGACAGGGTCGCGGTGATGTACCTGGGCAAGATCGTCGAGCTCGCCAGCTCCGCGGAGCTGTTCCGCCAGCCGCTGATGCCTTACACGCAGGCGCTGCTCTCTGCCGCTCCCGTTCCCGACCCGACGCGGACGCGCGACCGCATCGTGCTGCAGGGCGATGTGCCGTCTCCCGCGAACCTGCCAACCGGATGCGTCTTCCATCCGCGCTGCCATCACCCGGCCAAGGACGCCGCGTGCGCCGCGATCGTCCCCCCGCTGGAGGAGAAGGAGCCGGGCCACTTCGCCGCGTGCATCAAACAGACGCCTACGACGGTGAGCTGGGAGGAGCAGAAGCGCGCTGGTGGCGTGAACGAGCCCCAGCGGTATCTTCCCGTCGCCGCACTGCACTGAAGCCAGCAGCTAACAGCCAACAGGGGAGTCTCTGTTATGTCGGGTATCGTTGACGTAGGCGCAACCACGATGGACAGGCCGCCCGCGCTGGACGACCGCGCGATGTTCGGCCATCCGCGCGGACTCGGGCTTTTGTTCGTGGTCGAGATGTGGGAGCGGTTCTCGTACTACGGAATGCGGGCGCTCCTCGTCCTGTACCTGGTCAACGCGCTCCACTGGCCCGACGGCGACGCCGCGCGGCTGTACGGCGCGTACACCGGGCTCGTGTACCTGACGCCGCTGATCGGCGGATACCTCGCGGACAGGATCATTGGCACGCGGCGATCGCTCGTGATCGGCGGAATCGTCATCGCGCTCGGACACTTCGTGCTCGCGTTCGGACCCGGCGGATCGCCCGACGGCGTCCCGCTCAAGGACATGACGCAGCTGCTCCCGTTCTACATCGGGCTCGCGCTCGTCGTCATCGGCACCGGCTTCTTCAAGCCCAACGTCTCGACGATGGTCGGGCAGATCTATCGCGAGGGCGATTCCCGCCGCGATTCCGGCTTCACGATCTTCTACATGGGAATCAACCTCGGCGCCTTCCTCGCGCCGCTGGTGTGCGGCTACCTCGGCCAGCGGGTCGGCTGGCACTACGGCTTCGGCGCCGCCGGCGTCGGCATGACGCTCGGTCTCATCATCTACATGTGGGGCCGCGACCGCTATCTCCCGGGGATCGGGCTGTACGCCAAGCACGACCCAGCCAACGCCGCCGCAGTAGCGGCGGAGTCCATGGAAGAGCCCTGGAACCCGTGGGCGGTTACCATCGGCGCGGCGATCGGATCCGGGCTCGTCTTCCTCGGCGCGGGGGACATCCACCCGGTGGATCTCACGATCAGAATGGCGATTGCGGGCATGGGCGTAGCAGCAGCGGTGCTGGCGATCTCCGGCACGCGCGGCGAAGAGCGCAACCGCGTGATCGCGCTGTTCATCGTGGTGTTCTTCGTGATCTTTTTCTGGATGGCATTCGAGCAGGCAGGCAGCTCCATGAACCTGTTCGCCGACCGCCACACCAACATGAACGTCGGCGGCTTCGAGATGCCATCGAGCTGGTTCCAGTCCATGAACCCGCTGTTCATTCTGATGTTCGCGCCGGTGTTCGCGATCATCTGGACCGCGCTCGGCAGACGCGGCAAGGAGCCGTCCACTCCCCTGAAGATGGTGCTCGGCCTTGTCCTGCTCGGCACGGGCTTCCTCTTTCTGGTGGTCGCCGGCCGCTCGGTGGATCAGGGCTTCCAGGTCAGCGCGCTCTGGCTGACGATGGCGTACCTGTTTCATACTCTGGGCGAGCTGTGCCTCTCACCCGTCGGCCTGTCGTACGTGACGAAGGTCGCGCCCTACAAGTTCGCCTCGCTGCTCATGGGCGCGTGGTTCCTGGCCAGCTCGGCCGCGAGCTACCTCGGCGGCTGGCTCGCCGCGCAGACCGAGACGATCACCTCGCAGTCACAGTTCTTCACCATCCCGGTGGCGACCTCCTTCGGCGCGGCATTCCTGCTGCTGCTGCTGGTGCCGCTGCTCAAGCGTCTAACCCGCAGTGTGAAGGCCTAGGCCCGCGGATCTTGCGGCAGCTGTCCCCTTCGGGACCTACGCGAGCAAACTACGCTCGCTAAGACGGTCCCTATG
>JBPCJJ010000132.1:0-17190 GCA_051005405.1 Gemmatimonadaceae bacterium | reverse complement strand
GGTGGCCGGTCCGCAGGCCCGTCTTAGCGAGCGCAGTTTGCGAGCGTAGGGCCAGCGGGCCGGCCACCCGGCCAGTCACAGCCAGCGCGCCTACTGCCTCAACGCGTCTTTTTTGGCGACCCGCGGTCCGACTTTCGGCGGAGTGAGCCTGGACGTGTACTCCCGCTCGACCGGACCAGTATAAATCTGGCGTGGCCGCGCGATCTTCTGCTCCTTGTCGAGCAGCATCTCCTCCCACTGCGCGAGCCATCCAGACATCCGCGCGATCGCGAACAACACCGTAAAGAACTCCGTCGGAAATGCCATCGAGCGGTAAATCAGCCCGGTGTAGAAATCCACGTTCGGATACAGCTTCCGCGATACGAAGTAATCGTCGGACAGGGCGATGCGTTCCAGCTCGAGTGCGATCTCCAGGTCCTTGTCCATGCCGACGATCTTGAAGACATCGTCAGCGAGTTGCTTCACGATCCGCGCGCGCGGGTCGTAGCTCTTGTACACTCGGTGGCCAAAGCCCATCAGCTTCTGGCCCTTCCCGCCCTTCACTCCCTCGATGAACGCGGGAACGTTCTTCGGATGTTCGATCTCGCCGATCATCCGCAGCACCGCTTCATTCGCGCCGCCGTGGAGCGGGCCGAACAACGCCGCGATTCCGGCGGACATCGCCGAGAATGGGTCGACGTGCGACGAGCCGACGGCGCGGACCGCGCTCGTGGAGCAGTTCTGCTCGTGATCCGCGTGTAGTATGAACAGGATCTCGAGCGCGCGCACGAACACCGGGTTGGCTTCGTACTTGGGCTCGCTCATCCGGGCGACCATCGACAGGAAGTTCTCGACGTACGACAGGTCGTTGTCCGGGTACACGAACGGCAGCCCCTTCACGTGCCGGTACGAGAACGCCGCGATCGTCGGGACCTTGGCCAGCAGACGAATCATGGAGATGTTGCGCTGGTCGGGATCGAAGATGTTTCTAGAATCGGGATAGAAAGACGCGAGCGCCGCGACCGCGCTGTTGAGCATCGCCATCGGGTGAGCGTCGTAGCGGAACCCTTCCAGGAACTTCCTGATGTTCTCGTGGACGTACGTGTGGTACGTGATGTCGTGCACGAAGGAGTCGTACTCCTTCTGATCCGGGAGCTCTCCATGGCGAAGGAGCCAGGCCACTTCGAGGAAGTTCGCCCGCTCGGCGAGCTGCTCGATCGGGTAGCCGCGGTACCGCAGGATTCCCTTGTCGCCGTCGATGTAGGTGATCGAGCTCCGGCACGCCGCCGTGTTAAGGAAAGCCGGATCGTAGCTGACCAGCCCGCCGCCGTCGGCGTCGCCGCTGGGGATTTTCTTGAGATCCGTCGCGCGGATCGCGCCATCTGTGACTGGAATGCTGAATGATTGATCCGTGCGCGAATCCCGCACATCGAGGGCCGCGGCTACGGGTGGAACATTCTGCGTTACGTCAGCCGCACCAGGCTTGGCCATATTCGTTCTCCAGGTTGTGGTCCGAAATCTAGCTTACCACCGGGAGGGAGTGATCAACTGGATCAAGCCGGAGATTGCGTCGGAGCAAAGCCCTTCCGTTTCATCTCGCCCCAGTCCTTCCGGCCGCGGAGAAACTTCCACAGACCGCGCACCCGCCAGAAAACGGTCAACTGCCGGTAGCCGAGATTCTCCGTCAGCGCCCATCCAAACAGTTTGAGCCGGTCCTTGAACGATTCGTACTTGTGAAAGCTCAGATCCTCGAGGATCAGCGTAAACGCCGTCAACGCCGTACCCAGACCATATGCCGTCATGAAGAACAGAATGGCGAACGACCAGTTCATGAGGCCGAAAACGAGACCAAACAGAAGACCGACCAACCCCACGGATTCCACAACCGGAGCGAGCAGCTCGACGAAGAAGTAATACGGGTACACCACCATTCCGGTGACTCCGTATCGCGGGTTAAAGAACATCGTCCGGTGTCTCCATAGCACGTCCGCGAGTCCCCTGTGCCAGCGGTCCCGCTGGCGACCCAGGACACCGAGCGTCTCGGGGGCTTCCGTCCACGCCACGGGGTCAGGAACGAATGCGATCTTGCCGGGCCCCCCGGTTTCGTACGATCGCCGCTTGAGCCTGACGACCAGCTCCATGTCCTCGCCGACGGTGTCGTGGAGGTATCCACCCGCGGCGAGGACTACGTCCCGCTTGAACAGTCCGAACGCCCCCGAAATGATGAGGTTCCCACCAAGCCGGTTCCAGCCAAGCCGGCCGAATAGGAATGCGCGCAGGTATTCCACGATTTGGAGTCCGGGAAGCGCTTTGGACGGGAGTCGCGGACGCACCACCCGGCCCGATCTGATCTCGGACCCATTGACGATGCGGATCGTGCCGCCGGACGCCGCTATGTCGGTGGCGTGAAGAAATGGTCGCACCATTCTCTGCAGGCCGTCCGGCTCGATCAGCGTGTCGGCGTCCATCGCGCAGAAGAGCTCGCCCTGCGCGAAGTTGAGTCCGACGTTGAGCGCGTCGGCTTTGCCGCCATTCTCCTTGTCAATTACGACCAGGCCCGGATAAGTCCGGGACCGGTACAGGTCGCGCACGGGCTTGGTAGCTATGCGCTGGTCGTAAACAGCCTTGACGGCTACCAGATCGAAGCTGGCCTTGAGTACTTCTACAGTTGCGTCTTTCGAGCCGTCGTTGATTACGATGACCTCGAGCCGCGGGTAGTGCAGTGCCAGCAGAGCGCGGAGGCTCGTCTCGATGGTCGCTTCCTCGTTATACGCGGGGGCCAGCATGGAGATCGTGGGTGACAGCGTTGAGGCCAGAAGCCGCCACCGGCTTTCGTCGGCGATCAGCATCATGTGACGCCGCATCTCTATGAATGAGCTCACGAGGAGCACCAGGTACCATCCATTAACAACGAGAAAGTAGAGCAGTACGAGCAGCTCCACCCTGATCAGTATCAGCTGAGCGAAATGGATCACGCTCTCCGTCATCCGGCCGCCAGGGGCATGTCTAGCGCGAGTTGAGCGATGTCAGCGACCCGCTGGCTTGGTGACGTCAACGAGCGTCGCAACAGGAGAATTCCCGGTCCACCGATCGCTCGAAGCGCGAGCGCTGCGGCCCGTCTGGGCGCCCAATGATCGTCGTTGAGCAGACCCGCGAGCCGGGACGCGGCGGGCCAGTGGCTCATGCGGCCCAGCCCCGCGGCGGCCGCGGCGCGGACATCCGGGTCCGGGTCCTCGACCAACGTCGCCAGCCGCTCAGCCGCTTCGACACCGCCAACCGAGCCGAGAAGATGCGCGGCGGCGACCCGGACCGGAGCAAGGTCGGCGTGGGAATGGAAGACGGCGGGCGGAATGAACGCGGGCTCCGCCATCGCCGAGGCAATGCGTAGTCCGGCGACGGCCGCGCTTCCGGAATGATTATCGAGGTACCTGACCAGGGGCACCACTGCTTGGCGCCCGATCCTGAGGAGCGCGTCCTGCACGGCAAAGCCGGACAGCGTGTCCGGATCGGCGAGCAAGTCGAGAAGATCGTCCAGGACCGCCGTGGTTGGCTGCGCCGCAGCCCACTCTGTCGCCTGCGCACGCACCGCGGGATGCCGGTCGCGCAGCAGCTGCTTCACCAGCGGGTCTGATTCGTCCATTTGCGCGAGCAGTCGCGCGCCTCGCAGGCGCCGCGTCCAGCGGCGGCTCGAGCACATCACGCGCGCATGTTCGAAGACGGCGGTTTCGCGTGCGATGCGCTTCAGCTGGTCCTTGCCGGTGCCTGCAAGATTCCTTGATATCTCCAGGAAAATCGTCGTCTGGATGTCGCGGGGAAGATTACGAAGAGTTTCCGTATCCAAGGGGGATTGTGTCCCCTCCGGGCTGAGGAGGCGCACGAGGCACTGGCGACCTGCGCTGGTCAACCTCGCGTCGCGCTTTCCCGTCAGATGAAGCCAGAGGCCGTGGAGGAAGAAAACGACGACAGAAAAAACCAGCAGAAATACTTCGCTCCACATGACGACGTTGAGAACCTTCTCGTCAATCACGCTCCGGCGGCGCGCAACGCGACAGTAACCTTCTGCAGCAGGACGGGCACGCTGAACGGTTTGGTGACGTGGTCAATGGCGCCGAGGTCGAGCGCCGCGAGCACGTCACCCTCGCCGGTTCGGGCGGTGAGCATCACCACCTTGGAGCGGGCCGTCACCTTTGCTCTGTGCAACCGGCGGAGGACATCGAGGCCGTTCAATCCCGGAAGATCGACATCGAGAAGTACCACCTTGGCGCGTATCGCCGGAACGTCACCGGTCAACGCGCTTGCCGCTTCCTCTCCATCTTCAAAAGAGCGCACCGTGAGCCCCCGTGTCCGGAGCGAGTGTTCGAGCAGCCCGACCAGCGCCTCGTCATCGTCCACTATCACCACATCGAAGCGATCCGTATCCGCGGACGCTGCCAAGCCGGCTGGGAGCACGCGATTCCGGCCTGCGGCCTTCGCCGAATAGAGCGCGGCATCGGCGGCCCGATGGAGCGAATCCAGATCCGCTCCGTCGACGGCGTACTGCGCGACCCCGCCACTGCACGTCACCTGAAATTTTGAACCATCGGGCGCGGTGAAGCCGTGGGCGGAGAGTCCGGCGAGAATAGCGGTCAACCGTTTCGCACCTTCGGACTTGTTGGTTCCGTACAGTCCGACTGTGAACTCTTCTCCACCCCATCGGCCGACTACGTCCTCCGACCGAAGCGAGCGGGACAGGAGCTGCGCCGTGGCACGGAGCACGTCGTCGCCGGCGGCATGTCCGAACCTGTCGTTGACCGCCTTGAAGTGGTCGAGGTCCAGCACCGCAACCGAAAACGGATCACCCTTGCGCGTCGCCAGCTTCAGAAAACGCTCCAGCAGCTCGGTTGACTTGCGTCGGTTCGCAATCCCAGTCAGCGCGTCCGTCTCGGCCAATTCGCGACTAAGGCGCGCCCTGTCGAGACGGTTGTTCAGACGCATCATCAATTCCGAAGTGACGATGGGCTTACCAACATGATCGTCCGCACCAGAGGCGAACGCGCGCTGAATGCTCGCCAGATCTGTTCGCGCTGTCAGAAAGAGCACCGGAATCCCGGACCAGCGTCGATCGCTGCGAACCACGCGACACAGCTCCAGTCCACTGACGTGCGGCATGTCCATGTCGAGTATCAACAGATCCGGATTGACCGCTTCGAGGACATCCCAGAATCTCAGCGGATCGTCGAGGACGGTCAGGGAAAATCCACGAGGTTCCAGAATCGCACGTAGCGCGGCCAGGATGTGCGGGTCGTCGTCCACGGCGAGAACGGTGGCGCGCTGTCCGGCGGACTGGGCGATGACGGAGACCATGGCGTCCACTACGTCCGACGGAGGCAGAGGTGCCTCGACAAATCGTCTGGCACCGCGCCGCGCGACCTCGACCCTGTCCCGAAACGCGTCACTCTCGGCGAGCACCATCGTAGCGACCGGCGGATTCCGCGCCTCGAGACTGGAGATGAACTCCAGCGTCTCGGTCGAGTCGCCGGGGCGCAGCCTGACGATCGCGGCGGCCGGATTTGCCGACTGGAGAGCCACGCGCGCGCCTCCGACGGTTTCGTGGTGCAGCGTGCGCAGGCCGCGTCCCTCTGCCTCCATGACCAGCCGCTCGGAAAACCCTGGATCGTCGTCCACGATCAGGACAAGCGAAGCTTCGGCCGTCGGATCGGCGTCCTGCTCGATCTCCTGCCGCTGTGGCACGCCCTCCAGGTCCTTGCGCAGAGCGAGCACCCGGTCTGCGAGGGCAACTGCGTCGGCCTGACCCAGCCGCCTCTCGGCAAGCTTGTTCTCGATCTCACGCGCAATGCGTGAGCTGCGCGGAAAACCGAACGTTCCGGCCGAGCCCGCCAGCTTATGTGCCTCGCGCTCCGCAGCTACGCGCTGGTCCTCGCCGAGGCGATTTTCGAGCAGGGCGATGACGGCGTCGTCGAGCAGATCCACACGCTTCAGGGTCGGATCGCGGAATCTTTCCCAGATCACATCGAGTGCGGAGGCTGTTTTTTCTTCGCGGCTCGGCTCGGCCTTCGGAGCGATGACTTCCGTTCCGGTCAGACGCGCGACTTGATGCACGACCTCTTCCGGGTCGACAGGGCGGAAGAACAGGCGATCTATACCCAGCTCCGCGATCACCCGTGAAGACACATTTCCTTCGAGATCGCGATCAAGGCAACATGCGACATGGAGAGGCACGCGCGCGCCGGCCCGACGGAGATCACGGAGAATATCGAGCGATAGCGGGCGGCTTGGAGCGTCTCCCAGCAGGAGGAGATGGAAGTCGCGGCCCACGAGCGCCGCGCTTATTTCCCTCGGGTCATCGGCCTCGACGACGACCACCGCGTCGAGCCGTTCCCTTAAGCGCGTTGCGAGCGACGGCTCGATGCCGGAAACGATAATCGCCGTCACATTCACCGGGCGGCTTTCCTTCCGCGCGCAAGAATGGCGGTCACCTCGTTCGCAAAAGACAGCGGGTCTACTGGCTTCGCGATCACACCGTCGACGTCGAGTAAGTCGAGCCCGGCCCGGCTCTCGCCGTGCGCTTTCCCGGTGAGAAAGATGATCGGCGTGTCCCGTGTTGCAGGCTCTTCGCGGAGCCTCGAGAGAGTGGCTGCGCCGTCTAGCCCGGGCATCGAGTAATCCAGGAGGATTCCTGCGGGTTTCTCCCGCGCGGCCAGCGCGATGCCTTCCTCCCCCGAGGCGGCGAGCAGAATCTCGAAATCGCCTCCCATCTCGAGGAGCACGGTTGCGATCACACGTATGTCTTCCTCGTCGTCAATCACGAGAACGCGGCGTGGCTGCATTCCTCGGTCCCTGGAAGTTGGGGAGACCTTGTGCTGCAAAATAGGGGGCCTCCCCCTTTGAGTCATATTAGCCTGCCGCTGGCGTCCCCGATTTAGATTCCCTCCTGAGCCACGAGTGCCAATTCCCGCCGATTCTCCTCATTCTCTGCATGTAGTCGCGGGCCGGTCCCGCAGGGTCGCGACAATTGCGGCCGTAGCCGCGATGGTACTCATCGGCGGCGTTTCGTTATTGACGGTGCGAAGCGTTCGCTCCCTGGAGGAGAGCCGCGAGTCGGTAGACCACTCGTACGCCGTCATCCAGACGCTGGACCGGCTTCTGATAGCTCTCGACGAAACCGAGACCGGGCAGCGCGGCTACGTGATTACGGGCGATACGACCTTCCTTGCGCCCCACTACGAGGGATTGACGAATGCCCGGTCGGCACTCGCGAACTTGCGTAGCCTTGTCGCCGATGATTCGGTGCAACAAGCGAGCCTCGAGGTTCTCGCTGCCGAGGCAATGGAGAAAACCGACCAGTCGGTGGAGATCGTCGCGGTTCGGCGCCAGAGCGGCGCGGCGGCCGCCACCGACATGGTTCGCACCGGCCGCGGCAAAAGAGTGATGGATGCGGTCCGGTCACGCGTCGCCACGATGAAGAACAGGGAGAACATGCTTCTCCAGCAACGCCGCACGATCGCGGAGAGGAGCCTCAACGAAGGGCGAATCGTATCAACCATCGGAGTCCTCCTCGCTGCGGCTCTGGCTGTAGTTGCGATCCTGCTCGTACGTCGTACGCTGGCCGCGCTCGCTCAGGGCCGTCAGGCCGAGTCGTACGCGCGCACACTCCTCGACTCCACGAGTGACGGCATGTACGGCATCGATTCAGGCGGCGTCATCAAGTTCGCCAACCGGGCGATGGCCCAGGCCCTTGGATACCAGGTCGCCGAGCTGGTCGGAAACCGCGCGCACGCGCTTTTCCACCATACCAAACCTGACGGCAGTGTCTATCCGAGCGAAGAGTGTCCCATGTATCTAGCTGCCCGTGGCGAATTCGAGGGTAAGGTAGATAACGAGATTATCTGGCGGCGTGACGGGACGCCGATCCCGGTGGAGTATTCGATCAGCCCCAGCCGCGATCCGCAGGGAGACGCGGGCGCCGTGATCAGTTTTCGTGACATCACTGACCGGCAAGTCGCCGTGAACGTCCTCCGCACGGCCAAGACCGCCGCCGAAGCTGCGAACACGGCAAAGAGCGACTTCCTCGCCCGCATGAGTCACGAGTTACGGACGCCCCTCAACTCGGTAATCGGTTTCTCCAATGTCCTGTTGCGCAACAAGAGCGGAGGTCTGGGTGAACAGGAGCTCGGATACCTCACGCGCATCCAGAAAAACGGAGTCAGCCTGCTTTCGCTGATCAACGACATCCTCGATCTCTCAAAGATCGAGGCGGGCAGGATGGAGGTCGAAATCTCGTCTACCGATCTGCGCGAGCTTGTTGAGGACGTGGTGGCGCAATTTGAGACGCAAGTGAGTGGCAAACCGGTGGTGCTGGAGACCGTGGTGCCCGAATCGATTCCCCCCGTGGACACGGATCCGGGAAAGCTGCGCCAGGTCCTCAGCAACCTCATCGGTAACGCCATCAAGTTCACTGAGGCCGGGGCCATTACCGTGGCGGTGGTGACCGACACGATCACCGGTGCAGCGTCGCGCATCGAGGTTACCGATTCAGGAATCGGTATCCCCGCGGATCGCATGGACGCCATTTTCGACGCTTTCGAGCAGGCGGAAAAAACCACGACACGGCGTTTTGGGGGGACAGGGCTTGGGTTGCCCATCTCCCGGTCGCTGTGTCTTCTCCTGGGTTACGACCTGCGCGCGCTCAGTCGCGAGGGACGGGGCTCGACATTCATAATCGATCTCGACCCGACGCTGTCACCGCCACACTCCACAGCGTTCATTCCATCCGCGGACTCGGAAGTCGTGGGCACCGACGCGATTCTTCGCGGCAAAACCGTGCTCGTCGTAGACGATGCCGCCGACGATCGCCTGCTCCTCGCGGGTCAGATTGTCGCGCTGGGCGGCAAATACGTCGAGGCGAGGTCCGGTCCCGAAGCGCTCAAATTGGCGAGGGAGATAAAGCCGGACCTCATTACGCTCGACCTCCTGATGCCGCGTGTTGACGGCTCGGAAGTATTGAGGCTGCTGAAATCGGATCCTGACCTGAAGGGAATTCCGGTCGTCGTCGTAAGCGCCGTGGCCAACGAACGCATGGGGCTGGTCGGCGCGCTGACCATGCTCCCCAAACCGCTCAGCGAAGAGGATCTGCGGCGCGCTTTCAAGGAAGGCGTCGGACTTGGAAGAGTGTTGATCGTCGAAGACGACCCAGATACCCAGCGGCTCCTCGCCGACTATGCGTTCCGGGGAGGCGCGTCCGAGGTTCGCGTCGTCGGAGACGGGGACGCCGCTATCACCGCGCTGGATGACTTTGTCCCCGATTTGATACTACTGGACCTCATTCTGCCCAAGCGCGACGGGATAAACGCGCTGTCGCGCCTGGTGGCTCATCCATCGAGTGACAGGTTCGCCGTCGTCGTCGTGACCGGCAAGGAACTCACAGCCGGCGAGATCAAAGCGATCCAACCGTTCACCATCGCGATCCTCCGCAAGGGCGAGAATCTCGAAAAGGATCTCAGTTCCGTGCTGCGTGAGTTAGTAAGTCGCAGGGGTGTCGCGCGAACCGGTGCCGGAAGCTGACCGGTACCGACGAGTTCGACGTTCGCGCGATAGAAATGTTGCGGCGAGTCGGGAAGGAGAAGCTGGTGGCATCGATGACCTCGATCTTTCTTGTGAACGCGCCCCGGCGAATCATGACCCTGCGAGATTCCGTCGCCAGCGGCGATATGGAAGCTGCTGCGCTCGCGGCTCACTCGCTGAAATCGTCCGCGGGCCAGATCGGGGCGGTCGGGCTGCAGGGCCTCTGTGCCGACATGGAAAGAGCTGCCGTCGACGGCGAGCTGCCGGCATTGCAAAGCATGGTAACCGAAGCCGAACCAATTCTCCAGCGCGCGCTGATCTGGGTGAATGCGCAGGCATCCACGAATGGAACCCTATAATGCCGAAGATCGCGGTAGTCGAAGACAATCCTGACAATCGTCTGCTCGTACGCGTCATCCTCGAGGACATCTACGAGATCGTCGAGTACGAGACGGGGCAGGCTGCGCTGGACGACCTTCCCCGCGCCAACGTCGATCTGGTGCTCCTGGACATCTCCCTTCCCGGGATGGACGGGATCGAAGTGCTCGGATGCATCCGCGCCGACGAGCGCATCCGGGACCACCCCGTGATCGCGCTGACCGCGCATGCGGGCCCGGACGACCGGGACAAATTCATCTCCGCGGGGTTCGATGACTATGTAACGAAGCCGATCGTCGACGAATCGATTCTTCTCGACGCCATCGCACGGCTCATACGGAAATAGTCGGACCGCCCCGCGGCATCCAGCCACACCAAGCCACCTGCCAGAACATGAATAAAGCGCTCGCAATTTTCGCCCTCGCAGTATTGTGCGGATCAAACATCGCGGCACAGGCGCAAACTCCGCCGGGTTTCAGTTACCCTCCGACCCGCGCGGGATCTCAGGTCGATGATTATCACGGCAGCCGCATCGCTGACCCCTACCGATGGCTGGAAGACACGGACTCCCCGGAGACCCGGGCGTGGATCGACGCGCAGAATGCGCTCACTTTCGGGTGGCTCGCGGGCATACCGGAGCGGCCGCGCATGAACACGCGCCTCACCGAGCTGTGGAACTACGCCAGGTTCGGCGTCCCCTTCAAGGAAGGTGGACGATACTTCTGGTACGAGAACAGCGGCCTGCAAAACCAGAGCGTGCTGAACGTGCAGCAAGGACCCACTGGGCGACCCCGCCTGCTTCTCGACCCCAATACGCTGTCGAGCGATGGCACTGTCGCGCTGACCAGCTCGGTGCCATCGGAGAACGGCCGGCTCCTGGCGTACGGCGTCGCGAAAAGCGGGTCGGACTGGCAGGAGATCCGGGTACGCGACGTGGATACCGGGCGCGATCTGGCGGACACCGTGCGCTGGGTGAAGTTCTCCGGTGTCTCGTGGACGAAGGACAACAAAGGATTCTTTTATTCGCGTTACGCCGAGCCTGTTGCAGGGAACCCGCTTCTGAACGCAAACAAATTTCACAAGCTGTTCTACCACCGGATCGGCAGGCGGCAGTCTTCGGATGAGCTGGTATACGATCGGGCCGACCAGCCTGACTGGCGATTCAACGGCGAAGTATCAGATGATGGTCAGTACCTGATCATCGATGTGAGCGAAGGCAGCGCCGGGAGCAACCGGCTCTATTTCAAGGATCTCGCGTCGCCCGGCCGGCCACGAATCAACGCCCCGGTCGTTCGCCTGATCGACCGTCTCGAAGCGTCGTACGACTTCGTCGGAAACAACGGGACAGAATTCGTTCTCCGAACCAACAAGAGCGCGCCCCGCGAGCGACTGATCGGCGTGGACATCGACAACGCGCGCGAAGACAACTGGCGCACGCTCATTCCAGAATCGAAGGACCTCCTCCAGGCCGCGGACTTCGTGGGTGACCGGCTGGTGACCCGCTATCTGCAGGACGCGCAGGCTTCGATCCGGTTCTATCTGGTGCCCGATCAGGCGCTGCGTGGTGCGGGCCGCCCACAGGGACAGGGCGGCACGCGGCGAGCGGGGGCCGGCTCCACCATCTCCGGCGGCGCGCGCGGCGGACCTTACCGACTCGAGCGCGAGCTGCAGCTGCCAGGTCCGGGAATGGCAAGCTTCAGCGGTGACCGCGGCGACCGTGAAATGTTCTACTCCTTCACCTCGTATCTGTATCCCTCGACCGTCTTTCGCTACGACATCAGGACCGGTGTGAGCACGACGTTCCGCGCCCCGCGCGTGGACTTCGATCCGTCGCTGTACGAGACGAAACAGGTTTTCTACCAGAGCAAGGACGGGACGCGCGTTCCGATGTTCATAACGGCGCGCAAAGGCCTCGCGCTCGACGGAAACAATCCAACTATTCTCTACGGCTACGGCGGCTTCAATAGTTCGCAGACGCCCGGGTTCTCGATATCGAATCTGCTCTGGCTCGAGATGGGAGGCGTGTACGCGGTTGCCAATATTCGCGGGGGCGGTGAATACGGCCGGGAATGGTACGAGGCGGGCACGCTGGCGAGGAAGCAGAACGTGTTCGACGACTTCATCGCCGCCGCGGAGTACCTCCAGCGCGAGCGGTATACCTCGCCGCGAAAGCTCGCTATCTCGGGCGGATCCAACGGCGGGCTACTTGTCGGAGCGGTGTTGAACCAGCGGCCGGAGCTGTTCGGCGCGGCGCTGCCCGCCGTCGGAGTGATGGACATGCTCCGCTTTCACAAGTTCACCATCGGCTGGGCGTGGACATCGGACTACGGCTCCCCGGACAAGCCGGACGAGTTCCCTGCGCTGCGGGCTTACTCGCCGTTGCACAACATCCGCAGAGGCGGGCGATATCCCGCCACGTTGATCACCACTGCGGACCACGATGACCGTGTCGTTCCCGGCCACTCCTTCAAGTACGCCGCGGCCCTCCAGGCCGCCCAGGGCGGACCGGCGCCGATCCTCATCCGGATCGAGACCAAGGCCGGTCACGGCGCGGGCAAGCCGACGTCGAAACAGATCGAAGAGGCCGTCGACAAGTTCGCGTTTCTGGTGAGGGCGCTCGGAATGTCGCCGACGCTGCAGTAGCGACGCGTGCCGGCTTTCGATTCGATTCTCGAGGTCGTTCGCGTCGCGACCATCTTTGTGGTCGCCGTGTTCGCCGTCATCTGCCTCGTGGACTGGGCGGTCCGCACGCGTCGGATCAACGCGTTCAATCCGATCGCGCGATATTTCCGCTCCACGATCGATCCGTTCATCGCTCCGGTCGAGCAGCGCGTCGTGCGCGCCGGCGGTTCGCCGACCGCGGCGCCATGGTGGGCGCTAGTTGCCGCGGTAATCGGCGGGGTCCTCCTCCTCAGCCTGCTTGGCTTCATTCGGAATCAGGCCCTGATCGCGTCGCTCGCCGCCAACGAGGGAGCGACGGGCGTGTTCCGGCTCCTCATTCTCTGGACGTTTGCGATCCTCAGGCTGGCGCTGCTCGTGCGCGTGCTCAGCTCGTGGCTTCCGATAAACCCGCGCTCGCCATGGCTGCGTTGGTCGTTCGTGCTCAGCGAGCCCATCCTGCGCCCGCTGCGTCAGATCGTCCCGACGCTCGGTCCGGTAGACATCACGCCCATCATTGCATACTTCCTGCTCGGCTTTCTGGCCCGCATCCTCGTCGGAGCGCTGTAGCCAGGAACCGCCTTACCCGTGTCCGTGTATCCAGGGCGAGTTGCAACAATCACCGTCTGAATTATCGAGACCCTCTTCGAGGTGAAGGCCATGCGTCGAAATGTTCTGCTCGGATTGCTCGCCTGTGCATCGTTCATCGCGAGTCCTGCCGATGCGCAGCAGTTCACCCCGCAGGTCCGCCAGCCGGCGTTTCCCTCGGGGACCGGACCGCGCGTTTTGATTGACGCGGGCCACCTCAACGAAGGCCGCACCGGCTTCGCGCCGCTGGCCGAGCTGCTCGGCCGGGACGGCTTTCGCGTGTCATTTCACGAATCGGCCTGGACTGCAGCGGCGCTCGGCCAAGCCGATCTCGTGATCATCGCAAATCCGCTGGGAGCCTCGCGCGCGAACGCGCAAGCCGGCGCGGACCTCTCGTGGTCCGATCAGGCTCGGCGCGACGCGTTCACAAATGAAGAAGTTGTCACGCTGACGACATGGATCCGCGGCGGCGGAAGCCTCCTGCTCGTGCTCGACGAGGCGCCCGTGCCTGCCGCGGCGCGAACGCTGGCCGAAGCGCTCGGCGTGGAGGTCAGAAACTCACGCACATGGGACGCCGGACAACGGCCTGCCGGATACACGTACGCGGCTGATGATCTCCGCGGCAGCTACATCATGTTCAGCCGCGAGCGCAAGACCATCGCCAAGCATCCGATCCTGGACGGACGGAACAAGGACGAGAAGGTGGACAGAGTCGCGACCTATCTGGGTAGCTCGCTCGTGGGGCCGTTCGATGGAACCGCGCTGCTCGCGCTCTCATCCGATGCGTTCGATTACTGGAAGGACGCGGCCGAGCGAGGCGGCGGAGAGCATCGCGTGCCCGCGGTCGGGCGAGCGCAGGCGGTGGCGTTCAAGCTCGACCAGGGGCGCGTTGTAGTTGCGTCTGAGTCAGGCGCGTTCATGGTTCCGGAAGGCGGCGCGGAAGATCCTGGCAACGCGCTCGGCAAGGGACTCGCTTTCAAAGGCGCGCACAATCAGCAGTTCGTGTTGAACGTAGTGCGTTGGCTGGCTCGGGTGCTACCGTAAGTCCGTAGTCAGCGGCCTCACACCCAGACGGCGTTTCTGTTCCGGAACGCGCTGTTCGTCAGGTCAGGACGACGCGCAATGGGATGCTCTGTCAGCCGAGGATCTCCTGCAATGCGAAGCGCGTCTTTGGCGGGATTTGGTCCGCGGGGAAATACCTCTCGACTATCGCAAGCGCGTCTTCGGCGCGTTCAAGGTTGAGGTATCGAAGCAGGTAACGCACGTCCTCCTCGTCGCGGAACTCCGGACCGAGCCGGAAGGCGATGCATTTCATCGCCAGGAGATATTCCGGAACTGGGATGAAAACGCGGAGGTGGCTCAACTCGAGCCACGGCGAGAATTCGCCGCAGTCGCCGAGAAACCCCTTCGCGGCGTCGTTGAGCCAGTTCTCGGACACGCCGGCATCGACGGCAACCTTGCGAGCTAACCGGCGGATCGTTTCCTTCGGCACGAACAGGGTGTCAACGTCGTTCGTCGATGGTCGCGCCGCGAAAGCGAGCGACATCACCGCACCGCCGACAAGGTAGAGCTCGCCGATAACGTCTTCGTCCGAGAGCCGGCCGTTGAGCAGATCGAACAGCTCCCGAATCCGGGTCGCGGAAAGCACGCCTGTCAGACCCGCTCGTCGATGGACGCGTCCACGAACACGTTCCGTCTCCGCATCGCCACTGGTGAGTTTGTAAGGAGATGGAGACGCGCGCTCTTGAGTCTCGATCCGAAGGTCGGCGTAGTGAAGGCAGGCACACGCCCGACCCATGTCGGAGGCGCCACTCCGCGCTTCACCGCCGCGCGATCGATCGCCCCTGCGAGGTGATTCAGCGTTGCGGGATCGATGCGCGCCCTGGGCGCCTCGCTTGTGGCGCGTACGAAAGCGCCGCCCGGCAGCGCGCGCAGAAAATCCTCGAGCTCCGCCAGCGCGAAGGACTTGGTTTCGGATTCGGCGAGAACGGCCGCCAACTCCTGGAACCTGACTCCCTCAGGCGGAAGTACGCGGTCGAGTATCCATGCGGACATCTCCGTCGCGGATTCTCGAGCGAGGCGCTTCAGCGTTCTCTTTTGCTCCGGAGTGACACGAATCTGGAGTTGGGCACTCTTGATGGGCATGAGCCCGAAGCTACAAGCGGCCGGCGGAATCGTCAATACGCGCGTATTGACGCTGGTCTCCTCCCTTTGCGGGCAACCCTACAGCCGCGCCTATCGAGCGCGCACGCACGCAGCGGTGGGATCGAGGCCGACTTCGCGAGGGATCGGAGTAACCTGAAGGAACTGGACTTTCGCCGGCTCAGTCGGAGCCAGCGTAATGGCAACGAGAAGGTCGCCGTCGCTGCACCGCATTCGCCAGCGCCCCCGCAGCGCGTTCGCCACCACGAACGGACCTTCGTTCCGGCACTCCTTTCCGGCTTCCGTGCGAAATCTTTCGATCGCTACACGCCGCCGGTCCTTCGGCTCATCGAGAAATAGGTTCATCGCCGCCAGGCTATCCGCGAGCGCGTCGTCCCATCGAGCTACGAGTCTTGAGACCTGCTCGCGTCTCTCTACCAGGACCGGCGAAGCTTGTGGCGCACGCGACTGTAATCCGCCGGTTCGCTGCAGGATCTCCAGCGCCTGCGCGCTCACCGGGGTCCATCCTGTATAAGTGAGGTTACCGAGCGCGACGATGCCCACGCCGTACTCTGGGAGCCAACGCATGAGCGAGCCGAACCCGGGCAGTCCTCCGGTGTGCGACACGGAGCTGACGAAGAGACACGTCTGCTGAACGCGCAGTCCGTAACCGTAACCATTGGCGGCGAGAGAGATATTCCCCGCACTGTCGCCGGTCGCCGACGCGCCGATGTAGCGCGCGATCTGCTGCATCTCTCTCCGGGAAGCGCGGCTTAGCGGAGCGCCATCGACATCGTCGCGCGGCGGCCAGGCGTCGAGCATGAAGCCGACCCAGCGGCCGAGATCCGAAATCGAAGTGAGCATCCCGCCCATCGGCCCGAACGCGCCGTCGGGCAGCTGCGGCTCTTCGATCCACTCGCCGTCGCGCAGGCGATAGCCGTGCGCGAGGCGATGCGCCGGCACGCTGCCAGCTTCCAGCGTAGTGACATTCATCCCCAGCGGGCGCAGCACACGCTCGGTGACGTATCTCGAATACGGCATTCCCGACACGTTCGCCACAATGCGTCCGAGAATAGCGAAGCCGTAGTTCGAATACTCGTATGCCGTGCCCGGTGCGGTCGAGAATGGGATGCCCCTCCGCATCATCGCCGCCATCTCGTCGTCCGTCACGGCGAGCTGTTGATCGCCCCACGGATTGTCCTCGGGAAATCCCGCAGAGTGCGTGAGCAGATGGCGGATGGTGATCTTCGGCGAATCCGCGGTCGGATAGCGAAGCCCGGCGAGCTCGGGCACGTACTTCTCCGCGGGATCATCCAGTGCGAGACGGCCTTCGTCGCGCAGCTGGAGAATCGCGACCGCGGCAAAGCTCTTGGACATCGACGCGATCCGAAACACCGTCGCCGTATCCACCGGAGATCGTGTAGCGATGTCGCGCAGCCCCGCGACCGCGACGTGCGCCAGCTTCCCGTCCACGATTATCGCGTACCCCATCCCCGGCACGCGCGCCCGCTCCGCGAAGCGCTGCATCATGCTGTCGATCGCCGGATACGCGATGGCGAGCTTCGCGGCACGTTGCGCATCGGAAAACTCGGCGGGCGGAGCGACGCTGCCTGTCGCCGGCCGCTGAGCCTCCGACGAGGAAGACCCAATCGCGATGAGGACCCAAGCGGCTAGGAGCGTGTTGCGCATGATCATGGATCGTTATGCACCACTACTGCCGTCTTTCATTGCCATGTCGAAGTGCAGTACATCCTCGCGAATTCCAAGTTTCGAGTACAGCGCGATCGCCGGCTCGTCGCCCACATCCGCCTGCACGAACACTACATAGGCTGCGCGTGTCGCAGCCACCGTCTTGAGTTCTTGAATCAAAGCACTCGCGATACC
>JBPCJJ010000131.1:0-5038 GCA_051005405.1 Gemmatimonadaceae bacterium | reverse complement strand
GGATACGTGCGGCCGCTCTCGCTCCGGATAAATTCGCCGCCGACGTAGACCTTGGGAGTTTTTGCTACAGGAACACGGGGACCGGCGCTGCGCGCTGCGTGCTGCGCGCTGCGCCCTGGAGAGTGCGAGCCGTTTCCGGACTTCCGATTGTCGCTTGGCATCAGACGAGCCTCACGTAGTCGAGCAGCCCTTGGCGCCCGCCTTCCCTGCCGAAACCGGATTCCTTGTAGCCGCCGAACGGAGAAGACGGATCGAACTTGTTGAACGTGTTCGCCCACACGACGCCGGCTTTGAGCTCGGTGCTCATCTTGAGAATGCGCGAGCCCTTGTCGGTCCACACGCCGGCGGAGAGGCCGTACGCGGTGTTGTTCGCCTTCTCCACAGCTTCGTCGAGCGTTCTGAACGTGAGCACGCTCAGCACGGGGCCGAAAATTTCCTCGCACGCGATGCGGTGGCTCTGCGTCACGCCGGTGAAAATCGTCGGGCGGTAGAAATAGCCGGTCGACGGCAACCGGCACGATGGCTGGAACATCTTCGCGCCCTGCTCCACGCCCGACTGCACGAGCTCTTCGATCTTCTCGAGCTGCGCGCGCGAGTTGATCGCGCCGATGTCCGTGTTCTTGTCGAGCGGGTCGCCCACGCGCAGCACGGAGATGCGGTGCTTGAGCTTCGCGACGAACTCCTCGGCGACCGACTCCTGCACCAGCAGCCTGCTCCCCGCGCAGCACACGTGCCCCTGGTTGAAGAAGATTCCGTTGACGACTCCTTCCACCGCCTGGTCCAGCGGCGCGTCGTCGAACACGATGTTCGCCGCTTTGCCGCCGAGTTCCATCGTCATCTTCTTGTCTGTGCCGGCGAGCGAGCGCATGATCAGCTTGCCCACGTCGGTCGAGCCGGTAAACGCCACCTTCGCCGCGATCGGATGCGACATCACCGCCGCGCCGGTCTCGCCCGCACCTGTCACGAAGTTCACCACGCCCGGCGGGAGATCGGCTTCCTGCAGCAGCTCGGCGAACTTCATTGCGCTGACCGATGTCGTCTCGGCGGGCTTGAGCACCACGCAATTTCCCGTCGAGATGGCCGGCGCGATCTTCCACGCCAGCATCAACAGCGGAAAATTCCACGGGATCACCTGGCCGACCACGCCGAGGGGCTCGGTCGGGCGTCCGGGAATCGCGTAGTCGATCTTGTCCGCCCAGCCGGCGTGATAGAAGAAGTGCGCGGCCGCCATCGGCACGTCGAAGTCGCGCGACTCCTTGATCGGCTTGCCGCCGTCCATCGTCTCCGCTACCGCGAACTCGCGCGCGCGGTCCTGGATCAGCCGCGCGATCCGGTACACGTACTTGCCGCGCTCCCTGCCCGGCATTTTTCGCCACGTGTTGTCGAACGCGCTTTGCGCGGCCTTGTACGCGCGGTCCACGTCGCCCGCGCTCGCCACCGCGATGCGCGAAATCGACTTCTCCGTTGCGGGATTGATCGAATCGAAGTACTTCCCGCCCTCAGGCGCGACGAACTTCCCGCCGATGAACAGCTCGTACTGCTTCTTGATCTTCGCGTCAGCGGTTTCCGGCGCGGGATCGAACTCCCACAGGTCGCCGAAGATCAGCTTGGGGACGCGCGCGGCTGCGGCAGCAGCCTGCGTCTTCTTGCGCGCTTTCGGCGCGGTCTTCGTCACGCTCATCAGTAGCTCCCGCTCGCTTCGGAGAAGTAATACGGTGCCTGGTACGCGCCGGTCTTCTGCTTCTCAATCTGCCTGAGAAGGTCGTTCAGCAGCGCGCTCGCGCCGAACCTGTACCGCGTGTTGTTGAGCCACGCGTCACCGAGCGTTTCCTTGACGGCCACGAGATAGTGCAGCGCCTGCTTCGCGGTGCGAATCCCGCCCGCGGGCTTCATCCCGATCGGCGTGCCCGTCGCCATATAGAAATCACGGATCGCCTCGAGCATCACCTGCGTGTTCGCGAGCGTCGCGCTCCCCGACGCCTTGCCCGTGCTCGTCTTGATGAAATCGTCGGCGCGCAGCACCTGCATCGCCAGCATCGACGCCGCGCGGATGTTGTCGTACGTCTCGAGCTCGCTCACTTCGAGGATCACCTTGAGCGTCGATTCGCCGCATGCTTCCACGACCGCGGCGATCTCGTCCTGCACGGCGTTCAGCTCGCCGGAAAGAAAGAGCCCGCGGTTGATGACCATATC
This sequence comes from Gemmatimonadaceae bacterium, assembly GCA_051005405.1. Taxonomy (GTDB): domain Bacteria; phylum Gemmatimonadota; class Gemmatimonadetes; order Gemmatimonadales; family Gemmatimonadaceae; genus JACDCY01. The sequence continues at coordinate 2,845 of JBPCJJ010000131.1, read as the reverse complement.
GACTTCATCCGCGCCGTCGGACACCGCCTGCCGCACTTCTTGGAGCCGGAGCTTGAGCGAGCTCTGCCCCGACGGGAAAGAAGTCGCGACCGACGCGACCTTGATGGACGTGTCCGCCAGCGCCTTGCGCGCGTGCTTCACCAGAAACGGGTAAATGCACACCGCCGCGACCGACGGAACCTCCACATCGACGCTCGGCGCCCGCGCCTTCTGGCACAGCGAAGCGATCTTGCCGGGAGTGTCCTTCCCCTCGAGCGTGGTGAGGTCGACCATCGATACCGCGGTCCTGAGCCCCCACATCTTCGAGCCCTTCTTGATGCTGCGGGTCGTGAACTTGGCGACGCGCTCGTCGATGCCGACCTGATCGACCGGGCCGACCTCGTCGATCAGACGGTTCAAAGATGTCCGGGCCGATCGCACGCTCCGCATCCCCCCAATATACGGGGTGCCCTGCTAGCCCTGCTCCGCGAAATCAATCTCGGCCGCCAGCTCCAGATCGCTCTGCGTCACTCCGCCCGCGTCGTGCGTGCTCAGCGTGCACGTGACCTTCGTGAACCGAATGTCGATGTCCGGATGATGGTCGGCCGTCTCGGCGGCGTCCCCGGCGCGGTTAACGAATGAGATCGCCGCCGGAAAGGTCTTGAACTGGAAGGTCTTCGTGATCGCGTCGCCCTTGCGGGACCAGCCGGGCAGGTTCGCCAGGCCGCGGTGAATCACGATGTCGGAAAGAAGCTCTCTCATGTGGGCCTCGGCGGTTGAAAACAAAATACTGCGGACTGCAACTGCGAACAGCCCGGTCGTGCTCCATTTGCATTGTCGGTGTTTGTTCGGTATCATCAAGAATGGCCAAAACCATCCGGGAGAAGGCGGTGCCGATCCTGCCCGGCCTGTTCGGCGCGGACTACGATCGCAAGTCCCGCCTCCTCCCGCTGATCGACGAGCAGAAGGACATCAGCTATTACGCGGCGCCCGCGAAAAACGTTCTGAACCCGCCCGAAACGACGGGAATGGATTTCTGGTCGCTGAATCCCTACACCGGCTGCGCTTTCGGCTGCACGTACTGCTACGCGCGCTACGCCCACCGGTACGTGATGGAGCGCGCATCCGACGCGCGGCGGATGGAAGACCCGCTAGCGGAAAAATACGCGCAGATGCCGCCGTGGCTGGCGTTCGAGCGTAACATTTTCGTGAAGACGAACGCCGCCGAGCTGCTGAGCCGCGCGCTGCGGCATGGGAGCGACAAGCATCGGCAGCTGATACACGGCCAGACGATCCTCATCGGCAGCGCCACCGATCCGTACCAGCCCGCGGAGCGGCGCTTCCGGGTCACGCGCGGAGTTCTGGAAGTCCTCGCGACGCACCCCGGTCTCAGGATCGCGATCATCACCAAGAGCCCGCTGATCACGCGCGACATGGATCTGCTCGCGCGGATCTCCCGGCATTCGACGCTCTCGGTGCACATCTCGCTGATCACGCTCGACCGCGAGCTGGCGCGCAGGCTGGAGCCGCGGTCGCCAACTCCCGAGTCGCGCATCCGGGCGCTCACGCGGCTGCGCGCCGCGGGGATCGACGCCGGGATCAACTGCATGCCCGTGCTACCTGGGATCACCGACAACCCGCGCGATCTCGACGCGCTGGTGAAGCGCGTGGCCGAAGCGGGCGCGACGTACGTTGCCGCGTGCGCGCTCAGGCTGCGGGGCTCGGCGAAGCAGAGGTACCTGCCGTTCATCGAGACCGAATTTCCGCAGCTCGCGCGCAGCTACCGCGCGACATACGGGCACGGGCACGAGGCGGGAGCGAGATACCGCGAAGGGCTCGCGATGTTTTTCGAGAGGACGTGCGCGAAGTACGGGGTGAGAGCGTCGTCGCGAATTCGGGACGGAGAGGAGGACGATGCTGCGCACGCCGCCGCGCCAGGCGGCGGCGTGCTTCAACTCGAGCTGCTGGCGGCAACGGAGAACTGAGCTGCTACCGCTGTCAGGGCTGCGCGGCTTTTACCTCGACGGCTGTGACCTCGAGGGCGCCGGAGAGGATCTCCCACGAGTGAGCGGTGGGGTCGAGCCATACGACCTGGCCCGGATGGAAATCGAGGATCGCGGTGGTGCCGTCCTGTCCGGTAAGCCTAACCCGCGCGCGCCCGGCGCTGATCAGCACAAAGCCGCGCGAGTGAGTGTGCATCGGACTGCGGGCGCCTCCACGAGCATATGCCGAGAAGACGCGAACGTGCTCGTTCTCGAGTACAGGCACATGCGCGGCAGGATCGACTGTGACGGCGTCGGTCGTGGGCAGCGGCGAGGTTGACGCCGGCGCGGGACGCTTTAGCTCGACAGCGACGACGTGGGACTGGCCGGATAGCAACTCCCAGCTGTGCTCGACGGCCGGACTGAAGATCACCTGGCCCGGCGTGAAGTCCATGATCTGGGGGCCTGGCGCGCCGGTGAAATTCTGCCGCGAGCGTGCTGTTCCCAGGCTCACGATTACCAGCGCGGGATGTGTGTGCGTCACGCTGCGGTCGCCGGGTGCGGCGAGCCCGCGCAGCACGCGCACGTAGTCGTTTTCCAAAACGACCTGATGGTGCTCGGGGTCAACGCTCACGGCATCGCGCGATGTCTGGGCGCCGACGTCCGCGGCGACGAGCGACAAAAGCGCAGCGGCGATTCCAAACGGAGTCTTCATTTTATCCTCCCTCGGTGAGGCGCTAATGTGCAGCGCGCCCGGCGGAGGGTGCAAGGACCCCAAGGCACAGTACTGGCGACAAGAAAGGGACGGGGGTTTTCCTGGGCGTTTTTTTTTGGGGCGAGGCCCCCCACACCTTGGGGGGGGCGCGGGTACGGACCAGAGTTCT
>JBPCJJ010000130.1:0-5461 GCA_051005405.1 Gemmatimonadaceae bacterium | reverse complement strand
GAGGACGGCACGTTCGCCGGTGCGGGTGGTCCGCTGATGTTCAACGTCGCCATCACCATTGGGCCCGACGGCCTGGTGTATGCGAGCCAGCTCTTCAGCTTCACGGAAGGAGCGGAGGAGCCAGGACCGGGCAGTGTCGTTCGCATCACCGCCGATGGCGTCATCGAGCCGGTGGTCGAGAACGTGATGATGCCGCACGGGACGGCGTTCGACGCCGAGGGCAACCTCTACGTCGCGATCAACAGCCTGATGTCCGGACCGGGCATGGCGGCGGGTCAGGTGATCCGAATCGACGGAGTCGCCGCGATCGCATAGCGCCACTGAAGCCATCCGGCTTCGACAGCAGTTGCGAAAAGTCGCCCCGGACCATCCTCCGGGGCGACTTTTTATGCGCTGGAGAGCAGTGGGTGGGTTACAGCTCGTCCTCGTCAACCGGGATCAACAGCGGCTCGTCCGCTGGTCAGGACAAAGGTGGACAGCAGGCTGACAGTGTCAGCGCCGGCGTTGTGCGCCCAGTGCGCAACATCGTCGTCGTAGTAGATGATGTCGCCCGGGTCCAGCGTCACCACCGCCTCCGGCTCCGAGACCTCTTCCACGGCGGTCTCGCCCGTCTTCGCGCCTCGAATCACATAAGCGACCCCGCGGCCCAGCGTCCAGCCGAATGTGCCTGTGTCAACGGCGAGCACGATCCAGCCAGGATGCCGGTGCAGGAAGATATCGCTGTCGGGGAAGAAGGTAAAGCGGATGGTATAGATCGTATAGTCGGGAACGCGGTCGACCGCCAACGCGGTGAAGACCTCGGCCCAGACACCCGGCGCGCCCTTGATTTCGGCCCCACCGAGCTCCAGCCCACCGGGAACGGCAGCCGGTGTGGCGTCATGGGCGAGCGCACGTGACGGAAGCCGCGCAGCTGAGGCGCTCAGCGCGAGCGCTCCGGCGGTGAGGAGGGTATTGCGGCGTGAAAGGGTCGTCGTCTGCTGTGTGAGCTGTGTCATGGCTGTCTCCTCTGCGAGTGATCGTGATGAACATGCTGATTCCGCATTGGTGTTCTCGTCTGAAATCGCCAGGGTTACTGGGCCTCGCCAGTCGTCGGGGAGATCATCGTGCCGACCTCCCTGATGTTGTCGCAGGGGAAGCCTCCTTTCTGAGCATGGGTGCGAATTGCTTCCGGGTTGGCCGCGACGTAGACGCAGTTGATCGCGTCGTCGGTCACGTAGCTGTAATCCCACTGGATCGCGGCGCCGTCGCTCCGCATGTCGTTAAGCACGCCGTTCGACTTCCGCGAGATCGCCTCGAGTTGTTGTGCGCTCAGCTCGCCCGCGCCGGGAAGCTTTCGCTCGATCAGGTACCTGGGCATTTCCGCTACCTCCTTGGATGAAGAGAACTCGTCGGACATACCGACATGCACCACTGTGCCGGAGCCGGCAGTGGCTGGCATCGGGGAGCTGCCCTCAGATTGGCGGTCAACGTCCCCTATCTTGGTTGGATGAGGTGGAGCTCGGTGGCCGCCTGAACGGCATCCTGGCGTGAGCGCACCTCAAGCTTGGCAAGGACCGACGAGACATGGTGCTCAACTGTTTTGCGGGAGAGGAAGAGGTGCGCGGCGATATCGGCGTTGGTACTGTCGCCAGCGATCAACTCGAGCACTTCGACCTCACGAGGGGTGAGCAGCGCCGGGTTGGCGCGCGTGGCTGGTCGCAATCCGCGCGGGATCGCCTGGACCCCCAGCGCTCGCATCCGCTGGGTGACCATCGCCGCCGCCGGTCGCGCTCCGAGCCGGTCAAAGGTGGCAAAAGCCTCGCGCAGCGCCGCTTCATTGTCACTTTCTGCAAGCGCGCGGGCGGCCTCATACGGGCAGCCCAAATCCGACCATCGTTCCGCAGCCGCCGCCCAATCGCCGCGCATCTGGTGGGCGTATGGTTCAGCGGCGCCGGGTGGCGACTCATGCAAATCACCGGCTTTCCAGCGCCAATACCCCAGCTCGCCAATGTGCCATTGGTGCTTGTGTTGGACCGCGAGATCGAAAACGGCCCGCGCTTCCCTGGCCGCGCGTTCCGGGTGTCCGATCAGCCAGGCGGCTTCGGCCCGGGCGGCATGGGCGGGTGCCAACCGTTGCAGGGTATCGGTTGGGATAGCCAGGTCGAGGGCCTTGTCGAGCGCTGTCCACACGTCGGGATCACCGCGCCGGGAACGTACCCGCCCCAGTGCGATGAGTGCCATGATCTTGCAGATCGTGCTTGCTCCGGGCGCGTGCACGACCGACCAGGCCAGGTCGGCGGCCGTATCCCATTGGCCCTGATGCATCCGGGTGAGGCCCAGCCAGGCGGCCATGTACCATCGTTCCCCGTCCAGGTCGCGGGCAACGGTGTAGTCAATTCCTTCGGACAGATACCGAGCGGCGGGGTCAAACTGGTAAATCTCGCCATGACCCGAACCCAGATTGGCATAATACAAGGCGGCGTCGGCGTCTAGTCCCGCGTCGCTGGCAATGGCAAGCCCTGCTTCCAGATCTTCGCGTCCCTGTTGCTCCTTACCGCCGATGAGCCGGGCCGAGCCAACCGCGTTCAGTGCTCCGACGAGCGTAGGCGTGTCGCCGAATCGTTTCGCAAGCACTATTGCGCGTTCACCCCAGTAGATCGCCTGGGCATAATCCCGATTGAGCATCCGGAGGCTCGCCTGCATGCGGAACGCAAAGGCATGGACATGCTCCGGCGGGATGTCATGAAGGAGGTTCAGCGCGGAACGATTGGCTTCCTCAGCATCGACGTTCAGTCCATCAGCGATGAGCATTCGTCCGAGCCAAACAAGCCACCGAGCTTCCTTCGTTACATCGTGCGCCGTCCGAGCGATGTCCAGCAGTTTCTCGCAGGCCTCCAGGCTGTCCGCGGTATTTCCCGTGACAGCGCTCTCTTGCAGCCAGCCGGAGAGCAAGGGCTCCCGCATGGCGTCGGGCAGGCCGTCGGCGTAGCGCAACGCCCGCGCGTACAGGGCTGCCGCTTCGCGGTGAGCGCCGAGCTCCTCCGCGCGACGGGCGGCGATGGGCGCGAATTCCAGCACCGCGTCCCGATCGCCAGCCGCATCGGCATGATGGGCAAGGCTCGTGAAGTCAACCGCGGACGGCAGCCGCGACCGCAACGCCGCGAGCACGGATTGGTGCAGCTCCACCCGCCTGACCGGAGATATGCCATCGAGGACCGCCTCCTGGGCCAGCTGGTGCCGGAACTGGACCGATTCACGTCGCGCCTGCAACAACCCAACCGCCAGGCACTCGTCGACCGCGTCGGCGGTGTCGCCAACAACAGTGACAAGGAGCCACGGTGCGGTCTGAACACCAATCACGGCCGTGGCATCGAGAACAGCGCGGCCCTCGGACGACAACCGAGCCGCGCGGGTGAGAACGGCATCCCGCACGGTGAGTGGCACGGTTGCCGCACCGGAGCCAATAACCTCGGTCACGTAAAAGGGGTTGCCGTCGGTCTTGCGGAAGAGCTCGCCCGCATCGATGCCGGTGCCCTCGGTCAACGTCTGCACGGCGCGTTCCGACAGGAGATCGATCTTCATGCGCCGAACCGGCTTCAGGGTCGCAAGATCACCGAGGACGATCTGAAGGGGGTGGCGGAGTGACACTTCGTCATCCCGATACGTCACGACAACCAGCGCCCGGGCAGACTCGATACGCCGCCCGAGGAATCGGATCAGGTCGAGCGTCGCTTCGTCGGCCCAGTGCGCGTCCTCGATGACGAACAGGGCAGGACCGCCCGCCGACAAGGCGTCGAGGACCGCGGCGAACAGGTCCCACCGCCGTTCGGAATCCCTGAGCAGCCGCCTGACAGACCGTCCAAGATCGGCGGATACGTCGAACAGCGGTCCGAGCGGGCGCGGCGCGGAGAGTGAATCGCACGCGCCGATCATCACTCGCGCGGAGCCTTGCGCCTGCTCGGCGAAGCGCTGGACCAGCACCGTCTTGCCAGCGCCGGCCTCGCCGCCCGCAAGCACCAGGCATCCCGATCCCGCCGCCGCATCGCGCAGAAGGGTGTCCAGCTCTTCGAGTTGGTCCGCTCGCTCCAGCAGAGGCATCGATCCACACTACTTCGCGCAAATGTGGCGGCACGACGGGCGATCCGTAGTATCCGGGAGACCCAGTTGACATCATTGCTTTTGACACCAGTGTAGCAATCGTAGCAACCGGATCCGCGATCCGTTCTTATGTTCGTGCATCATGCCTTCGCGATGGAGACATGCTGGACATACAAGGGACATTGGACGGGCATGCTGGATACAACGCGCTCATCAACATTGTTCCTGGCACTTCAGGGACGCTCGCCGATACCGGTTCAGAATGAGAGGGCAGGATGGTACAGCAGGATCAGGCGCACAGGCAGGCGGTCACCGCCTCGTTGAAGACCATCGCCGGCGCGTTGCAGGAAGTGTAGTCGCGCCGAGTGACGGCGTTTATCGTTGGGGTGAAAGACGCCAAGACGGTCAGCCGCTGGGTGAGTGGAGAGGTCATGGAGATTCGAGATCCCGAAGTGGAGAAGTGGCTGCGCCCGACGTACGCGATTGTCCAGATGCTCCTGGATCTCGATTCTCCAGAAACGATCCGGGCGTGGTTTCTCGGGATGAACCCGGAATTGGAGGATTTCTCGCCTGCTGAAGCCATTCGGGATGGGAAGGGCAGGGATGCGATGGGTGCGGCGAGACTTCATCACGAATGGGTAGGGGCAATATGCACCTACTCGGCCACGAGGAGATGTGGCTCTGCGCCGATTGGGGACCCCACAAATCAGGTAGGCTCGGGTCTCTGTGCCCGAGCTTTGACGCAACGTGCCCGCCACGGAGCGGCGGGCCTACCTGTCGGCGTTTGCGTGAGAATGCGACCGTTCCTGCCGCCTCCACACCAGCGCGACGACGACGTTTCTCCGAGTTCGCACAGATGTAGGTAAAGATGAGATGAGCCACAATTAGTCGGAGCTCCAGCATGGCGGATGCATCACGTCGCCCTTCGTTGCTTCATCTTCATATATATGAACCAGACGGCTCCAGCCAGCACGGCGAGAATGACGACGTATTGGAGATAGCCGACGTACTGCTCGACCTCGTCCCAGTTGTCGCCCAGAATCCAGCCAATGCCGATCAGCACGGTGTTCCAGATCGCGCTGCCGATGGTGGTGTAGAGCAGAAATTTTTGCAATCGCATATGGCGGATACCCGCCGGGATCGAGATCAGGCTGCGCACCACCGGAAAGAGGCGACCGAACAGCACCGCCTCGCGGTCGTGCTGGTCGAACCAGTCGTCGGCCTTGTCGATGTCGGCCTCGCTGACCATCGCCCACTTGCCGAACCGGCGCACCAGCGCCCGGACCCGGTGCTCGCCGAAGTAGTAGCCCAGGTAGTAGAGGACGAGCGCGCCGATCACCGAGCCGGCCGTGGCGGCGAGGACCGCGCCGGGGAACCACATCCG
>JBPCJJ010000129.1:0-16089 GCA_051005405.1 Gemmatimonadaceae bacterium | reverse complement strand
GCTGTCGTCGTCGGCGAGCAGCACGATGTCATCCAGCCCGAGCTCCTCCGGGTCCGGCGGCGGCGGCTCGAGCGGCGGGGGAAGCGGCGGCGGCGGGGGGAGCGGCTTCTAGACGGATTCATGCCTCACGGGAGATTTCACCAATGAAGAAGCGGAGCATGGCGGAGGCTGCGACGTCCGCGAAGCTGCGGCACGTGCTCCGGTCGACGCTCGAGGACGCGCGAAAGTTCGTTCCCCTGAGCGGCAACCGCATGCCCACACTGATGGGCAAGTACAAAGTCCCGCACTTCGACGTGAAGGGGGAGGCGGATACGCTGTTCGATGCGACCGGCGTTCCGGTGACCTATCTGATCACGTCTTATTACTGGGAAAATTTCATCTAATTCGGCATGAACCCCAAGAAAGGCGCCGACGGAAAGCTGATTCTGTCGCTTCCAATGGCCGACGCGAAGCTCGCCGGAAAGGCAGCATACGCGATTTTCAGGAAAGGCCCCGCGGCCACCGCGGGCGAGCGCATCGGGATCGCGGGCGAGCACTTGACCGGCGCGGAGATCGCGACGAAGATGTCGAAGGCGCGCGCGCTCAACCAGGAGCTGCAGACGTTCGATCAGTGGCGGGCGCGCAACAAGGAGAAGATTCCGCTGGAATAGGACACCCCCCGGAGTCTTTTCGGGCCGGTCCACGGTCCACTCTTGACACGGACCCCGGGCTTGTGCTAGTGTATTGACATAGTGTCAGTCCATTAGCACCTAGGAGCGGACCATGCCCACACTGCACGTGCGCCACCTCGGACGCCGCGAGCGTCAGATCATGGACGCGGTTTACCGGCTGGGGAATCCATCCGCGCAGGACGTGCTCAAGGAGCTACCCGACCCTCCGAGTTATTCCGCGGTGCGCGGCATGCTTCGGCTGTTGGAGAAAAAGGGGTACCTGACGCACGCACAGGAAGGGCCCCGCTACATCTACATGCCCACGACCAAGCCGGAGGTCGCGCGGCGCTCGGCGCTCAAGCACCTGCTGAAGACGTTCTTCAACGACTCGCGCGAAACGGCCGTAGCCGCTCTGTTAGATGTGTCGGACAAGCCGTTGTCGCCGGAGGAGCACAAGCGGATAACGAAGCTCCTCAAGGAAGCTCTCACATCGGAGGATTACAGGTGAACGCCTCCCTGCTTCTCAACCCTGTGGCACTCGCATTCGCTGGTATCGTGATCAAAGCTGCGGTCGTTGTCGCGACTGCAGCGGTCGTCACGCAGGTAATGCGGCGCAGACGGAGATCGGCGGCTTCGGTGCATCTGGTTTGGTCGATGGTGATCGCCTCACTGCTGATGCTACCGTTGCTGGATTTCGGCCTTCCCGGCTGGGGTGTCGTTGTCGCGACCGTTTTCCAGCCTGTCTCGGTGGCCGCGCCGGTCGCGGGCGTCGTTGAAGGTCCCCCACCCAACGGTGACTTGATCCCGATAGCGGGCACTATCGACTCGTCCGTAAGCTTCGGCACGACCGATGTCCTTCTGGCGCTGTATGTGCTTGGCGCGTTCGCACTGTTGCTCAGAATCGTGCTGGGGTACTGGCAGCTCGCCAAGCTTGCGAGCCGGAGCAACCTGGTACACGATCGCGAATGGGTCGCGCTGCTCAGCGACTTACCCCAGTTGGTGGGAACGCAGCGCCCGGTGCAGCTGCTCTACACCGGAGAGGTCGATATCCCGATGACCTGGGGCACATACCGCCCGGTGATCTTTCTGCCTGCGGGCGCGCAAAGCTGGCCAACGGAGCGACGGCGGGCGGTGCTGCTGCACGAGCTTGCGCACGTTGTGCGCTTCGACTGCCTGGTACAAGGTCTGACTTCGATCGCTTGCGCGCTGTACTGGTTTCACCCGGCGGTGTGGTACGCGGCGCGTAGGCTCCGGGTGGAGCGGGAGCGCGCATGCGATGATCAGGTGATTCTGGCAGGCATGACGCCGCGTGCGTACGCGCTGGAGCTGTTCGAGGTCGCAAAGACTTACCGACCCGGCCGAATGACGGCAGCCGCAGCACTGGGCATGGCTCGTCCTTCGGATCTGGAGGCTCGCATGGTTTCGCTTCTGGATCGAGTTCGCCGTCGCGCTGGTATTTCGCGGCGGTCGCTTATTACGGCAACTCTGGGAATGATCGCCGTTGCGGTTCCAATCGCCTGCCTTCAGCCCAGCGTGGTCGTCAGCAACCCGGCGTCCGGCGATAGCCCTATGCTTGACGGGCGGGATTGGGCGCAGCCTTCCCCTCGTTGGACGCAGCCTTCCCCCGGTTGGACGCAGCCTCCCCCTGATTGGACGCACCTTCCCACTGGTTGGGATGCTCCGTCCAGCAAGCGAGACTCCGTGTCCGGAACGATGGATCCCGCGTTATTCGTTTCCGGCTCCGCCTTCAAGTGTGTCGGCGCTGAGTGCGAATTCACGAACGTAGAGTTCAGGCGTAATCCCGAATCCTCTACGGCACGTGATTCGTCAAGTGTCTCGAGTGATTCCCTGTGCAGAGCGAACAACCAGACCTATTTCGAGTTCCAGGTCGACAGGAAGGCCGAGTTCGTCCACGACTCAACGACGACCATGGATGCGTTGCCAGGCACGGGCAGCGGAACGGGTGGTGTCATGGTTCAATTCGTAGTGGACAAACGTGGTAGCCCGGAGCTGGGCTCGTTTAAGGTGCTGCGATCGACGGACGAAGGAGACGTCGCTCGTGTGGCGGCCGCGTTCCCGCAATGGAGATTCACGCCAGCGCTCCGTCAGGGATGCGCGGCCCGTCAGCTTGTACACGTAAACGTTCTTCTCCCGGCGCGCTACCAGGCGATCCCGTAATCCTCGCCATGGTTGCTCGAACCGCCCCACATCGTCCTGTGCTTCCGGTCGAACAGGATGGCGTTGATCGGCCCTGACGTGAGCCGAGAGAATTCGAGCGTGTAGCCCATCCGTACGAGCTCGATCCTTACGGAATCCGGTAGGGGCCGGAGGCGACCGGAGGCCAGCGAATCGGAATCGCGGGCGAGCATCTCACCGGTACCGAGATGGCCGCGAAGTTCTCGAAGGCGGCTTTCCCGGCGCTGACCATCTCGGGAACATGTTCCAGTATTTCGCGGAGTTCGCGGACTCGGTGACGAGGACGCGCGACATCACGAAGACCCGTGCGCTCAACCCGGACGTGCAGACGTTGGATCAGTGGCGGGAGCGGAATAAGGGAAAAATTCCGCTCGAATAGCAACAAGCCAGACGGGGTTAAAGCGCACGACAGCGGCGGGCGGGCTGAGACCCACATCGAATTACGACCGCTATGGCGATGGCGCACCCCGGCCCTATCTTTGGGCGTCCGCTCCCCCGCTCACCCCGATAATGACCGACCTTCGTTCCCGACTACAGCAGAGCCTGGGCTCTACCTACACCCTCGAACGCGAGTTGGGCGGCGGGGGGATGAGCCGCGTTTTTGTCGCCGAGGAGAACGCGCTGGGGCGAAAGGTGGTCGTGAAGGTGCTGCCAGAGGAGATCAGCGCGGGCGTCAACGTCGAGCGGTTCCAGCGGGAGATTCAGCTCGCCGCGCGGCTCCAGCATCCGCACATCGTGCAGGTTTTAGCGGCCGGTCAGGCGGATGGAATTCCCTACTACACGATGCCGTTCGTCGAAGGCGAGTCCGTGCGTGGACGGCTGGCCCGCATGGGCCCGTTCTCGATCACGGAGGCCATCGGCGTTCTCCGTGACGTCGCGCGCGCGCTGTCGTACGCACACGAGCGCAACGTCGTGCACCGCGACATCAAGCCCGACAACGTGCTGCTCTCCGGCGGCTCCGCGACGGTCGCGGACTTCGGGATCGCCAAGGCGATCAGTGCCGCACGCACCGACGCTGGGGTCGCGACGCTGACGCAAATGGGGACGTCCATCGGCACGCCCGCGTACATGGCGCCCGAGCAGGCGGCCGCGGACCCGTCGGCCGACCACCGGGCCGACATCTACTCGTTCGGCTGCCTCGGGTACGAGCTGCTCACCGGCCGGCCCCCTTTCATTGCGAAGAGCCCGCAAAAGCTGCTGGCCGCACACATGGGTGAGTCGCCGGAGCCGATCACCAACCTCCGGCCGGACACACCGCAGGCGCTGGCCGAGCTCATCATGCGGTGTCTGGCCAAGGAAGCGGACGCCCGACCGCAGAATGCGTCGGCCATCGTGCAGGTTCTCGACACGGTAACCTCCGGCGGAGGCTACTCCGCGATGCCGGCGATCATGCTCGGCGGGCGCGGCATGCTGCGCAAGGCACTGTTGCTCTATGCCGCCGCGTTCGTCGTCGTACCTCTGATCGCGAAGGCTGCGATCATCGTTATTGGTCTCCCTGAATGGGTGTTCGCTGGCGCGATCGCCGTCATGTTGCTCGGGCTCCCGGTCATACTGTTCACCGCCTACGTCCACCATGCCACGAGGCGCATGCTGACGAGCACGCCGGTGATCACGTCTGGGGGAACGACCGCGGTCGCACAGGGCACCATGGCTACGATCGCCATGAAGGCCAGCCCGCACGTCAGCTGGCGGCGGACGGCGCTCGGCGGCGCTTATGCATTGGGCGGATTCATTTTCCTGATCGGCGGATACATGCTGCTCCGCAGCCTGGGGATCGGCCCCGTGGGGTCGCTCATGGCTGCCGGCGCACTGGACAGGAACGAGCGGATCCTCGTCGCGGATTTTACTCCTCCCTCCTCGGACACGACCTTGGGGCCGGTCATCACCGAGGCGTTTCGTACCGCGCTGGGACAGTCGGAGGCCGTGACAGTTTTGCAGCAGACAGCGATGCGCGACGTGCTTCGCCGCATGCAGCGTCCTCCAGGAACGCGCGTTGATTTTGCGCTCGCGCGAGAAATCGCGACGCGCGAGGGAATCAAGGCAGTAGTCGACGGAAACGTCCTCAGCCTTGGAGGAAAGTACGTTATCTCGCTTCGCCTCCTGTCGCCGCAGTCGGGCGAGACACTGGCGTCGTTCCGCGAGACCGCGGAAGGCGAGTCCGAGATACTCGGGACCATCGACGACCTGGCGAAACAGCTACGCGGAAAGATCGGCGAGTCGCTCAAATCGGTTCGCGGCGCGCCCCCCCTCGAGCAGGTGACCACGCCGTCCCTCGAGGCCCTCAAGAAGTACGTGCAGGGCGCGAACGCCGCGTCTGTCGAGGGCGATTGGGCGCGCGGAGAGGCACTCCTCAGGGAAGCCATTTCCCTCGACACGGGCTTTGCGATGGCGTACCGCAAGCTCGCCATCGAGCACCGGAATCGCGGGAACATCGTAGCAGGTGACGCGCTGCTTCAAAAAGCTTTTGAGCACCGGGACCGGCTGAGTGACGCTGAACGTTATCTGCTGCTCGGCAGCTACTATCAGAGCGGCCCTCATCAGGATCTCGCGAAGTCGGTCGCAGCCTATGAGCAGTTGCTCGAGTTGCAGCCCACCAACACCGCGGCGATGAACAACCTGGCCAACAATTACCGTTTTCAGCGGCAGAACGAGAAGGCTCACGCGCTGTACAAGCGTGCTATCGCAACCGGTCCGCTCGCGGCGGTATTCTACAACAATCTCATCGAGACCTCGGTCCGGCTCGGCCGGTTCGAGGAGGCGCGTGATGCCGCTGAAGAGTACCGGGAGAAATTCCCAAGCAATGCGAACGCGCATTCCACCAGCGCTGAGCTGCTCGTTGCGGCCGGCAAGTATGATTCCGCGGCGCGGGTTGCAGGCGCCGCCTTGAGGTCGCACGGGTCCCAGCCCGAAACGCGTGCGATGCTGCTATACCCCACGATGCTCGCTGCCCGGATGCAGGGTCGCCTCGTCGAGGCCGAACACCTCGGGCGCGAGCTGACGGAGTTGGACCGCGCCCTCAACGGCGAAGCGGCCCGGCTCACGGGGGCATTATCGGAAGCCCAGGTAGAGTCCGCCATTCGCGGCAATCGCGCCCGGATGATTCAGCGGGCCGATGAGGCGCTTCGGCGAACGCCGCTGGCGTCGCTGCCGATAAACAATCGACCGCTCGATTGGCTCGTGTACACGTACTCGCACGGTGGTCTGCCCGCGAGAGCGCGCACCTACTTCACCGAATGGGAGGCCTCGCGACGCCAGTTCCAGCGTCTCAGTGACCGGGTCAACCGCCACTCGATGCTCGGTATGATCGCGCTTGCCGAGAAACGGTTCCCTGAGGCCATTAGGGAATTGCGGGACGCAGACCGCGAGGGCGGTTGCGACTGGTGCGCGCTTCTCCCGCTCGCGGACGCCTACGAGGAGTCCGGCAACACAGACTCCACGATCGCGTTACTGACCAGGTATGTCGAGATGCGACGAATCGGCAAGAACGATTCGGACAGCTTCGATCTGGCGCCGGCACATGAGCGTCTTGGCCGTCTGTTCGAAGCGAGAGGCGATCGGGCTCGCGCATCGGCGCACTACTCGAAGTTCATCGAGCTGTGGCGCAGCGCGGATCCGGAGCTGCAGCCGCGGGTGCAGGCGGCCAAACAACGTATCACGCGACTGGGCGCGGGTCGCACCGGGTAACCGCAGCACCCAGCACGCGGCACGCGGCACGCAGCGCTGTCTTACCTTGGCAGCTCCGACCTCTGCTTGAGCGGCACCACTGACAGGTCCCGCGCCGCCGGCTGCGTCGCGTCTGCCGGCCTGCCCTTCGTCATCCGGCACTGCCCCTCGAACAGCGCGCCCTCGGCGATGATCACAACGGGCGCGCTGACGTCGCCGTAGACGCGGCACTTCTCCCGCAGCTCCACGCGCTCCGACGCGACGACGTCGCCGACGACCTCGCCCGAGATCTGCACGACGCCCGCGCGGATGTTGGCGTTGACGACTCCCTTCTCACCGATGATCAGGTTGTCGTTCGACACGATCTCGCCGCGCAGCCGGCCGTTCAGCACGACCGTGCCGGTGAACGTGAACTTGCCGTCGATCTCCGACCCTTCCTCGATGTAGGTCGTGTGCTCGCCGTCCTTCACCGGCAGACTGTCCCGCTTTCTCCAGGGCATTCAGCGCCCTCCCCGGTCAGCGCGCGGCGAACTGCTGCTGCTGTCCCGTATTGCGCTTCTCGTCGATGGCGATCACCCGCTCGGCGGTCTCGTTCATCTTGGTGATGTTGCCGTTGAAGAATCCGCCCTTCGAGATCACCAGCGAGTCGGTCGTGATGTTGCCGCTTACGCGTCCCGTCTCCGCGATCTCGACGTTGCCGGTCGCGATCATGTTTCCCTCGTAGTGGCCCATGATGATCGCGTCAACCGTCTGCACGTTGGCGTTGACGACGCCCTTCTGGCCGATGACCAGCTTGCCGCCGACGTTCATCTCGCCGCCAACCTCGCACTCGACCTGAATGGAATCGGTGATGTCGAACTTGCCCTCCATGCGGCAGTGCTCTCCAACGACCGTGAGAAGCGTGATTGAAACCGGCTTGCCGTTCTCGGCCGAAATAGCAAGCGTCGCCTTATGCGGGGTTTTCTTGTCCTGGAACATCGAAATTCTCCTTGCGGTGTGAATGCCGCCCATTTGATCAACTCCCCTGAAAGCAGGGGGAGCCAGAAGTACGGCTGCGGCGAACTGGTGTCAACCCCGGCCGGCGTTCCCCGGGGGATTCGGTCCGTTACTACTCGTTCTTGGCGGCCGGTTGCTCAGGCGCGACGAGGCTCCGACTGGACGCCAGGAACTGAATCGGGTCCACCGACCGTTCCCGGGTCAGGATCTCAAAGTGAACATGCGGCCCCGTCGCGATGCCGGTTGCGCCGACGGTAGCCACCGTAGTGCCGATGGCCACACGGTCACCGACTTTCACCAGCGCCCTGCCACAATGCGCCAGGCGGGATACCACGCCGCCAGAATGCTCGAGCTCGACGGTAAGCCCGTACCCCACGCGCCACCCCACATACCGCACACGGCCCGACGCTGGAGCGACGATGCGCGTGCCGTGCGGAGCCGCGACGTCAACGCCCCGGTGGGCGCGGAAGATGTCCAGTATGGGATGCATCCGGGACGTCGCGAACCGGCTGGAGATCCGCCCGGAGACGGGCATCACCATGTTGCGGGGCGGAAGGCGCGCGGCGCGCTCGCGCGCTACCAGGGCGCCCAAAACGTCCACGCTGTCGAGCAGCCCTACGACCATGCGCTGCGACTCGGCGAGCTTGTCGGCGCTCGACGCCGCCATCGTCGTTGTCTCGCGCGTCCAGGTAGCCGCGCTCGCGACCACGACGAAAATGATGCTACCGAGCACGCCGACAGTCCGGGCGCGTATGCTCAACTGCCGTGTGGGCGCGCCCGGGCGCGGCGGCACGAGTATCAGCGTCCACGAGCGCTTGCGCTCGCGACGGGGCGCCCTGCTCACACGCGGGCCCTGCTCGGGTGCGCCGGCGTCTGCGCCAGCTCCAGACGTCTCGCAGCTCCCGGCGTCGCGGTAGATACAGGCGCGGCGCCGATGGAAACCTGGCCGTGAAGCATTGCGCCTTCCCGCAAGAGCATGTTGTTGGCGCGAATCTCTCCGTGTACGGCTGCTCCGGGCTCGATCTCCACCCTGCCGGTCGCGTGCACGTTGCCATGAATGGTGCCAGCAACGATGACGTCCACCGCCTCGATGTCGCCGACGACTCCGCCGCCGACACCGATGATGAGCATGCCCGCGCGATGCACGCCGCCTTCGACTTTACCATCTACGCGGATGGTGCCGTCAGTGTCGATCTCGCCTCGAATGGTGAGACGACTATCGATCACTGAAAGTCCAGACGGGCGTCGCGGAGAGCGCGCACCAAAAAGCTTCATTGCCAACCGTCCATTGTGTGATTCCGTTTCATACAAACTCCCAGCTTGGCTTACGGAGCCGATCTACGCCAGCCCCTGCGGCTTATACGCCCAGGACGGGTTTTTCGGCCAATACGCAACAGTTTCTCGCGAACAAACAGCCGTACAACCGTCCCGCCCGCCGAAGAATTGTGATGCGTGGAGGGCTGGCCTCCTATCGATCGCTGGTCCGCTGCGCCGTGGAGGCCTCAAAGGTCCAAAAAGCCGCATCGAGGTCGCGAAGGAGGCGCGTCCGCGTGGCCTCGTCGGCAAACGAGTGCGCGAGCGAAGCGCGAGCCATGGCCTTCAGCGCGCGGTACCCAAGAAGCTGCTGCTGTGCTGCGCGTACGTATTCCATGGTCATCTCGGACCTCGCCACCCCCTCGTCGTCCGTCGAAAGGGCGACCGGAACACCAGCCGCCATGTACGCCCGAAGCGGATGATCTCGTCCTCTGACGCCGAGGATCACGTCGTTGCTCGACAGATTGATCTCGACGAGCACATTGCGCCGCGCCATCTCCGCCAGCAGCTCGTGCGGGCGGTCTTCGTGCATCACCGAGACGCCGTGGCCGATGCGCGAAGCGCCCGCAACTTCGACCGCCTCGCGAATGTGGAAGCGGAGCCCTTCGGGCGGAACCAGCCCGCTGGCGAGCTCACCCGCGTGCAGCGTGATCCGCACGCTTGGATAGTGTGCGCGCAAAGCGCCGATCATGCGCATGTGCAGCGAGTAATCGCGCATCGCGATCAGCGCGTCCTCAGGCTGCACGAGGTTGAGGCCGACTACGCGCGGGTCGCCGCTCGACAACATGAAACCGGTCAGTATCTGCGCGAAGATCTGCTGCGGCGGGGTGGCGCGCGAAACCTGGTACAGCCAGCGCACCACCACCGCGCACCCGGCGTCTGCCGCGGGAGTGCCGCAAGCGAGCACCGAGTCTCGCCGCGCCTCCACGCTGTCGATGCGCGCGCGGGCCAGCGCGACAACCCGATCGATACCCAGCGAGAGAAGCGTATCCCGCATCCGGCCGAAATCGCCGAGCCACCCGGCAGACTGGCCCAGCGACCGTGCTGCGCCGCCGTCCGGCGTGTACATCAGCTCCAGGTAAGAGACGTTACCCGCCGCTGCGCGGCTCGCGGCTTCGGCGAGCATGTCGCCGATGCGGCGGCGCGTCGAGTACGTCCTGCCGAACGTCGAGAAAAACTGATCGTGCCCGTTGATGCGCGCGTCGCTCCAGTTGCGCATCGACATGGCGTCGATGAGCGCCGAATAGAGCGCGCCGTCGCCGAGCGCAGAAGTCGCCGGCAGCGTGTCGGCGCCGGCGGCGCACGGGCCCGCGAAAATCCGCAGCTCCGCCCGGCTGACGCACGCGCCGTCTTCCGCCGCCCAGCGCAGAAAGCTCTCGGCGTACACCGCCCCGCTCAGATGGCTGTGAAGATCCGCGCCCTTGGGCATCGCTCGCAGAAACGCGATGAGCTGCGGCGTGTCCGTGCGGATGTTCTCGAAGTATCCGGCGGTTGCGGCTTCGTGGGGCGACGCCTGCGCGCGGGACTCAGCGCTGAACAGGAAAGCACCGGCAACGGCGGCCGAGAAAAACCGGGCCGCGATCACGATCCGGCTCCGGCGCGGGCGCGCTCCGGCAGCAGCTGATTCACCTTTTTGGGATCGGCCGTCCCCTTGGATTTCTTCATCACCAGACCGACCAGTACGCCCTGGAGCTTGGTCTCACCGTTCACGTAGCGCGTCGCCTCCGAGGGATTCTCGCGGAGCACCTCGTCGATCCATCCTGTCAACGCGGAGTCGTCGCCGACTTTCTGCAGCCCTTCCTCCGCGGCGATCTGCACCGGCGGCTTCCCTGTCTCGACCATCCGCGCGAAGATGCGCTTGGCCGCAGTGTGGCTGACGACGTCGTCGCGCACCATCCGCAGAAGCTCGCCGAGATCAGCGGGCCGCACGGCGAACTCGTCGATGCGGACGCCCGCGGCGTTGACCGCTGCCGACACCTCGCCCATCACCCAGTTCAGCGCACCCTTGGGATCCAGCGACGCGCGCGCGACAGCCTCGAAGTACTCGCGCATTCCAGCGCTCGCGGTCAGTAGCTCCGCGTCGGCGTCCGAGATCTTGTACTCGGTCATGAGACGCTTGCGGCTCGCAACGGGGAGCTCGGGGATCTCGCGCCCTACGCGCGCGATCCACTCCTTATCCAGCACCAGCGGTGGCAAGTCGGGCTCCGGGAAATACCGGTAGTCGTGGCTCTCCTCCTTGCTGCGGCTCGCGCGGGTCTCGCCCTTCGCGCCGTCCCAGAGCATGGTCTGCTGCACGATGGTCCCGCCGCTCTCGAGAACCGCGACCTGCCGCGCGAACTCGGCGTCCACAGCGCGCTCCACTGCGGAGAACGAATTCATGTTCTTGACTTCGCTCTTGGTGCCGAGCCTGGTTGCCCCGCGCACGCGCGCGCTGACGTTCGCGTCCACGCGCAGGCTTCCCTCCTCCATGCTGACGTCGCTGACGCCGGCGTAGCTCAGTATCTGCTTCAGCAGCCGCAGGTACGCGCCGGCCTCGGCCGACGACCGCATGTCCGGTTCGCTCACGATCTCGATCAGCGGGACGCCGGCACGGTTGAGATCGATCGCGGTCGCACCGTTGTACCTGTCGTGCACCGACTTGCCCGCGTCCTCTTCCATGTGCACGCGCGTGATCCCGACGCGCACCGGGGTCTCGTCGTCCAGCTCGCCGATCGCCAGCCAGCCCTTCTCGGCGAGCGGCTTGTCGAACTGCGATATCTGGTAGCCCTTGGGCAGGTCGGGGTAGAAATAATTCTTGCGGGCGAACACCGACGTCTCGTTCACGTTGCAATCGAGCGCGATCGCCGCTCGCAGCGCCAGCTCGACCGCGTGGTGATTGAGCACGGGGAGCGCGCCCGGGAGCGCGAGACACACGGGACAAACGTTGGTGTTGGGCGGCGCGCCAAAGTCCGCGGAGCAGGAGCAGAACGCCTTGGTGCGCGTCTTCAGTTGAACGTGCACTTCCAGCCCGACCACCATCTCATAGTCCTGCCTGGCTGCGGCGGTCATTCGCGCTCCCCCGGCAGATATTGTCCGGCGAGCGCGCGCTCGAGCGCGAACGCCGACCGGAACATCACCGACTCTCCGAAATGCGGCGCGATGATCTGGCCGCCGATCGGAAGCCCGGCGGCGGCGCCAACCGGAATCGAGATGGCCGGAACGCCGGCGAGGTTCGCGCCCGCAGTGAAGATGTCGCTGAGGTACATCTCGTACGGATCCTTGACGGCGCCCAATTCGAACGCCGGCGACGGAGTGGTGGGCGTGAACAGAACGTCAACCCCGCTCGCGAACACGTCGCGGAAATCCTGCGCGATCAGATTTCGCACCGACTGCGCCTTCTTATAGTAGGCGTCGTAGTAGCCCGCCGAGAGCACGTAGGTGCCCAGGAGCACGCGCCTGGTGACTTCGGGGCCGAACCCCCGCGCGCGCGTCTCCTCGTACATCCCGCCGAGACCGCGCTCGGACATCACGCGCAGCCCGTACCGCACACCGTCGAATCGCGCGAGGTTGGACGACGCCTCGGCGGGCGCGACGATGTAGTACACGGGGATCGTATAGCTGGTATGTGGCAGCGAGACATCGCGTACCACGGCGCCCAGCTCGCGAAACGCATCGAGCGCCCGCTCGCATTCGTGCGCTACCCGCGGGTCGAGCCCTTCGGGGAAATATTCGCGTGGCTTCCCGATCACGAGCCCCTTGAGCCCCGCCTTTTTCTCCAGCTCGTAGCGCGGCACCGGGACGTCGGCGGTGGTGGAGTCGAGCGGATCACATCCCGCGATAACCTCGAGGCCGATAGCGGCGTCCTCCACGGTGCGGCCGAGCACGCCGACCTGGTCGAGCGAAGAGCCGAACGCGACGAGACCGTACCGGCTCACGCGCCCGTATGTCGGCTTCACCCCCACTACCCCGCAGAACGACGCCGGCTGGCGCACGGACCCGCCGGTCTCGGAGCCGAGAGCCAGCCTGACTATTCCTGCGGCGACTGCTGCGGCGGAGCCGCCCGATGAACCGCCGGGGACGCGGCGGATGTCCACCGGGTTTCGGGTCGGGCCGTACGCGCTGTTCTCCGTGGACGATCCCATCGCGAACTCGTCCATGTTCGTCTTGCCGATGATGACCGCGCCGTTGGCGTGCAGCCTGCGCACTACCGTCGCCTCGTACGGGCTGACGTACCCTTCCAGAATGCGCGAGCCACACGTCGTGGGCGTATGGAGCGTCGCGATGTTGTCTTTCACCGCGACCGGGACTCCCGCGAGATTGCCCGGCGCCTCGGCGAGCCCCATGCTCGCCGCGAGCGATTTCGCATGCTCGGTTGCCCGGTCACGATCGGTCGATGTGAAGATGTTGAGCGATTCCCTGCCCGCGCCCACATCGTCGGCGCGGTCGAACGCCGCGCCTACCAGATCGACTGGCACGGCGCCGCCTTCCCGCACGCACGCGACGCATTCGCTGAGCGGCTGCGCAAGCAGCTTGTGCGCCGCATCCGAGGCGCGCTGCTGGTGCAGCCTCATGGCGAGCGCTCCTGCGACCCGTCGTGGGTCGCGAGCCGCGGGACGATCAGGAACCCGTCGCGCATCTCTGGCGCGAAAGTGACCGGAGCGAGTGCAAGCGGATCGGCCGGCCCGTGATCACCCCTTAACCGCGCGCCGCCCGAGCTCAGGCCTTCGGCGGGAGGCACGCGCTCCGTGTCCACCCTGGAAAGCTCTTCCATGTGCCCAAGGATCGAGTTCAGCTCGCTGGCGAGCGAGTCGAGCTTCTCCTCGCCCACAGCGATGTTGGCGAGCTTCGCGACCTTCAGCACGTCTTCCCGTGTCACTGCCATCAACCCAGTCCTCGCTCGAGCGTGGTGTAGGCGAGCTTGATGGTCTTGCGACCGACGTTCTCGTCGTCGAAATCGATCACCGCTTTCACGTCGCGCCCGGCGCCCGTGAGCTCGGCGATCGTCCCGCCGCCGAAAAGCTTGTGCTTGATCCGCTCGCCCCTGACGTACTGTGCCTCGTCCTGCGACACGTCGATGTCCGGGTCGCGCGCGGGCTTCCGCCACTCGGGGGCTCCGTGGTTCCGGCGCACCGCTCGCTCGCCCCACGTCGCGCGCGATGGCGACTCGACGAACATCGATCGCCGCCCCAGCGAGCGGAGCTTGATCGTCTTTCGCTCCTCCAGCATGGAGGACGGAATCTCCTTGAGAAAGCGCGAGCGCATCGACGGCATCGTCTCGCCGTTCCGCCGCCGCGTTTCCGCGTGCGTGAGATACAGCTTCTTCTCCGCGCGCGTCACGCCCACGTAGAACAGGCGCCGTTCTTCCTCGAGCATCGCGGGCTCGTCGATCGATTGCCCCAGAGGAAAAAGCCCGTCCTCGAGGCCGGCGACGATGACCATCGGGAACTCGAGTCCCTTGGCGTTGTGCAGCGTCATGAGCGTGACCGCGTCGGCGGACGAGTCCAGCACGTCCACCCCGGCGATCAGCATCGCGCGCTGCAGAAAATGGTCGAGCGGCGTGAGCCCCACCTCGCCGCCCTCCTCGATCACGAGCTCCGCGGCGCCGTTGATGAGCGCGTTGACGTTGTCGCTCCTGTCCCGCGCCGACTCAGGCCCCTCGGCCTGGAGATACGCTCCGTACTGGATCGTATCGACAAGGTCGCGGAGCAGCTCATCCACGCTCGAATCGACCGCCAACGCGCGCATCCGGGCAATCAGCGCGACGAAATCCGCAAGCGCCTTCCTCGCGGCAGGGCGAAGCGCGTCCACGAGGTCCGCGCGACCAGCCGCTTCCAGCATCGGCACCGTCGCAACGCGGGCGATCTCGGCAAGAGAGTCGATGCTGGTCTCGCCGAGCCCGCGCTTCGGGACCGAGACGGCGCGGCGAAACGCCTCGTCGTCCCACGGGTTCGCGATGAGCTTGAGATAGCTCACCAGGTCACGGACCTCGCGCCGGTCGTAAAACCGGACGCTCCCCACCAGGCGGTACGGCATCGCGTGCCTGCGGAACGAGTCCTCGAGCGCGCGGCTCTGCGAGTTCGTGCGATACAGGACCGCGGCATCGCTGAGCGCGATTCCTTCGCGGCTCTGCCGCGCCTTGATCTCGTCCACGATCCATTCCGCTTCGTCGCGCTCGTCGAGCGTGGCGACTTCCGTGACCTGCTCTCCGCTCGGAAGCGTGGCGCGAAGTGTCTTTCCCTTGCGGCCGACGTTGGAGCTTATGGCGGCGTTTGCGACAGCGAGAATGTTCGGCGTCGAACGGTAGTTCTCCTCCAGGCGCACGATGCGCGCAGCCGGAAAATGACGCTCGAAGTCCAGAATGTTGCGGATGTCCGCGCCGCGCCAGCCGTAGATCGACTGGTCGTCATCCCCCACGACCATCACGTTCGAGTGCGCGTACGCCATGGACCGGATGAACTGGTACTGCGCGCGATTCGTGTCCTGGTACTCGTCCACGAGCACGAAGCGGAACTGGTCGGAGTACCTGTCGCGAATCTCCGGATGGTCGCGAAAGATGCGAACCGGAAGCACGAGCAGGTCGTCGAAGCTCACGGCGTTGCCGGCGCGCATCTCCGGCTCCAGCTCGGCGAACACGGCGGCGGCGGCGCGGGTGATGGGATCCATCGACGACGACGCGAGCTCTTCCGGCATGCGCAGCGAATTCTTGGCGTCGGAGATCCGGCCGGAGATTGCCTTCGGGGCGATGTCGCGGGCTGATATCCGCTGGCGCTCCATGAGGCGCTTGATGACGCCTAGCGTGTCGGTTTCGTCGTAGATCGTGTAGTTGGGAGTGCGCCCGACAAGGCCGGCGTGCCGGCGGAGCATCCGCGCGCCGATCGAGTGGAAGGTCCCGGACCACATGCCGCGCGGTGCTTCGCCGAGGAGCCGGCCGATTCGTTCGCGCATCTCGCCGGCGGCCTTGTTGGTGAAGGTGACGGTGAGGATGCGGGAGGGATCGACTCCGTGGTGCTCGATCAGGTTGGCGACGCGAGCGGTCAGGACCCGCGTCTTGCCCGAGCCGGCCCCGGCGAGGACGAGGATGGGGCCTTCAAAGTGCGCGACCGCTTCTCGTTGGGCGGGGTTGAGCCCGGAGTGAACGTCAGCGGTGGCGAGGGAAGTCATGGTTCAAAGATAAGACGGCGCCGTGGGGAGCGTTCGACGGAGGCTCGGCGGAATCCGCGCCGATTATCCCAGGATGATGTCGAACGTCGCGCCTTTCTCTGTGGGCACGAGGATCAGCTTCCCGCCGTGA
>JBPCJJ010000128.1:0-6090 GCA_051005405.1 Gemmatimonadaceae bacterium | reverse complement strand
TCGTAACCTTGCCGCCTTCGACCGTCAGTCCAGCAGCGCGCGCGAACTCCTCGCGCGGAAGCTGGCCCGTAGCCTTGAGCAGCATGTCGCAGGGGATCACGTGCTCGCTCCCGGCGATCTCCACCGGCGACCTGCGGCCGCGCGCGTCCGGCGCGCCAAGCTCCGCGACCACGCATTCGAGTCCGGTAACCGAACCGTTACCAACGACCCGCTTCGGCACGGTGAGAAATCGGAACTCGCAGCCGTCGCGCTTGGCCAGCTCATACTCGTACGGATAGGCCGGCATGTCGTCCTCGCCGCGGCGGTACACGATCGTCACGCGCTGGGCGCCCAGCCGCTTGGCCTGCGTCGCAGCGTCGATCGCAGTGTTGCCAGCCCCCACTACGATCACGTCGCTGCCGACGCTGGTCTCGGAATACGGGTGCGTCTTGAGGTGTTCGATAAACGAAAGCGCGTCCTGAACGCCGGCAAGCTCTTCGCCCGGCACGCCGAGCGCGCGCGTTGCCCCCACGCCCACGGCGACGAAAATCGCGTCGAAGTCGCGCTCGAGGTCGGAGAACGGGATGTCCTCTCCGATGGTCACGTTGGTGTGCAGCTCAACGCCCAGCTCCAGGATCTTCTTCGCCTCCGCGAGCGCCGTGGGCGGGCGCATCTTGTACTCCGCGATTGCGTAGGTGTTGAGCCCGCCGGGATCAGGGTGCGACTCGAACATCGTCACGCCGTATCCCCACCGCCTCAAATCCTGCGCGCAGGATAACCCGGCCGGCCCCGCGCCGACGATGGCGATTTTGCGGCCGTTGGCCACGCCGGCGGAAAACAAGGTGATGTCGTTCGCGAGCACATGGTCGGTCGAATATCTCTGCAGCAGCGCGATTTTGATCGGCTCTTCGTCGCGATCATTGAGCACACACGCACCTTCACACATCACCTCCACAGGACATGCGCGCGCGCACGAGTGCCCCATGGGATTCGCGTCGAGTATCACTCTCGCCGACCCCGTGAGATTCCCGGTCATGATCTTCTTGATGAACGCCGGCACGTCGATGTGCGTCGGGCACGCTATCGTGCACGGTGCGTCGTAGCAGAAGAGGCACTTCGACGACTCCACCAGCGCGGCGTCAGCTGTCAACGGCGGCGCAATATCCGCGAAGTTTTCCTCCAACTCCTCCGCCGTCAGCCGCATGCGTTTGTCCCCAGCGCGCAGCGCGCAGCACGCAGCGCGCAGTACGGTTCCCTGATGTCTAAGAGCTGACGGCTGTTCACGGGACCTTCTCCTCTCCCGTTTTCGTGCTTATCGCCTGCCCTGTCCGGCTTGAGAACACCAGCGTGTCCGCCAGTGCCGGCGGACCGATCACCCGATGCTCCGGATAAAACATCCGCATCCCGATCAGGTGCGCGGCGGCTGAGATCACAAAGCCGACGAACCACGCCCACTGGTATACCGACGTCGCCCACGCCGGCGCGTCGATCACACCGAGCGCGCTGAGGAAGCCCGGAAGGTTCGGCAGGATTCCAAGGATCAGCGCGGCTACCGCGACGGGATTCACGCCGCCCGTGTACTCGTACTGCTTGCCGCGGAGAAACAGCGCATCGGGCCGCAGCACCCGGTGCCGGATGAGGAAGTAGTCCGCGATCATGATGCCCGCGACCGGTCCGAGCAGCGCGCCGTAACCAATGAGCCAGGTAAAGATGTATGCGGACGCGTCGTTGTACAGCTTCCACGGAAACATCAGCACGCCGATCGCGGCGGTGATCATCGCGCCCTGCCTGAACGAAATCCGGCTCGGCGACACATTGCTGAAGGCGTTGGCGGGAGACACGACGTTGGCGGCGATGTTCGTAGTCAGCGTCGCAACGGTAAGCCCCGCCATCGAGAGTATCACCATCCCCGGTCCCCCGATGCGGGCCAGCAGCTCGATCGGATCGGATACGCGCGTCGCGAAAATGACGACGGTGGCGTTGGTGACTGCCGCGCCGATGAACGCGAACAGTGCCATGGTCGCAGGAAGCCCGACGGCCTGACCGATGATTTGGTCGCGCTGTGACCGCGCGTACCGCGAGAAATCGGGGATCGACAGCGCCATCGTTCCCCAAAACGCCACGGCCGACGTCAGTCCCGCGCCGAGTATTCCGAGCGCGGGGCCCGATCGCTCCGCGGTTGGCGCCGGGTTAGCGAGCATCGGCCCCCATCCCCCAGATTTGACGTACGCCCAGGCGAGCAACGCAACGCCGATGAAGAGGAGGAAAGGCGATCCCCACGTTTCCAGAAACTTGATCGACTCCATTCCGCGCAGCACGATCACTATCTGGATCAGCCAGAAGATGGCGAAGCAGATCAATTCCCCTGTCCCGAGCCCGAACCAGGATGGCAGCACCGCCGGGAGCGTGGCGATTCCGGGCCACAGCGCTTCCAGCAGCTTGAAGATCGCGAACCCTCCGATCCATGTCTGGATTCCGAACCAGCCGCACGCGACGATCGCGCGAAGCAACGCGGGGATGTTGGCGCCGAGCACTCCGAACGACGCGCGAGCGAACACCGGGAACGGGATTCCGTACCTTGTCCCGGCCTCGGCGACCAGCGCGATCGGCAGCAGCACGATCAGGTTGCCCAGCACGATCGAGCCGACTGCGGCCTGCCAGGTCCAGCCGCCCGCGACAAGGCTCGACGCGAGCGTGTACGTCGGGATGCAGACAGCCATCCCCACCCACAGCGCCGCGAAGTGAACCCACGTCCACGTGCGCTCATTGTTCGGAACCGGCGCGAGGTCGGCGTTGTACAGGCCCGGATCGTACGCGCCACCCGTTCCGATCTCGTACGTGAGACTGGGAATGCCACGGTATTGCTCGGTCGTCATTTTACCTCTGCCAGCGCGCGACGCATCCGCGCCGCGCCGTCGTTGATCTCCGCTTCCGTCACGAGCATCGACGGCGCGATCCGGATCACGTTGCTGTAAAGGCCACCCTTGCCGAGCAGCAATCCGTGCCGCTTGGCGGCTTCCATCAACTGGTTCGTCTTCCCCTTGGCGGGCTCCTTCGTCGCGCGGTCTTCCACGAGCTCGATGGCTTGCATGAGCCCCATCCCGCGAACGTCGCCGATGAAGGCAAATTCTTCCTTGAACGCCTCCAGGTGCCCGCGGAGCTGCCGGCCACGCTCGGCGGCGCGCTTCGGCACGTTCTCGCGCTCCATGACGTCGAGCGTCGCGCGCGTCTGCGCCATCGTGACGGGGTTTCCTCCGAACGTCGAGATCGTGAGGCCGGTAAAAGCGTCAGCGACTTCGGCAGTCGCGATAGTCGCGCCCACGGGCGCGCCATTGGCGATTCCCTTGGCGAACGTCATGATGTCCGGCTCGACCCCCCAGTGCTCGATGCCGCACCAATGGTCGCCGGTCCGCCCGAATCCGGTCTGCACCTCGTCGCAAATGAAGACGCCGCCGTACTTCCGAACGATTCCGACGGCGACTTCGAAATACTCCGGCGGCGGCGTGATGAAGCCTCCGACGCCCTGGATGGGCTCGGCGATGAACGCCGCCGGGTGGCCGCTGGTCGTCGTCTGAATCAGCTCCTCGATGTCCTTCGCGCACCGGACGCCGCACGAGTCGGGAGCAAGTCCGAGCGGGCACCGGTAGCAGTACGGCGACATCGCGTGCTTGATCCCGGCGACTTGCGTCGAGATGAGCCGCCACGGCGAATGGCCCGTGAGCGACAGCGCGTTGAGGCTCCGGCCGCTGTATCCGTGGCGGAGCGCAATGATCTCGTCCCTGCCGGTGAAGATCTTCGCGAGCAGAATCGCCGTTTCATCCGCCTCGGTCCCGCTGGTGGTGAAGAAGCTTTTCTGCAGCTTGCCCGGCGTGATCTTCGCCAGGCGCTCGGCAACCTCGACGATCGGCTGCGTGGGATAGAGCGTGGACGTATGACCGAGCTGGGACATTTGCTCTTCGACAGCCGCGGTGACTTCGGGATGACAGTGCCCGAGGCCTACGGTGAGGATTCCACCGAAGAAATCGAGGTACTCCCGGCCTTCGGCATCAACGACGCAGCACCCATCGCCACGCGTGAGAACGATCGATTCCTCGTAATAGTTCGCGACACAGGGAAAGAGAAACTCCTTGTGCTTCGCGCGCACCTCGGCCGCGTTGACGGCTTTTCCGCTGGACGGCTGCATCAGTGCGTTGCCTCCCTCTCGACGAATTGTCCGCGCCCGAGCGTTCCGACGAACTGCCCGTCGCGCGCCTGCACTCTTCCCCTGACGGTTACGACGGCTGCCCTTCCGATGCGATCCCACCCCTCGTAGGCGTTGTAATCGACCCGCGAGTGACTTCCCTCGAGTGAAAACTTGCCACGGTAGGCCGGATCGTACACGACGAGATCGGCGTCGCTGCCGACTTGCACCGCTCCCTTCCTGGGGAACATGCCGAATATCCGCGCCGCCTGTGTACTGCACGCATCGACCATCGCGTTGAGACCGAGCCGTCCGGCTGCGACGCCGTGCGTGTGAACCAGATCGACGCGCTCCTGAATGCTCGAGATTCCGTTGGGGATCCTCGTGAACGCGTCGCGTCCCATCTGCTTCTGGTCCTCGAAGCGAAAAGGCGCGTGGTCGGTGCCGATCGTGCTGATCGCGCGCGATTCGAGCCCGCTCCACAACGCCTGCTGGTTGCGCTTCTCTCTCAGCGGCGGAGACATCACGTACTTCGCGCCCTCGAAGTCGGGCAGCGCCGCATAGCTCTCGTCGAGCACGAGGTGCGGGGCGACCGCCTCGATCCAGACATTGACGCCACGGTCCCTCGCTGCCAGCGCCTCGCGCACCGCATCGTCGCACGACGTGTGCACAGCATAAACATGGGTGCCAAGCAACTGGGCGAAGGCGCAGATATGATGGACTCCGCTGGCTTCGATCACGGGCGGGCGCGACACACCGTGCCATTCGGGTCCGGTTTTCCCATCGGCGAGCAGGGACCTCTGCATCGCGTCGATCGCTCCTGCGTTCTCGCAGTGCGCCGTAACGATCACCCCAAGGTCGCGTGCAAGCTTCATCGCGCCAAAAAGATCTTCGTCGGACAGATCGAGCGCGCCCTTGTAGGCCAGGAACACCTTGAAAGACGCGACACCGGCAGCGACGATCTTGCGGAGCTGCTGGCGCGCCGATTCGTCAAACCTCACCACGGACATGTGAAACGTGTAGTCCATCGCGGAAATGCCATCGGCTTTCGACTTCCACGTCTCGAACGCGTCCCACGGCTCGTCCGTAGGGCCCGGGCAGATCATCTCGATGACAGTCGTCGTGCCGCCGGCGAGCGCCGCCTTGCTCGCCGAGTCGTAGTCGTCAGCCGCGTTCGTCCCCATGAAGGGCAGGTGAATGTGCACATGCGGATCGATGAATCCCGGAAACACGTACTTCCCCGCCGCGTCAATTACCTCGAGATCCTTCGGCGGCAGAGACTTCGGCTCGATCGACGGCTCTATGCGCGTGATCGTTTCCCGTTCACAATAGACGTCGGCCACGTAGTCCTCCGTGGCCGTGATAACCCGCCCGCCTCGAATCAGCAGTGCCACGTCAGTTCAAGGTTGCCGGTGGGTTCATCGCGGGTGACCGCTCGCACGACTTCGAGTCCCGCTCCGGTCGCTACGCGCGCAAACTACGCGCGCTAAGACGCGACCTACAGGGACCCGAAGCCGTGCGAGATGTATCCCGAGTGGACCACCGGACCCCCAAACCCCGCTGTTCCGCCGTTCGGGTGGGCGGATCATGCCGCCGCCGGCGTCGAGCCGGCGGTTCGCGCGCGGAGGAACGGCCGCACTGGCAGCTCCGCGACCGCCCCCGGAATGAACGGCGGTTAGCTCGAATCGCGCAGCAGCGTCCGGGCAGCTCTCGGGGCCGGTGCTCCCCCCCGGCCGCGTCTTCGCGCGCGCCATTTTCGCGCGTAGCGGCCGGAGTGGGAGTACCAGCCGCCCAACCTGCGCCGCGCCAATCAAGGCAGCTGCTCGGTCATGTCGCCATAGGTGTCGGGCCGGCGGTCGCGGTAGAACTGCCACGTGCGGCGAACTTCTTCGATCATGTCGAGGTCGAGATCGGCGATGACAAGCTCGTCC
>JBPCJJ010000127.1:0-14015 GCA_051005405.1 Gemmatimonadaceae bacterium | reverse complement strand
TAGGTGTTTTCGATGCTTTTCGCGTGGCGGGCGGGGGGGCTGGTGGGTGTGCTGCCACCGTCCCCCCCCCCCCCCCCCCGGCCCCGCAGTTAAGGCGCAGAGCCCGGACGAGTAACGGCTATATTGGTACGTGCCCCCACGCCACCTGTACGTCCACGTTCCGTTCTGCGCCCGACGCTGCGCGTACTGCGATTTTTCGATCGCCGTCCGTCGCGTTACGCCAGTCGACGAGTACCTGGTTGCCCTCCGAGCCGAGCTGTACATGGTCGCGCACTCGATGGAGCTGAACGGGGCCGGGGACTGGTCACTCGACACTGTGTACCTGGGCGGCGGCACCCCGTCCCAGCTCGGCATGTCGATCCCGCGCCTGCTCGACGCTATCCGCGAAGTAGCGACCATCGCGCCGGACGCCGAGGTGACCATCGAGGCCAATCCTGAAGACGTCACGGCCGCCAACGCACTGGCCTGGCGGCGTGCCGGCGCTAACCGCATCTCGCTCGGCTCGCAGTCATTCGACCCCGCCGTCCTGTCGTGGATGCACCGCGTCCACTCCGCCGATCAGATCCCGCTCGCCGTGAGGACCGCCAGAGATGCGGGGTTCGACAACATCTCACTCGACCTGATCTTTGCTCTACCCAGCTCGCTCAATCGAAACTGGAAGCTCGACCTGGACACAGCCGTCGCGATCGAGCCCGCCCACGTCTCACTGTACGGTCTGACGATCGAGCCCAAAACTCCGCTCTCCCGCTGGCGCGACCGTGGGGAAGTACGCGAGGCCGGAGAGGAGTCTTATGAAGCCGAATTTCTGCTCGCTCACGAGACTCTGAGTGCGGCCGGGTACGATCACTACGAGGTCTCCAACTTCTCCAAGCCGGGCCTGCATTCGCGGCATAATTCGTCGTACTGGTCCGGCGCTTCATACGCCGGAATCGGCCCGTCCGCGCACTCGTTCGACGGCGCCCGCAGGTGGTGGAACGTCGCGCCATACGCCGAGTGGAACCAACTCCTGACCGACAGCTCAAGCCCGGTTGCCGAAGTTGAAGTATTAGATGAGGAGAACCTGGCTAACGAGAAGGTATATCTAGGGTTACGCACTCATCACGGTGTGCGCGTAGAAGACGAAGAACTCGCCGGGTTGCAGCCCTGGGTCGACCGCGGCTGGGCCGCTTTTTCGCCGCCGCCGGTTCCGGGTCAAGCCCTCGCCGAGCTTTCGAGCCGATCGGATGCGAACGCGCAAATGAACGCGCAACTCAAGCTGACCCCGGCCGGATGGCTGCTGCTCGACGAGCTCGCCGCCAACTTGACGTGCATTCGCAGCCGTTCCTACGTTTGAAATCGATGCCGCTTCCAGAGCTGTCCGAAAGAGAAAAGAAGGTGTTGGAGGCGGTCATCCAATGCTACGTGGAGACTGCCCAGCCGGCCGGCTCCCGCGCGCTCGCGCGAAAGTTCGGACTCGGGGTTTCCCCGGCCACGATTCGCAATACGATGAGCGACCTCGAGGACAAGGGGTTCCTCTATCACCCGCACACTTCCGCGGGGCGCATCCCGACCGACGCCGCGTACCGCTCGTATGTGAACTCGTTGTTGCCGCCGATCTCCGTTGCGACGCCGGACCATCTCAAGCTGGCTGCGGTGATATCGGGTGGGGGCTCGGCCATCGACCAGATCCTGCTGCGCGCGGCCCAGAGCCTCGGGGTCATCACGCAGGAGCTGGGTGTCGCCCTCGGCCCCCGGCTCGACCGCAGCATCCTTCGCCGGTTGGATCTGGTGCGCCTCAGCTCCGACCGGCTGCTGATGGTCCTCACGCTCGACGGCGGCACCATGCGAACGATTTTCGTCGAGACCCGGGGCGAAATCGCCGACGTCGCGCTCGCTGAGGTCTCGCGGGTCCTCAACGAGCGACTCACGGATCTGACGATGGCGCAGGTGAGGGAGACGCTGGCCGCGCGGCTGCGCGACGCGACCACGCGTCCCGAAGCGAGCGAGCTGCTCAACGTATTCATCGAGGAAGCTGATCAGCTCCTGGAGTCGGCGCTGCCGATAGACGAAGACTCCGTCGTGCTGGGGCAGGCGTCGGTGCTCGCCGAGCAGCCTGAGTTCGCGTCCGGTGACGGGATGCGCCGCCTCGTCACGCTTACGGAAACGCGCCAGCAGCTCGGCAAGCTGTTGCGCACGCGGAGCGGCGTACCGGGCATATCGATTACAATTGGAAGCGAGCACGACGACCCCTCGCTCGAGAGCTTCACGGTCGTCACCGCGGAATACACGGCGGGCGCGCTCAGCGGAGTCATCGGCGTCATCGGCCCGACGCGGATGTCTTATGAGAAGGTGATCTCGCTGGTGAGTCACACCTCGAGACTCGTTACCGATCTATTGGACGAAAATGGCTGACTACTACTCCGTACTCGGCGTCGAGCGCACGGCGAGCGACGCCGAAATCAAGAAGTCTTATCGCAAGCTTGCCATGCAGTACCATCCCGACCGCAACAACGGGACTGCCGAATCCGAGGAGAGGTTCAAGGAGATCACGGAGGCGTACGACGTTCTCCGCGACCCTTCGAAGCGCTCCGCGTACGATCGCTTCGGCGAGGACGGGCTGCGCCGCGGCGCCGGCGGATTCCACCACGTGGATCTCTCCGAGGCGCTGAACATCTTCATGCGCGATCTCGGCGGCTTCTCGGGGCTGGGCGACCTGTTTGGAGCACAGGGGGGCGGGAGGGGGCAATCCGGCCCGCGCGCCGGGGCCGACGTGAGAATGACCATCCGCATGACGCTGAGTGAGGTCGCGACGGGGATCGAGAAGCAGGTGCTGATCAAACTTCTCAACCCATGCGACCGTTGCTCCTCCAGCGGCGCGGAGCCGGGGACGTACGCGGTCACCTGCGCGACGTGCGCCGGCACCGGCGAGCTGCGCCGCGCGCAACGGTCTTTTTTCGGACAGGTGATGAGCATCTCTCCCTGTCACTCGTGCTCCGGCGAAGGGAAGCTGATCGAGTCGCCGTGCAAGAAGTGCCGTGGCGAAGGCCGCATTCGCGAGGACGAAACCGTCACCGTCCGCGTTCCCGCGGGAGTCGATACCGGCCAGTACATGACGCTCCGCGGCATCGGCACGGTCGGCCCGCGCGGCGGCCCCCGCGGCGACATTCTCGTCGTGTTCGAGGTCGAGGATGACCCCCGATTCGAGCGCGACGGGGAAGATCTTTTCTGCGAGGTGCTCGTCACGTATCCGCAGCTCGTGCTGGGCGGCGACATCGACGTCCCTGCCGTGAGCGGCACGGTATCTCTGCGAATTCCCGCCGGATCACAGAGCGGCCACCAGTTCAATCTGAGAGGGCGCGGCCTTCCGCGCGTCAACGCGACCGGTGTTGGCGATCTGCACGTACGGATCCAGTTATGGACTCCCGATGCGCTGTCGTCCGAGGAGGAGGAGCTGATCCAGCGCCTCGCCGAGCTTCGCGCGAAAGCGCCGGCACCTCAGCAGAAGGGGTTCTGGAACAAGGTCAAGGAATCGCTCGGCGCGTGAGCGTGCTCGCGGTTCGAATCAAGCCGCGGGCCAATCACCAGGCCGTAGCCGCGGCGCTGTTCGAGGCGGGCTCGATGGGCATCCATGAGGACGGCGACACGCTCGTGACCAACCTTCCGGACGATGCCGCCGTTGCTCTCTTGCGTGAAAAGATCGCCGCGATCGATCCCGGCGTCGAGGTGGATGTGACGGCGGTCACTCCTCCTGATTTTTCCGAATGGCGCGGTACGGTTGGAGCGCACACTGTGGGCAGCATTACCGTGGCTCCGCCGTGGGTAGACGTCGATGCGGCAGAGCACCTCGTGCTGATCGAGCCTGCCATGGCGTTTGGAACCGGCGAGCACGCGACAACCCGCCTCTGTCTTTCACTCCTGCAGCGTGTGATCCGCGCGGGGGACACGGTTGCCGACCTCGGGTCCGGCAGCGCCGTGCTCGCCATTGCCGCGGCCAAGCTGGGCGCGCGGAGCGTCGCGGCGATCGAAATCGATCCCGATGCGACGTCGAACGCGGAAGAGAATGTGGAGCGTAACGGAGTTGGTGGAGCGGTCCACCTGTTCGAGGGGGATGCGATGGTACTGCTGCCGCTCATCGCGCCGATCCGCGTAGTCATCGCCAATATCCTTTCGTCGGTGATATTGGACATGGTGCCGTTGATCTCGTCTTCGCTCGCGCCGGGCGGCGAAGTGATCCTCAGCGGAATCATGCTGGAAGAGCGGGACATGATGCTGGAGCGGCTGAGTGGCGCGGGCTGGCGGGTGACGATGGACGAGAGCGAAGGGGAGTGGTGGGGCGCGATAGCCGTGGTCGCATGATGCGGCCGCCTTCCGCGCGTGTAGCCCTGTTCGTTCCCGAGCCGTTCGAGGCAGGGAAGGTGCTGTCGCTTGCCGACGATGCAGCCAACCACCTGCGAGCGGTGCGCGCGTCGCTCGGTGATGTGGTGGACCTTCGTGACGGACGCGGTGGAGTCGGGAGCGGGACGATCGCAAGACTCTCGCGCGAGTCGGTCACCGTCGACGTGACCGAAGCCGAAACAGTGGAGCCTTTGCCGCCGATTCATCTAATGGCGCCGATCGGGGACCGCGACCGGATGCTCTGGCTCGGGGAGAAGGCGGCAGAGATCGGCGTGGCGTCCTGGCGCCCCGTGTTATGGAAGAGATCGAAGAGCGTGTCGCCGCGCGGCGAAGGCACGATGTTCATGGCCAAGCTGCGCCTGCGAATGATCTCGGCGCTGCTGCAGTCGCGGGGAGCGTGGTTGCCCGAGGTGCATCCTGACGCGCCGCCAGAGCGGGCGATCGCCGCGGCGCCGCCCGGCACGCGCATCTTGCTGGATGTTGCGGGCTCGCCCATTCTCTCGGTAACGCTCGCCGCTCCCGTCATCATCGCCCTCGGACCGGAGGGAGGGGTAGAGGACCAGGAGCGCTCAGCGTTCATCGAATCCGGCTTCAGCCCTGTCACTCTCGGGTCAACAACGCTACGATTTGAGACCGCTGGCGTATCCGCGGCAGCAATCGCCCGAGCGGCCACATCACTTTCCACGAGCGGTCATGTCTGAGCATTGTCTTTTTTGTCGAATCGTCACACGCGAAGTCGCCGCGGAGATCGTAGCCGAGAACGAAGACTGTCTTGCATTCAAGGACGCGCATCCGGAAGCGCCGGTTCACATACTGGTAATCCCGAAAAAACATATTTCATCGCTCAATGACATCGCTGACGGCGCGGACGTGGGCGCGATGGCGATGATGGCCGCCGAGGTGGCGCGTGAGGCCGGGGTGGCCGACAGCGGCTACCGCACAGTGATCAATACGAACGGCAACGGCGGCCAAAGCGTCTTCCATCTTCACATGCACGTCCTCGGCGGGCGCAAGCTGACCTGGCCTCCCGGCTAGGGCTCGCGTGGGGGACCATCTCGCCTCGGCGGCTACGCGCGCAAACTGCGCGCGCTAAGACGCCGCCTCGGGCGAGACGATCCCCCCACGCGAGCCCTAGCAATGCCACCGAGCACGTTGCGCCCGTGGCGCTTGAAAGTGAGACTCCAGTACGTGCGAGGGGCGGTTGGGGAAGGGACTGAACTGCGCGGCGCCACTTCGGCGTTTGCGCGCTGCCGGGAGGGAGAGGAGGTAGTCCCGCGATGCGAGCGGAGTCCGCCTTTGCCGGGCCTTCACATGGAGGCAGGTCGGAACGCGCGGAGGGGCTGCCGAAGGCGGCGTCTTAGCGCGCGCAGTTTGCGCGCGTAGCCGCCGCGGCAGCCCCTCCGCCGTTCCGACGGGCTACCACATGGACTCCCGGAACCCGAAACTCGCCATAACCCTGTTGTGTGACTAGGTTTATCAGCTTATCCCAAGCCGGCGCGAAAAACGCCAAGAAGGGGGGAGTCAGAGTTTGTCGGAAGTCATAATCCACGAAGATGAGAACTTCGAGCGGGCCCTCAAGCGCTTCAAAAAGAAGTGCGAGAAGGCTGGTATCCTCGCCGATCTCAGGAAGCATCGCCACTACGAAAAGCCAAGCGAGAAACGGAAGCGTAAAATGAACACCGCGATCCGTAAGAATCGGCGGACACGCCACGCCTAGATGTCCCAGCTGCAAGCGCGCCTGGAGGGAGACCTCGTAGCCGCGAGAAAGGCTCAGGACAAGCTGGGAGTGCTGCTTCTCGGCACTGTTCTGTCGGAGATCAAGAACCGGCGAATCGAGCTGCAGCGCCAACCGACGGACGAAGAGGTCGTCGAGGTGCTGCAGCGGGGCATCAAGAAGCGGCGCGAATCCATCGAGATGTATTCGAAGGGCGCGCGCGAAGACCTCGCCCGGAAGGAACAAGCCGAGGTCGATGCTCTCGGGAAATACCTTCCGGAGCAGGTTGGGGATGACGATATACGAGTGGCCGTCCGCGCCGCGATTTCCGGCGGCGCCGCTCAGATTGGAGCAGTGATGGGAAAGGTTGCTCCAGGCTTCAAGGGTCGCGCGGATGGCTCGCGCATCAACGCAATTGCCCGCGAGGAGCTCGCAAAACAGGGGTGACACTGTTTCACGCGAGCGCTACAGATAACTACGGGTCGAGACCCGGGCAGACGAGTAAATCGCCAGCCCGGGTCTTTTTCATTATCCGCCTTTTGCGCGCAGCGCGCGGCACACAGCGCGCAGCCCCGTCTTCATGAACCTGCACGGTTTGTCGGTGGTGGAGTTTCCGGCTGTGCTCGAAGTCGTCGCTGGTCGGGCGACTTCCACCCTGGGCGCCGACAGTGTGCGCAGCTCGTCCCCTTCCGCCGACCGCGCGTGGATCAACGCGGAGCACGAGCGGGTCCAGGCCATGCGCGCGCTCATGACCGGCGAAGTGCGCTGGGATCCCGAGCCGATCCCCGACGTACGCGCGGCAGCGGGCCGTCTGCGCGTCGCCGGGACGTCACTCGACGCGTCGACGCTCCTTGACATGGGGATACTGCTTCGCAGCTCGCGCCGCACGCGCGCCGCGCTGCTGGATGAAAAACGGCCCGCTATCGCGCGTGCGGTCCTGCGCGGATTCACCGCCCGCCTCGTCAGCGCGCAACCCGTCGAAAGCTCGATCGAGAAGGCGATCTCTGAAGACGGCGAGATCCGCGACGATGCTTCGCAGGCGCTTCGCAGGGTCAGGCGCGAGCTGCGCGCGGCGGAGGAAGGGCTCTTCGGAGTGCTGGAGAAGGCGATGCGATCGCTTCCGTCCCACCAGCAGGTGGCCGACATGTCGGTCACGATTCGAAACGGCCGGTACGTGATCCCGGTTCGCCGCGAAGCGCGCAACAGCATCGGCGGTCTCGTGCACGATACTTCTGCCACGGGCGCGACACTGTTCGTCGAGCCGCCTGCCGCGATCGAAGCAGGAAACAGGATTCGAGAGCTTCAGGGCGAGGAGCTGCGCGAGATCGACCGGATACTCCGCGAGCTCACCGAGCTGGTGAGACCGCATGCCGACTGGATCGCCGCCGCCGTCGACGCGCTTGTCGAGCTGGACTCGCTGTACGCTCGCGCGCGGTTCGCCGCCGAGTTCGGGTGCGCGGTCGCCGAGATCGCCGGGGACGGCGCCGGATTCTCGATAGTCGCGGGGCGCCATCCACTGCTGCTCGCGCAGAGAATTGAAGTGGTGCCTTTTGACCTCGCGATGGCCGGCGACGAGCGCACCCTGCTGCTGTCCGGGCCCAACACTGGCGGCAAGACCGTCTTGCTCAAGGCGATCGGACTGTTCTCCGCGATGGTGCAGTCGGGCATCCCCGCGCCCGTCGCCGCCGGCAGCCGCGTGGCGGTGTTCGACGACCTGTTCGCCGATATCGGCGACGAGCAGTCCATTGCGGCGAGCCTCTCGACGTTCAGCGCCCACGTGAAGAACCTCGCCGAGATCCTCCGCGGCGCCACGGCGCAATCGCTCGTGCTGATCGATGAGCTTGGGTCGGGGACGGATCCGATGGAAGGCGCCGCGCTGGGCGGGGCGATACTCGAGGAGCTCACGCGCCGGCGCACGTTCACGCTCGCGACAACGCACCTCGGCGCGCTGAAGGATCTCGCGACAGCGGTGCCGGGCGTGGTGAACGCCTCGCTCGAGTTCGACGCGGCGCTGCTTGCGCCGACGTACCGGCTCGTCAAAGGAATCCCCGGCAGGTCGTACGGGCTCAGCATCGCGCGGCGTCTGAATCTGCCGGCGAACGTTCTCGATGCCGCGGAGGAGCGGCTCCCCAAGGGTGAGCGCGATACGAACGCACTGCTCGCAGAGCTGCAGGAGCGCGACGCCAGGCTCGCCGCGCGCGACCGCGAGACTTCAGAGATTGCCGCCGAGGCGCGTGAGCGGCTCGCGAACGTATCCGCGCGGGAGCAACGGGTGCGCGAACGCGAGCGAGAAGTGGAGCGCGAGAGCAGGAGTGCGGCGCGCAAGCATCTCCTGGACGCGCGGGTGGCCGTCGAAGAAACCATTCGAACGTTGAAGGCGGCCTCCGAAGCCGCGGTGGAGGATGCCGCGAAGGTCGCGCGCAGGAACATCGAGCAGTTGGCCGGCGATGAGGCGCTGGCCCTCGAAAAGCTGGATGACGACGAGGCGTCGCCTGACAAGGGACGGGGGCAGGCCGCCGGGGACGCGAACCCCGGCGACATGGTGGAGTTGGATACGTTCGGCGGCCGCGCGGCAAGGCTCCTCGAGTGGCGCGACGACGACGCGGTCGTCGCTCTGGGCTCCATCAAGCTGACAGTGCCGAGAGCAAGCATCCGCAGGGCGGCGATACAGCTGGTGCCCGCCGGGAAGGTCGCCGTTCGGGGCGACATTCCCGAGGTTCACGCTTCGACGGAAGTCGACCTGCGCGGCCTTCGCGCGAGCGAGGTAGAGGAAGTCGTGATGCAAGCGGTGGACAGCGCCGTGCTGGCGGACCTCAAGAGCCTGCGGATCATCCACGGCAAGGGCACGGGGGCGCTGCGCGAGCGCGTCAACGAGATGCTGAAAAAGGAGCCGCGCGTATCCGGCTTCCGGCTCGGCGCGTGGAACGAAGGCGGTGCCGGCGTCACCATCGCGGAGCTCGCGTGATCCCCGACGAAGTAGTCGAGCAGGTGCGCGAAGCGGCTGACGTCGTCCAGATCATCGGGGAGTACGTCAAGCTGAAGAAGGCAGGGGCGGACTATCGCGGGCCTTGCCCATTCCACCAGGGCACGCACCGCAATTTTTCGGTGTCGCCGCGAAAGGGGATCTTCTACTGCTTCGTGTGCCACGAGGGTGGGGACATCTTCCGGTTCGTGCAGAAGCGGCTCGGGGTCGAGTGGCCCGAGGCCGTTCGCATCGTCGGGCAGAAGGCGGGCGTCGAAGTGCGCGAGGTGGATACGCGCCGCGAAGGCCCCGACGCCCGCGAGCCGTTCTGGGAGATCAACGCCGCGGCCGCTGAGTATTTCCGTAATACGCTTTGGGACGACCCACGGGGAAAAGCGGCCCGGGAATATCTCGAGAGCCGGGAGATCCCGCGCGAGCTGTCGCAGGAAATCGGCATAGGTTACGCGCCTTCCGAGATCGGGTTGATGAGGACGTACCTCTCGACGCTTGGCTTCGACGACGCGCGCATGCTCGAGACGGGGCTGCTCGTGCAGCGGGAAGAGGGAACCGAGCCGCGTCCCCGCTTCCGCGATCGACTCATGTTTCCGATTCTCGACGCGATGGGGCGACACGTCGGCTTTGGCGGTCGAGTGCTCGGCAACTCGGAGCCCAAGTATCTGAACTCGCCGGACTCGCCTGTGTTTTCGAAGGGGAAGCTGCTCTATGCGCTCAATTGGGCGAAGAACGAGATCCGGCGGGAAGACCGCGTTCTTGTTGTCGAGGGTTATTTTGACGTAGTGAGACTGATTGCAGCCGGCGTGCGAACCGGCGTCGCCCCGATGGGAACCGCGCTTACCGACGCGCAGGTTACGCTCATCCGCAAGTACACCAGGAACGGGATTCTGCTGTACGACAACGATCGTGGCGGGCTTGCAGCGACGTTCCGTTCCGGGGACGAGCTGCTGCGCCAGGGGTTCGGCGTCCGGGTGGTGACTCTGCCAGAGGGCGACGATCCGGACACGTTCGTGAAGCGCGAAGGAGCCCCTGGACTCGAGCGCGAGATATCGGCGGCGATAGATGTCTTCGAGCGAAAGGTCCAGATCCTGCAGCGTGTGGGTGCGTTCAGCGAGCTGCACAAGAAGCGCCGAGCCCTCGACCGCCTCCTGCCGACCATCCGTGCGGCGTCCGACCCGATCATGCGTGACCTGTATCTCGCGCGCGCCAGCGAAGCGGCGGGCGTCGATCGCGCGATCCTGCAGCGGGAGGTCGACGCTCCCGCGCGGCGCGGCGACCGGCAGCAACCGTCGCCGCACATCCAGCGTCCAGAAGCCGACATAGGTCAATCGAGCGCTGCGCCGCGCTCCGATCGAGACGAGCGAGGCCCCTCGTTCGCGGATGCAGGGACCGCCGATTCAGCCACTTCCGCCGAGCGCGAGCTCGTTCGCGCGATGCTGCAGCAGCGATCACGCGTTGCGGAGATCGCCGAGAAAGTCGGACCCGACAGCTTCCGCGACCGTCGATACCGCCGGATCTTCGCCCGGCTGCTGGAGTCGGACGAGCAGACCACGGTGCAGCAGTTGGCCGAGGGATTGGCCGCCGCGGACGTCGCTGTGATCGAGGAGCTCCTCTCGGAGCTTGGAGCGCAGATCGATCCACAGAGAACCGTGGACGACAGCCTGCGGGCGATTCGTGTTCGCGAGCTGGACGAAAAGATGATGGAGATCGACGCTACCTTGCCGCTCGCGCGAGCGGACCAGAAGGACGACTTGATGAAGCTCAAGCAGGAGCTGAATGAAGAGCTCAACAGCTTGGGACGGACGCGGTACAAGGCCTTCCGCGTCCGGCGAAAAACCGCGCCTGAGAGAGAGTAATGCACCCGAATATCGAAGAACTGCTTGCGTTGCAGGCGGACGACAATCGCATCTCCGGAATCGAGCAGAAGATGGCGGCGCTGGCTCCGCGCCTGCGCGAGCTCGATCGCGTTCGGCAGCATGCCGCCGATGCGGTGCAGCGCGCGGATGCCGCGATAGAGGGCGAACAGCAACGACATCGCGACATCCAGGCCCGCGTCGACCTGCACAAGAAGCAGCAGGAGCGGAACCTCGCCCAGCTCGACTCGATCAAGAAGATGAAGGAGGCAACCGCGGCGATGTCGCAGGTCGAGACCACGCGACGCCTCGTGGCGGAGGACGAGAGCGAGCTTGCGGCGATGAGTCGCCGGAGCGAGACCATGCGCGGTGACGCCGAGCGCACTCGCGCGGCGCTGGCCGCCGCGGAGGAGGAACAGGCGAGCGCCCGAGAGGAGATCGCCGCGGAGCAGAGCGCGCTTGAAGCCGAGCTGAAGGAGGCGCGGGCTGAACGCGAGGCCAAGGCCGTCAAGGTCGAGCGGCCCCTGCTGAACAAGTACGATCGCATCCGCAGCCGTCGGGACAATGCGCTGTATCCGTTGCGCGGCCAGTCGTGCGGAAACTGCGACACCGCGGTTCCGATGCAGCGGAGGAACGTGATGACCGCGGACGGTACGATCGAGGTATGCGAAGGGTGCGGCGTGCTGTTGTATCCGGGATAGTCCCGGTGGGATGAAATCGGATTCTCCACTGCTCAGGGTCGTCTATCTTTAGACGATGAGTTCCGCCCTCGTCCCGGTTCGCGCCCGTAGAAAACTTCGCTGGCTCATCGCGGCCGAGCCGGATGCGGACGAAGTCGCGGCGCTTGCAGCCGACCTCAACCTGCCGCCGCTCGTTTGCCGGCTCCTGTGCGCTCGCGGCTACAGCGACCCGGGAGCGGCACGGACCTTCCTCCGCCCGAAGCTGGACCAGCTCCATGACCCGCTCGCGATGCTTGACCTCGACAAGGCTGTCGCGCGTCTTGCTCGCGCGATTCGCGATCAGGAGCTCGTTTTCGTGCACGGCGACTACGACGTCGACGGCATATGCTCGACGACGCTGCTGACCCGAACGATCCTTCACCTCGGGGGCCGGGCGCAGCCCTTCATCCCCAA
Source organism: Gemmatimonadaceae bacterium (assembly GCA_051005405.1). Lineage (GTDB taxonomy): Bacteria > Gemmatimonadota > Gemmatimonadetes > Gemmatimonadales > Gemmatimonadaceae > JACDCY01. The sequence continues at coordinate 1,964 of JBPCJJ010000127.1, read as the reverse complement.
GCGCCTGGCGGACGGATACGACCTGAGCAGCGCCGGCGTGAAAGCCGCGATCGCGGCGGGTGCGAACGTCGTGGTCACATGCGACTGCGGGACGACCGCGGTGGCGCCGGTAAAGGATCTCTGCGCTGCCGGGATCGACGTGATCGTCACCGACCATCACCTGCCGGGGAGCGCGCTTCCTGAATGTCTCGCGGTGCTCAATCCGAGGCGATCAGGGTGCAACTATCCCGACAAGGATCTCGCCGCCGTGGGCGTCGTATTCAAGCTCGCGCTCGCGCTTGCTCGCGAGATGGGGAAGGGCGAGAACCAGGTGTGGCAGATGCTGGACCTCGTCGCGCTCGCCACCGTCGCCGACATAGCGCCACTGAGAGGCGAGAACCGCGTGTTCGTCCGGCTCGGCCTCAAGCTGATGCAGGAGACGCGTAACGTCGGACTCCGCTCGCTGGTGAACGCTGCGGGACTGAGCGGAAAGCAGATCACCGCCGGCCGTGTCGGATTCATCCTTGCGCCGCGGCTGAACGCCGTTGGGCGACTGGGCGCCGCCATCCGCGGCGTCGAGCTGCTGATGACGGAGAGCGAGCACGAGGCGAACGTGATCGCGCGCGATCTGGAGGAGCTCAACCGCAAGCGGCAGGAGATCGATCGCGCTACGCTCGAAGAAGCGCGTGAGGAAGTCGTGCGCCGCGACCTCAGTGATACGTTCGGAATCGTGCTGGCTCGCGACGGATGGCATCCGGGCGTGATCGGTATTGTCGCGTCGCGAATCGTGGAAGAGTTCGGCCGCCCGACTATCATGATCTCCTCGACCGCGACCACGTGCAAAGGATCGGGACGGTCGATCCCCGCGTTCAATCTCCACGCCGGCCTGATCGAGTGCGCGGACCTGCTTGAGAAGTTCGGCGGTCATAAAGCGGCCGCCGGGGTTACGCTCGACCGCTCGCGCCTGGCCGAATTCACCGAGCGCTTCAACGACGTAGCCCGCGCGGCGCTCGAGCCCGATGATCTGCTCGGCCAGATTCGCGTCGACCTCGAGATGCCGCTGGCCGATGCCACAGACGCCCTCCAGTCGTTGATTTCCCATTTCGAGCCGTTCGGCATCGGAAATCCGTCGCCGGTATTTCTTTCGCGCGGAGTACGGCTGCGTTCGCCGGCGCGCACCCTCAAGCACGACGGTCTCAAGCTGTACCTCGACACCGGAAGCGGCGCGATGGAGGCCATAGGGTGGGGTTTCGCGGATCGCGCCGGAGAGATCAACGCAGCCGGGACGATCGACGTCGTGTACAAGATCGAGCGCGACGAGTACCAGGGGATGAGCAAGCTACAGGCGCGCCTGCTCGACTTCGCACCCTCCAGGACGTGAGAATCATCGCTGGCCAGTGGCGCGGCCGGCGTATCGCCGCGCCGCCAGGAAAAGACGTTCGTCCCACGCTGGACCGCGTTCGGGAAGCGTGGATGAGCATCGTTCAGCAATCGCTCGTCGGCGCGGAAGTCGCGGATCTGTTCGCCGGCACAGGGGCGCTGGGGCTCGAAGCGTTGTCGCGCGGCGCGCGCGTCGCACACATCGTGGAGCGCGACGCGAAGACCTTCGCCGTCCTTCAAGCCAACGCAGAATCCCTCGGCGCCGGCAGCTCCGCCGTGCTGCACCGCCAGGACGTGTTTACGTTTCTTCCCGATGCGGCTGTATTTGACCTGGCCTTCGCCGATCCGCCTTATGAGGGGGGCGATGCAACGAAGCTGGCCGAGCTTTGGCTCGAGGAGCCATTTGCGAAACTCCTGGGCATCGAGCACGATTCACGGGTCGCGCTACGCGGCTGTTCGGACGTGCGAAAGTACGGTACGACCTCGATCTCGTTCTTTCGGCAGGACAAACTGTAAGGGCGTCGGAGGGTTCGGGCGAGGTATCGCCTCGGCAGCGCCGCCGTGCTGCACCGGCAGGACGTGTTTACGTTTCTTCGCGATGCGGC
>JBPCJJ010000126.1:0-12068 GCA_051005405.1 Gemmatimonadaceae bacterium | reverse complement strand
CCAGTACTTCCGCCACACGACATAGCCCAACCCGCCGATCGCCGCCAACGGGATTATTACTCCCATCGCCGCGATCAACCCGGCGACAAACCGCACGAAATTCCTCCACGCCGCCTTGAAAGCCGCGACAATCGGATTGTCCCCAGCTTTTCCCAGGATGGGCTCATCCTCGTGCACCACCACGGTGAGCGTGCTCATCGCAGCCCGCGTGCGCAGATAGCGAAGCCGCCCCTCCGCGCGCTCGATCTCTTCCCGCACCCGGGCCAGTTCCCGCTCAACCGCGAGCACGTCCTCGAGCTTCCCCGTGCGCGTCGCCAGAAGCTGAATCAACCGCTGTTCCAGGCGCTTCGCGTTCGCGACCCGGGCGGTGACGTCCACGTACTCCTCGCCGACGTCCTCGCTGGAGGAATTCACGGATTCGACTTCGCCGATCGTCGCGAGTCGTGTTACCGCCTCATCGTATCGCGCGGCCGGGATCTTGAGCTCGAGCGTTGCCGAGCGGACGTTGTGCTCGCCGCCCTCGAACTGGGAATTCGCGACGTGCCCGCCAAGGCTTGCCGCGAGCGCCCTGACTTTGACCGCGGCTTCGTCGGTGTTCTCGACCTCCACCGACGCGTGACCGGTACGGATGAGCATGACCGGCGCTCCCGTCGTGCCCGTGTCGCTGGACACCGCGCCCGACGGCAGACGCATCGGGGCGGCGGCATTCGCGACTGCGCCCCGGCCGTCCTTCATGGTCGGCGCCGTCGCCATCATCGGGGCTCCTGCCGTCGTCTGCTCGGTCATTACGGCGTCGGTAGCCCCGGCCGTCGCCCGGTCTCCGCCGACCTCGCTGCATGCCAGGGCCGCGGCGGCGAGCAGGCATCCCATGTACTGTCGCATTTTCCGGCTCCAGGGCATCAGAGTGTGAGCACGCGTGCGAATTCTCTGCCGTTAGACGCAGAACGATGCCCCGCTTGCACATCTCTCGTCGAAATCTTCACCGGCGCGTTGAGAAGGGCCTGGGGGCGGGCTATCTTTAAGGATTGGGAGAGGTGGCCGAGAGGCTGAAGGCACCGGTTTGCTAAACCGGCATACGGGGTCAACCTGTATCGAGGGTTCGAATCCCTCTCTCTCCGTTCTTTGGAGGTCCGCGAGCGCGGGCCTTTTTTTCTTCCGCGAGATACGAGTAATCAGCACTCCGCCCGCACCCCGTCTCCGTTTCGCCCCGTCGCCCACCGGCGACCTCCATGTCGGAGGCGCGCGTACCGCGCTGTTCAACTGGCTGTGGGCTCGCAAGCACGGGGGCCAGATGCTGCTCCGCATCGAGGACACAGACAAGGCGCGCAGCACCGACGAAAGCACGCGCGCGATCTTCGAGGGGCTCGAGTGGCTTGGCCTCGACTGGGACGAAGACGTCGTGCATCAGGGGGCGAACCTCGCACGGCATCAGCAGGACGTGCGGCGAATTCTCGAGAGCGGCGCGGCGTACCGCTGCTTCTGCTCTCCCGCCGAGCTCGACGCGCGCCGCAAGGAAGCAGACACGCGCAAGGAAAGCTTCAAGTACGACCGCCGGTGCGACCGGCTGAGCGCAGACGAAATTCACACGCGCATCGAGAACGACGACCAGTACGTCGTCCGCTTCAGGATCCCGGACGGGACCACCTCGTGGGACGACCTCGTGCACGACACGATCACGTTCCCCAACAAAGACGTGGACGACTTCGTGGTGCTGCGGTCCGACCAGACGCCGATCTACAACCTCGCGGTCGTCTCGGACGACATCGCCATGGGAATCACGCTCGTCATGCGCGGCGACGATCACATTTCCAACACGCCCAAGCAGATCATGCTGTACCGGGCGCTGTCGGCGGAGGTGCCGCGGTTCGCACACCTGCCGATGATCCACGGCATGGACGGCAAGAAGCTGAGCAAGCGGCACGGCGCGACCGCGGTCGGCGACTACCAGCACCTCGGCATCGTGCCCGAGGCGATGGCGAATTTTCTTGCGCTGCTCGGGTGGTCGCCCGGCGGCGACCGCGAGATAATGCCCAGAGAGCAGATGATCGAGCTGTTCTCCGCCGACGGCCTGCAAAAAAAGGCCGCCGTGTTCGACACGCAAAAGCTCGAATGGATGAACGGCCAGTACCTGTCTTCGATGCCACTCGAACAGCTCGAGCCGCGCGTCACTCCGGCCATCGTGGCAGCGGGGCTCGCGACGGCGGATGAGCTCCGCGGCGAGCGGTACATGGCGCTCCTCGAGCTGCTCCGTGTCCGCGCCCGCACCACCGACGACATAGTTCGCCAGGCCGTTCCGTACCTCTCCGACACCATTGTGTACGATCCTGACGCGGTCGCGAAAGGATGGAAGGATCCGGGCGAAGCGTCAGCGCTGCTTCAGGCCGTTCACGACAAGCTGCTCGCAACAACCGACTGGACCGCGGAAAGCCTCGAAATCGCGCTGCGGACCCTCGCCGAGGAGCGCGGCACAACGGCCGGCAAGATCTTCCAGCCTATGCGGATTGCGCTGACGGGAATGACCGTGAGCCCGGGCATTTTCGACGTGCTCCTCACGCTCGGCCGGGACAAGTCGGTGGCGCGCGTCAAGGCGGCGGTAGCGCGGCTCGCCGATCGTGATAGTTGACCGGCGACATGGCCCTGGTACAGATTACCCGAAGTTTGCCAGCCTCGATGAGGGGTTCTCGTCGCCGCTGGCGCAACCGGATGGAGAGTTAATGTCCGAACCGCTGACCAGTCTAGAAACCTCCGTGTACCAGTATTTGCTGGATTTCACGGCGGAGAACACCTATCAACCGAGCATCCGCGACATCGGTGCGCAGTTCAAGATCAAGTCGACGAAGACCGTCTCGGACCTGCTCCAGTCGCTCACCAGAAAGGGATACATCGAGCGCGATCCCGCGCGCTCGCGCGGTGTCCGCCTGCTGGGCTTCGCCGGGGCGATCAATACGCAGCCCGTGCCGTTCTATGGGAAGATCAATTCGCGGGAACCCTCGCTCGCGCCGGAGAATCGCGAAGGGTTCATCACGGTGGACCGCCGATTCCTGCCGAGCAACGACACGTTCATGATCCGCGCCCAGGGGGACATCATGGTCGGCCGCGGTATCAACGACGGCGATTACCTGCTGGTCAATCCGTCGGCGACGGCTGCCGAGCGTGACATGGTCGCCGTGAGGATCGCCGGCGAGGTCACCGTCAGGACCTACAGCCGGAAGAACGGGACCGTCGTTCTGCAGCCGGCGAACATCTCCGAGACGGACATCGTGCTCGACGCGGGCGCTGATTTTCAGGTGGTGGGAATCGTGTGCGGCGTCTTCCGTCCTTTCTGCGACAATCCGCCGATGCCGAGGGCTACGCTTACGTCCTGACGGTCAGTTCGTGCCGGATCCACCTTGAGCGGGGGCCACTGGCTCCCGCTCTTTTTGTTCGGTCGCGCGCTCGCGCTCCTTTCTCAGCCGGAGATTTCGAACCGCGTCCTTGAACTCATTCTCGTTTGTCGCGCGCTGCGCGTGGAACGCGATGTCGGCGTGCATGCGGCCGAGCTGGCGCTCGCGCTGCTGGGTGATCGGATTCGCCTGCGCGTTGATCGGAAGCAGCGCGAGGAGCGCGGTCGGGATCGCGACGGGGCCGAGCCTGATCGCGCGCTGGTCAATTCCCCACTTCTGCCCCTTCCGCTCGACGGTCCAGTCGCCAGGGGCGCGGCGAGGCGCGGCCGCTACCAGGGAATCCGTGATTCGTCCCACGTCCGCGCGGATCGCGTCGTCTATCGTCTCCGCGACGGTCCGCGGCGCGGTCAGTACTCGTCCCGGGGGCGCCCACACGCGCGGGCCCGTGTACGACGGTCGCACTCCCCGGGTCGGCCCGCCGCCGCCGACGAGCGGGCCCGTGCCGGCGGAAGGAGCAGTCGCGGTCGACGGGACAACGGGCGGAATCCCAACGGGGATCTCGACGGGCGCGACAAGCGCCGGAGCAGGCGCTGCGGAAACCGGCGTCCCGTCCCCGCCCCTGCGTCCGGCAACCGCCGGTCCGGCGCCGCGCGGGATCGAAAGAAATCCGATCCTCTCCGCGGGCACAGCCGCCTGCTTCTCACGCGTGAACACTCTGCTCTGCGATGTCGGAATCAGCAGCGACTGAACGATTACGACTCCCACCACCGTGTGAGCGGCGAGCGAGACGAGAACAGCGGGCGAAAGCCGGCGCTTCACGCTACGGCTGCTCCGAAGCCGTCGAGGACACGGCCCGCGCGCATCGCCGCTTCCCGAATTCTCTCGGGCGACGTGATGAACGACACGCGAAAGAATCCTTCGCCACCCGGCCCGAACGCCGACCCCGGGAGAACGACAACCCCTTCGTCCTCCATGAGGCGGTGCGAGAAATCGGCGCTCGGAATGCTCGAAGGCAGCGGCAGCCAGAGGTACATCGACGCCTTGGGGCTGACGCACGGAAATCCGGCCTCGGCGAAGCTCGCCACCGCTGCGTCGCGCCGCTCCTGGAACACCGCGGCGTTGCGCGGGGCCCAGTCTTCCCAACTGTCGAGAGCCGACGCGGCTGCTGCCTGAATGCCCAGAAATGCCCCTGTGTCAACGAACGATTTGACCTTCGCCAGCGGCCACACGATCTCCGGGTTGCCGCACGCCCAGCCGCAGCGCCACCCGGTCATGTTGTAAGTCTTCGACATCGAGTGAAACTCGATCGCCACGTCGCGCGCGCCCTCGATCTCGAAAATGCTCGGCGGCACATACCCGTCGAACGCGAGCTCCGAGTACGCATTGTCATACACCAGCAGGATGTCGAGTTCCCTGCACCGGTCCACGACATCCTTCAGATAACTTGGAGGCGCAACGGCACCCGTAGGGTTGCCTGGATAGTTGAGATAGAGAATCCTCGCGCGCTTCAATACGTCCGCCGGGATCTCGTCGAGATCGACCAGAAAGTCGTTGTCCGGGCGCAGCGCGTACTTGTACGGCTCGCCCTCCGCGAGCAACGTCCCGCCGAGGTACGAGAGGTATCCTGGCTCCGGCATGATCGATACATCGCCGCGCTCGAGGTACGCCAGCGCGAGATGCGCGAGCCCTTCCTTCGACCCGATCAGCGGCACCACCTCCGTCACCGGATCGAACTTCTGGTCGAAGCGCCGTTGCATGAAGCGCGCGATTGCTTCACGATACTCCATGAGACCAAGCGCGAAGCTGTACCGGCTCATCTCCGGCCGCTCCACGGCTTCTTGAATCCGTTTTATGACGACAGCGGGTGGCGACAGGTCGGCGTCGCCCGCACCAAGGTCGATCACGTCGACGCCCTGCGCGATCAGCTCGCGCTTGCGTGCCGGAATCCCGCCGAGAGGATACTCGGGGAGACTCAGGACACGCTTGGTGTACGGAGGCATTATCGGCCCTCGGTTACAGGATTGCTGACTTTGCTGACTCCCACGATCTCGACTTCGACCACGTCGCCCGGAGCGAGGGGCCCGACTCCCGAGGGAGTGCCGGTGGCGACGAGGTCGCCTGGCTCCAGCGTCATGATTCCCGAGATGTACGAGAGCAGCGCCGGAATGGAGAACACCATCTGCGCGCTCGACCCCCGCTGCCGCTCCTGGCCGTTGACGCGGGTGACGACGGTGAGATTGCCGAGATCGCCGACCTCGCTCGATTCGTCGCCCAGCGGGCAGAACGAATCGAAGCCCTTGGCCCTGGTCCACTGCCCGTCGGTCTTCTGAAGATCGCGGGCCGTCACGTCGTTGACGGCGACGACGCCTCGGATAGCGTTCCGCGCATCACTCTCGCTGGCGTGGGTGAGCCGCTTGCCGACGACGATCCCGATCTCGCCCTCGAACTCGACCTGCTGCGAAGCGGAGGGCAGCCGGATCGGCTCGCCGGCGGCGATCACGGCGGACGGTGGCTTGAGAAAGATCAGCGGGGCCTTCGGGACCTCGTTGCCGAGCTCCCTTGCGTGCTCTGCATAGTTCCGCCCCACGCAGACGATCTTTCCAGGAAGAACAGTACTCGGCATGGGGGCTAATTTAGCGCCCGATGGACGCTCCGAGCGAGAAGAGTATTCATGGAGCGGAGCCCGTTCATGGCCCAATCTGTACGCCACGTTCCGCGTTGCCCCCATCGCCGACAGCTGAGCCACGATCTCCCTCGCCGTTTTTCCTTGCGCGCGCATCTCGTTGGCGCGTCCTGCCAACTCAGCCTCATCGACCTGTTCTTCCTCCTTTGGCCCGAGCACGATCACTACCTCCCCGCGCGGCGCTTCGTCCCCGAAATGCTCCGCGAGCCCGGCCACCGTCCCCCGCCTGAACTCTTCGAACTTTTTCGTCAGCTCGCGGGCCACTGCGCACGCGCGCTCCCCCGCCCCGGCGCCTGCGAAATCGTGCAGCGTTGCCGAGACGCGGCCGGGCGCTTCGTACAGCACGCATGTGTGCGGCGTCGCTACGATCTCGGCGATCGCATCAGTCCGCTCTCGACCTCGACGCGCGAGAAAGCCGAAGAAGGTGAATCGGTCCGCGCCGAGTCCCGCGCCGGCGAGCGCGGCGAGAAGCGCCGAAGCGCCGGGGACCGGGACTACGTCAAAGCCGGATTCGATCGCGCCGGTCACGAGCCGGGCGCCAGGGTCCGACAGCAGCGGAGTTCCGGCGTCGGAGATGAGCGCCACGTCGTGCCCGGCCGCCAGCCGCTCGAGAATCTTCGGCGTGGCCTGCGCTTCGTTGTGCTCGTGGTACGCGCTGGTGGGTGTAGGGATGGCGTAGCGATCGAGCAGGCGCCGCGAGTGGCGCGTGTCCTCCGCCAGAATTACGTCAACAGACTTCAGAACCTCGACGGCGCGAAAAGAAATGTCGCCCAGGTTTCCGATCGGCGTGCTGACGAGATAAAGACGGCCCGCTATGCGGCGTGCTCCTTGAACTTCACCTCGAGCTGCGCCTTGGGCACAGCTCCGATCACCTGATCCACGACCTTTCCGCCCTTGAAGAACAAGATCGTGGGGATGGACCGGACCTGAAACCTGCTCGCCGTGCGCACATTCGTATCGACGTCGAGCTTGGCGACCCGCGCCTTGCCGGCGTACTCCTCCGCGAGCTGCTCGAGCACGGGGGCGACGATGCGGCACGGGCCGCACCAGGTCGCCCAGAAATCGACCACGGTGAGCCCCGCGTTCTGCTCTACCACACTCTCAAAATCAGCGTCGGTGACTGTGACCGCGTGCGACATTATCTATTCCTCGTTGGCGCGGGAGTGCGCATGTTGCCCACAATTAGCGAAGATCATGCCTACAACGCCTTAATCTAATGACCCATCCAACCGGATCAGCCACACGGATCGCCCACGTCGGGATCGCGCTGAGCGCGATCGACGCGCAGCTCCCTTTCTATCGGGACGTACTCGGATTGGAAGCCACTCCCGTCAACGATTCAGATGGCGCGCGCATAGTTGCCTTCGATGCCGACGGCTCGCTCGTCGAGCTGCTGGAGCCGGCGAGCGATGATTCACCGATAGGACGATTCATCGCAAAGCGCGGGCCCGGCATTCATCACATCTGCTTCGCCGTGGACGATCTCGAAGCGACGATGGAGAAGTGCCGGGTGACGGGGGTCGAGCTGGTGGATCAGCTTCCGCGAATCGGCGCCGAGGGGAAAAAGATCGCGTTTCTCCACCCGCGATCGACCGGCGGCGTTCTGGTCGAGCTCACCGAGGGCTGACCTACGCCTGCCGTGGCGAGTCGGCCTCTACATGCCGCAGAAATCCCGGACGGCGGCGAGCTCGACATTTTCGACGTACCAGCGCCCGCGAGGCCCTTCCACGGCGAACAGCGCCGGCTGCCTGCGGTTTCTGCCGCGCGTGAGCTCAACGCGTACGATCCGGCTCGCTCCCTCGCCCGGGACTTCGCTGAGCACTCGATAGCTGTCGTGCTGGAGGTAACAGTGCAGAATGATCAGCCGCTTCTCGAGCTGTCCCGCGTCCGCCGAAGGCATCGTTTCGCGCAGGGGGCCGCGCGAAGTTCCGAAAATGGCGCCCATGGCCTGGATGTCTTCGGCCCGGACGGCGTCGAGGAATGCGGTGACGGCGAGCCGCGCGGCCGCTGGCGCTGCCACGGAACCCGGCGACGGCGTGATGGCGGGGGACGGTGTCGCCGCGCAGCCCACGGCCGCGAACAGTAACGCTGCAGTCAAAAAAGATTTACGCACTCACGGCTCCATGCTTCGGGAAAAGCGAACCTAACCGCCAGGAAAAATGCCAGCAACCCGCCAGCGGCTATACATCAACATCGATCATGTCGCGACGCTGCGTCAGGCGCGGCGCGGAGCCGAGCCCGATCCTCTTCTGGCCGCGCGGATGTGCGAGGGCGCAGGCGCCGACGGAATCACGGCGCACCTTCGGGAAGATCGTCGTCACATACAAGACTCAGACGTGCAGGGGTTGAGAAAGGTCATAAAAACGTACTTCAATCTCGAGCTGGCGTGCGCGCCCGAAATGATCGCGATCGGGATCGGAGCGCGCCCCGAGCAGGTCACCCTGGTGCCCGAGCGCCGCGAGGAAGTCACGACCGAAGGCGGGCTGGACCTCGAGGGCGATCCAGCCCGCATCCGGTCCGCGATCGATCGGCTTCGCGCCGCGGGAATCCGCGTGGCGCTCTTCATCGATCCGTCCACGGAAAGCGTCGAGCGGTCGCGGGATTTCGGAGCCGATGCTGTCGAGCTCCACACCGGGCGCTACTCACACGCTCCCGCCGAGCCCGCGCGCCTCGCCGAGATACGCGAAGCCGCGGAGCGTGGTGCCGCGCTTGGGATAGCGGTTCATGCCGGCCACGGGCTCACCGTTGCGAACGTCCAGCCCGTGAGCGGAGTGCCGGAGATCGAGGAGCTCAACATCGGGCACTCCATCGTGAGCCGGGCGGTGTTCATCGGAATCGCGGCGGCGGTCGGGGAGATGCGGGAAGCGATGCGTTCTGCCCGGATGTTTGACGTTGCTCCCCCGCCGCCATAGCGTTGGCGCCGATGGCAACCACACCTCCGAACGTGCCGCCCAGGCTGATCGAGTTCTTCATCGCGGAAGCTGTCGGCTACGCCGACGCGCTGCGGGAGATCATGTGGCTGCCGCTGCCGGAGCGGGATACGGAGAAAATGCTTCGCGCGTCGAGAGCGCTGCGCGGTGCGGCCACCATGGTCCGTCTCAGTGATCTGGCCGTCGTCGCCGGCCGGATGGAGCGGATCGCTCGCGCGGTGCACACGCGCAGGATCCAGTGGACACAACCGCTATCGTATTCGCTGCAGGCGGTGGTGCACGAGCTGCCGGAGCTGATCGCGGCCGCGGGTGTGTGGGGTCCGGGGGAGAGCGAGCGAGCCGCGGCGATCGCGGACGCGCTCCATGCGTTCGCGCCAGCCGAGGACCGCAACACAGGGGCGATGGTGGTTCCGATTGCGCGCCTGTTTCACGAAGATTCGGGCCCGCACGTGATCTATGCGGCCGTGACGCCGCAGACGCAGTTCGAGCAGCAGTTGCGCGAGCCGGCCCCCGGCTCAGGCGAGTCCCCCGCCCGGAGCACTCCGCGGCCGCCCTTGCAACCCGCTGCCGCGGCGAAGCCGGCGCCGCCTGCTCGCACGGTTACGCCTCCTCCGACGCGGCAGCGGGCGCTCGACGCGCGAACGACTCCGCGGGGCCAGGATCTGCATTCGCTCATCTCGGAAGGGCTCGCCGGCTTCGGCAGCATGGACCTCGATGACCCCTCGTCTGCGCCGACCGCGGCGACCGCGGCGACCGCGGCGACCGCGGCGACCGCGGCGGGCGAGCTCGTGCCGATCGAGCTGCTCCTGTACAGGGGTCGGTCGGCTCTGGCGCGCGCCAGGGAGATTCGCGCCATACAGGCTGCCGCCGCGCGCGAGCCGACGCCGGAAGAGCTCGATGAGCTGATGGATCTGATGGAACTCGCTACCGCCTGAGCTGGATGAAATCGCGGTGGCGGGGACTCGTGGGCTTCGCGCTCAGCGGCGCGCTGCTCTGGTGGGTGCTGCGCGACGTCTCCGCCGCGACGGTATGGGGCGTCCTGTCCCGCTCGAACCCGTGGCTTTTCTTTCTAGCCACGGCGGCAGCGACCATCATCTTCCCGGTTCGAGCTCTGCGATGGAAGGTGATCCTGGAACCGGTCGCTCCGGGCATTGCGTTCGGTCCGCTCTGGCGGTCCACCGCGATCGGGATGATGATCAACAATGTTCTTCCGGCCCGCGCAGGCGAGATAGCGCGAGCCTATGCGCTCACCCGCGAAGACCCGCGAGTTCCCTTCTCGACCGCCGTAGCGTCGCTGGTGGTGGACCGCCTGTTCGACGCCGTGATCCTCCTCGGCCTCGGTCTTCTGGCGCTCATGGATCCCGCCTTCCCGTCGAATGCGACGATCGGCGGAACCCCGCTGGCGGAGTGGGCGCGCGGCGGCATCGTGCTTACCGCGGGGATGCTGACGGTCGTCTATCTCCTTGTCTTTTTCCCGGCGACGCTCATCCGGGTCTTCGAGCTCCTTTCCCGGCGGCTCTCACCCCGGATCGAGGAGCGCGGGAGGGTCGCGTTACACCGATTCAGCGACGGGCTGGGCGTGATGCGCAGCCCGGGACGGTTCGCTCTCGTCTTCGCCTGGACGCTCTTGCACTGGCTGATTGCCGGGCTGGGCACGTGGCTCGGGTTCCTCGCCGTCGGCATCGATCTGCCCTTCTCCGCCGCGCTCTTCGTTCAGACAGTCACCGCGTTCGGCGTAGCCCTTCCGTCGGCGCCGGGATTCTTCGGTGTGTTCGAGGCGATAGCGGTGCTGACCCTCGCGGTGTACGGTGTTTCGGCCGCGCTCGCCACGAGCTGGGCGATCGGCTTTCACATCCTCACTTTCATTCCGATCACCGCGATAGGCGGGTTCTACTTCATGCGCCTGGGCCTCCACTTCCGCGAGATCAGAGCGGCGCCCGCGCGGCCGTGACCGGCACGGTCCGCGTCGAAGCCCAGGCGAAGATCAATCTCCGCCTGAAGGTGTTGGGTCGCGATGATGCGGGTTACCACGCCATCGAAACCGTGTTTCTGCGGCTGGAGCTGGCTGACCGAATCACTGTCGCCGTTCGGGAAGGCGGCGGGATCGAGCTGGACGTTACCGGCGACGACTCGCTCGTCGTGGCCAGCGGGCCTGCAGACCAGAACCTCGCCCTGGTCGCCGCGAGGGCGTTCGCCAGGCGCTCCGGCTGGCATCCCCGCATCGAGATCGGGATCGAGAAGCTGATCCCGGTTGGAGCAGGACTTGGAGGCGGGAGCGCAGACGCAGCGGCCGTTCTGCGCGCTTTGAATGCGCTCGCGCCTTCGCCGCTTCCTACCCCGGATCTGCTCTCGCTCGCGGCCACGATCGGATCAGACGTCCCTTTCCTCGTGACCACCGACGTCGTGGCCATGGGATGGGGTCGCGGCGAGCGTATGCGAACGCTGGCCCCTCTTCCCGTTCGCCCGGTGATTCTCGCCGTACCCCCTGTGCACGTGGCGACGAGGGACGCCTATGAATGGCTGGGCCGTCCCCGCAGCGGCTCACCCGGAGACCCCGTGCTTCCGGCGGACGCGTTCACTTCATGGGAGGGGGCAGCGGCGCTCGCGGAAAACGATTTTTCCACCGTCGTCGCGGAGCGGCACCCGGTGACTCTGGCCATGCAGGCGGCGCTGATCGCGCGCGGCGCGCGGATCGCGATGCTCACCGGGTCCGGATCGACCGTTTTCGGCGTGTTCGGCGCCGGGGACTCGTGCGGGCAGAACGGGAACGCTGGCGAGTGGCGGGAGATTCGAACATCGACTGCCGCTCACGTTGTTCCAGTGAGGCGGATGGACTAAGTTTTAGCCACCCCACTGCCCCCTCGTCCAATGGCAGGACATCGGTCTTTGGATCCGAGAATGGTGGTTCGAATCCACCGGGGGCAATTCGCCGTCAATTGGGCCGCTCCGATTGACTAAACTCGCTGGCACACCGTATCTTACAGGGCTGTGACAATGGACGGACTGGCCGTACCTAGTCACGGCTTCAAGCTCATGAGCGGCTCTGCCAATCGTGCGCTGGCCGAAGAGATG
>JBPCJJ010000125.1:0-5717 GCA_051005405.1 Gemmatimonadaceae bacterium | reverse complement strand
CCTCGCGCTCTCCCACCAGGGGGTTCACCTATGCCCCATACAGCCCCTTTTCATACAAGCCGGGTGGCTTCGTCGGGAGCGCCGGACACGGCGCGCTCTTCCAGGACAGGGCGGGGAACTACTGGCGCGTCGTGACGATGGTGATCTCGGTCGCCGACAGGTTCGAGCGTCGACTGGGCATCTTCCCGGCGGGCTTCGACGGCGACGGCGTACTACGGACCAATACCTATCTCGGCGACTACCCGCAGTTTCTTCCCGGCGTGGCGACGACCCCGCTGGACGGCAATCTCTCCGGGTGGATGTTGCTGAGCTCCGGCAAGGGGGCGACCGGGTCATCGGTGCTCGACGGACATCCCCCGGAGTCTGCACTCGACGAGGAGATTCGCACCCATTGGAGTGCCCGAACTGGAGATTCCGGGGAGTGGCTGCGCGTGGACCTGGGGAATATGTCGCGGATCAATGCCGTGCAGGTCAACTTCGCCGAACAGGACACGAGAGCGCTGGGGCGCGGCGGGGACACGTACCACCAGTACGTCGTCGAGTCGTCCAGCGACGGCACGCGGTGGAGGCCGCTGATCGACAAGAGCCGGAACACGACCGACGTGCCGCACGACTACGTACAGCTCGACCAGGCTGCGCAGGCGCGCCATATCCGGATCACCAACGTTCACACCGCCGCAGGGGGAAAGTTCGCCATTCGGGAGCTGCGGGTGTTCGGCAAGGGCGCCGTCGATCTGCCGGCCGAGGTCACGACGTTCACGGTGCGGCGCGGCCCGAAGGACACGCGCAGCGCGACCATCGCGTGGAGCCGCGCACCGCTCGCGCAGGGCTACGTGGTCCGGTTCGGGATCACTCCCGGCAAGCTGTACAGCCACCATCAGGTCGGGGATGTCACGGAGCTCACGATCAACAGCTTGAACCGAGGCGTGACGTACTACTTCGCGGTGGATGCCCTCAACGAGCGCGGGATCACAAAGGGCACGACGGTCAGGCGAGGTCAGACGTGATTCTCGAAAACGACCGCTTCCTCGATCCCGATCCGACGGTCCGACGCATCCCGCGCACCCTGTACGAGG
Source organism: Gemmatimonadaceae bacterium (assembly GCA_051005405.1). Taxonomy (GTDB): domain Bacteria; phylum Gemmatimonadota; class Gemmatimonadetes; order Gemmatimonadales; family Gemmatimonadaceae; genus JACDCY01. The sequence goes on along the minus strand of JBPCJJ010000125.1, from coordinate 4,641 downwards.
AAACCCGCGACCTGGCCGACATGCCGGTTGCCACCGAGTACACACGGAATCTTCAGCCGCTGCTCATTGGCGGCATGGGTGGTTCCGTGCTCGTCCACGCTACTCCAGCGTCCAGAAACGCATTCAGGTCGAATGTCTCGGGACTGTAACCGCGCACGAGAGTCGGGTGGCCGACGAAGAGCGGCGCAAGCCGCTGGTCCCCGGAGTCACCGCCCTACCTTCCGTAGTGCAGCCCTGAAGGCAAAGGTCACCGGGCGCGCAAAGAAATTCTTTCTGCTCGTCATTCTGGCCGCCTGCGAGGTCTCCCAGGAGGACGAGGTTGCAGTCGGCGCCGAGACGGCGCGGCAGATCGAGGCCCAGCTTCCGGTGGTCGGGGATCCGTTCATCGTGGCCTACATGCGGGAGCTCGGCGACACGATCGCCGGTCGAACGAGCCGCGCCGATCTCGACTGGCACTTCTACGTCGTCAACTCCCACCAGATCAATGCGTTCGCCCTGCCTGGCGGGTACATATACATAAATCGCGGTCTCATCGAAGCGACTACCAGGGTTGACGAGCTCGCGGGCGTGCTCGGGCACGAGATCGGGCATGTCATCCAGCGTCACTCAGTTCAGCAGATGCAGGACAGGCAGAAGCTCGGTGTCGTTGCCGGGCTGGCCTGCACTCTCACCAACATCTGCGAAAGCGGGCTCGGCCAGGCGGCGATCGACATCGGCGGCAGCGCACTTATCGCCCGGTACAGTCGCGGTGACGAGTTCGCTGCGGATTCCGAGGCAGTGGCTAATGTGCTTCGCGTCGGGATCGATCCCGAAGGCATTCCGTCTCTCTTCGAGAAGTTGATGCGGGCGCGCCAGGTCACTCCCGGAACAGTGGAAGGCTGGTTCGCGACGCATCCGCTGGAGGAGGCGCGGATCGACAACGCGCGGCGACTGATCGCGCAGGCAGGCGCCGAAGGAGCGGGAGGGCTGCTGCAGCAGCTCCCCAGTTACGTCGAATTCAAGCGACGCGTATCAGCTCTTCCTGAGCCCGCACAGCCTCCCTGATCTACCGCGGACCGCGTGCGCGCAAAGGGTTCACCAGCCCGTGCCAAACGGGTCGCCCGGCGGGGCGCGCAGGGCGGGTGTCGGCGTCGGGAGCTCCTGTCTCTCGAGCCACCGTGTGAAGTCGCCCGCGATCGAGGTCCAGTGTGCCCGGTCGAGCTCTGACCCGGAAGTCGCCAGGGTGCGCGCGCGATTCCTGTGCGCTGTCATCTTGAGCTCGACGAGCGACCTCGTTTCAGCCGACGCTTCCCTGTCCGCCGCGAGCAGGAGCATCCTGTCGGCGACGGCCCGCTGCACAACCCGGCGCAATGCCGCGTTCTTTCCCGACTCGGACGCCGCCGGGCGCGCCCAGTTGGCGGAAAGAGCATCGATTGTTTCGCTCAGCGTGAGAGGATTAGCACCGCGGGATGCGAACTGGATTAGTCGCGCAGCCCGCTCACGCTGCAGGACGGCGTCAACAACCATCTGCGAAAGAGTCCGCGCCGCACCGAGCTCGTCGAACACAGGACGAGTCCGGCTGCTGAACAGCTCGACGGATCCCCCGAACGAGAACGGCCGCGGCCCGAGCAGCGAGATAATGGTGTCCGGAATCGCAAGCTCGGCTGGACTGAGTGCGCCGAGGAGGGCGTTCAGAGCACGTCTCTGCTCCGCTGCGGGAATCGGGCGCGTGGCCTGCTGGCCGTCACCGCGCATCGCGTTGTGATACTCCATCCCGCCGATCGTCTTCGCGAGCGAATTTATTGCGAACCTGTGCATCAGGTAAACGGGAACGAACCTCTCCTGAAGCAGCGCGACCGGTTCGCCGACCCGGATGTTGCGAAGTCCGAACCGTGACATCGCGACCCGCCGCACTGCCATCTGGTGCTGGAGAAACTCCATCGCGTTAGCGGCATCGTCCCACAGGTTCGTGCGCGGATCCGATGCGAACTCAGGTCTGGCGTCGGCGTCGGAAAGGAAGAGAAGCCCCTTCCTGAGACCCTCGGCCACGATCGCGCGGAGGGAATCTTCCTCGGTAGCGGGCGGAAAAATCCCGTATCCCCATCGCAACGCAAGGATATCGTACTCACCGGGACCGACGTCGTAGGCAGCGGAGATGTCAATTTCGCCCGCCGCGTTGAGGCGAACACGAGGTGGAGGATAGTCCATCACCGACCCGCGCTCGTACGTCGATGCGATGTAGTTGTGGGCGATCCCGAGCGTGTGACCTATTTCATGAGCAGTGACCTGTCTTACGCGAGCGAGTACGAATGCGGTGTCAGCTGCTGCAGCGTCCGCTCCCATCAGGCCAGCGTAGAGATTGTAGTCGGTTCGCGCGCGATGGCTGTCCATTCTTGCCATCGCCTTGAGTAACTCACCGGTTCGAGGGTCGCCGAGTGACCCGCCGATCGACCAGCCGCGCTCGTGGCGGTTCTCCCACTGGACGACGTTGTAGCGGGCGTCGAGGGGATCTGCTCCTTCGGGTAGATCCTCCACACGCAGCGCGCCGCGAAGGCCTGCAGCGTCGAACGCATCAGCCCACCATTGCACGCCTTCGCGGGTGGCGGTCCTGACCGGCTCGGGAATTCCACGATCGATGTAGAAAACCAGCGGATCCCTGATCGGGCTCCGCGGGTCGGCGGGATCGGTTCGCTCCAGGCGATAGCGCGCAATCCAGCGGACTTCGAGAGAGTTCTGGATGGGCTGGGCGTAGTCGTGGAACCTGATGCCGAAGAAGCCCATTCGCGGATCGAGCACGCGCGGCCTGTAGCCATCGTCGGGAAGCTGCAGCAGCGAGATGTGCTGTCTCAGGGTCAGCGACTTGCCGTCGGGGACTATCATTGAGACAGTCGGTCCCGGTCGCCCCGACGTCGTGAACGTGAGCGAGACATCGATCTCGGTGTTCCCGGGAAACGCCCGCGTGTACTCGCGGTAGATGCCCGACCTGTCGCGGGCAACGGAATAGCTGCCTTCGTCGCTCCGCTGGAGCGTTCCGGCGACGTCGTTCCAGTCGCGCATGATGAAGTCTGTCGCATCGACGAGAATCTTTCCGTTCTCCGAAGCGAGGACCGGCAGTGATCCCGATGTACTCGGCGGGAACGACTCGAGGATGGTCCGGACATGCGCCGGGTTGTCCGCCGCCGAGCTGCGGTAGTTCCAGTTCTCGAACACTACCAGAACGCGTTCTCCGTTTTTGTCGAAGCGCGTTACGAAATTATCCCCGTTTGCGCCGCGGTCGAGCCCGATCGGGTTTGATCCGAGGCCTGTCGCAAGGCCGAAGAACATGAGGACGCGCATCGAATCACGCGGAAGCTCGAGGAGAAGCTTGCCCTGCTTGTCGTCGAGATAGATCGGGATGAAGCCGTCGCGCTTCTCCATGCCCGCCGTTCTTGCGGCGATACCCGGCGCGCTTGCCGAAGCGGGCGCGGCCTGGGGCGCGGTGCCAGCAGTGGACGCGCAGGCTGAGACAGAGGCGAGGAACAGGGCCGCGGGGATGAACGTGGGTCTTCTCATTGGTTTGCGATTAAGGTCGCGCGATTATCCCACGCGGAAATCCTCCCCGCAAGGGGTTGTCGAGCACGACTGCTCAGTGCGGGCTGATGAGGGCTAGACCCAGCGGGGAACGGATTGGGCGGATCTTGGCGGATTTTACGGATTGAGCGCGTGGTAGGGCCGGTATCGCGCCGCCTGGCCAGATCGCCAGGTAAACCAGCATCTCTTCTTATTGGTTTTCAAAAACCACAAGAGCAAAGACTGTTATCCAATAAGGCTGTATGCAACCGCGGGAGCACCTTTCCCTCCGGAGTGGTTTATCCGCGAGATCCGTAAAATCTGCCCAATCCGTTTTCCCCCTGGGTTTCCGGCGCGCTTGCGTGCGCTGGCGCGTCCGCATATGGTCACCCACCTATGCTTGAGACAGTCGAGCGCAGCGAAGATCCCAGCGGTGTTCCGGCGGCGCCGAAAGGCATGAGCCGGCGCGCCCAGGTCATATTCTTCTGCATCGGGGCGATCGCCCTCGCGATACTTGTTGCACGCTCCGACCCGGCACAGCTCGTGGACGATGTGCGACAGGCTGGGTGGGCAGTGCCCGCAATCGTTTCGGTTTTCGGGGTCGTCTACATCCTCAATGCTGTCGCCTGGCGGCTGACGATGATCGAGGAGCCGCGGTTGACGTTCGAGCGCACGTACACGATCAGCATCGCGGCGTTCGCCATCAACTACCTGACGCCCTTTGCCAGCATCGGCGGCGAGCCATACAAGATTGTTGCGGCGTCACAATGGATGGGTGCAAGGAACGCAACCGCTTCGGCGCTGAATTTCCGACTTGTACACATGCAGGCGCATGTGCTGATTTTCCTTACGGGCGTGGTGCTGGCTTTCTTCTGGCTGCCGCGCAGCGCGGTCGGGCTCCCGGTGCTCGGCATGATGGGCGCGGTTCTCGTCCTGCTCACGGTGCTGCTTTTCGCGCTTCATCGCGAAGGCATGCTGGAGCGAATGCTCGACTTTTCCGGCCGGGTGCCTCTCATCAACCGGCTCGTCAGGAAGCTCGAGCCCCGGCGCGCTGCATTGGTGGAGGTCGACCGCCAGCTGATCGCGTTCTACAAGTCGCATCCCTACCGTTAT
>JBPCJJ010000124.1:0-4633 GCA_051005405.1 Gemmatimonadaceae bacterium | reverse complement strand
GCCCACGCTCGCATTCGAGGATCTCGTCCGCGACATGAAGCGGCGTGGCAAGCTATAGCGTCCGCATCAAGCGGTCGGCGGCGAAGGAGCTGGAGGCCATCCCGCTCAAGGACCGCAGGCGCATCGTCAGCCGGATCGAAGCCCTTCACATTGAGCCGCGCCCATCCGGTTGCGAGAAGCTCAGCGGGGAGGAGAAGTACCGCCTCCGCCAGGGTGACTACCGCATCCTCTACGAAATCGCCGATCGCGAGTTGATCGTCACCGTCGTCAGGATCGGAAATCGCCGCGACGTTTACCGGTGAGCCTCACCGGGATTCTCCCTGCCTCGCGCCGAGCAGCTTAGCCGCGGACGTGCCCGGCGGCGGGGTCAACCCCGAGACGGCAATGACGGATTCGCTCGTCTTCCAACCCGCTTCCGTAGTCCAACCTGCGGTGGTTAGCGACTTGCCGAATCCGCCCGAGGACGCGGAAAGAAGCTCGCAATGCTGTTGCTTTCGTCGTCCCGCGGCGTGCGCGACCTTGCCGCCGCGCTAGGGGAATCCGCAGCTACGTAAAACGACGTATCTCCCGGCGTGGGAGCCGGGGATACCTTCTCCTTCCATTTCAAACACAGGAGTTACCGACGCATAGGCAAGTGGCTTGGAGTATCGTTGCGGGCCTGGCGATGTACCTGCCGTCGGTATGCGAAGCCCAGCTGGCGGTGGGCGATCGCGCCCGAATAAAGTACGACGCCCATCGAGCCGGCATCTCGCGAGTCTTTCGGGGTTCTACAAACGAAGTCGTCGGCCGGATAACACGGATTGATTCCGCCGGGATTCAGGTCGTCTCCCGCGGGTGGCCACGCGATATTCCGCGGGCTTCAATACGGCGGGCCGAGGTATCCACCGGCAAGTATCGCCCGGTCGGGCAGTATGCGCTGATTGGCGGAATTTCCGTCGCATGGAATTTGGCGGTTTTGCACTTCCTCCTGGTTGGACCCCTCGGCGGAGAGTTCAGCCAGAATCAAAACCTGTATCTCGGCATGACGGCCGGAGGAGCATTGCTCGGTGCGGCGCTGGGCCAAGCCCTGCCAACGGACCGCTGGCGCAAGGTCGAGACAATTGGTGCGGGAGCTGGCAGGTGATCTACGCGGGCCTTTTGGTTTTTCGCGTACAGACAAAGAAATACAGTGAAGCACCGTTGTGCGCGAAAACAGATCCTGAGATGGAACCGTCGCGGCTCGATGCTTTCGATTCACCAGCGCGAGCTTGCCCCGACTTTCTCTTGTGATTCACGCAAACTTCTTGGCTTTTCGCGCGTGGATAAATAGATAAAGGGAATGGAGCCAGCACGACCTGCCGTCCGCGCCTGGTGGATGATTCGGCTCGCGGGGACTACGACTGTGGCCGCGCTATTGGCGTGGCCGGAGGCTGCCGCGTTAGCGCAGGGCGTCACCACATCAGGCATTCGCGTGAGCCTCCGCGCGGAGAATGCCGCGAGCGTGGAGGGCGCACGCATTCGCGTCACTCATATCGCCACGGGCTTCGCTGCCGAGGCTGAGGCGCGTCAAGGACGGTTGCTCATCCAGGGACTGGAACCGGGCGGCCCATATACCATTACCGTCCGTCACCTCGGATTCATCGCGCAGGCGCGCGAGCAGGTCTTCCTCGGATTGGGAGAACGTCTCGAGTTGGAGTTCGTGCTTCAGCCGGTGATCAGCGAGCTGACGCCCGTGCTGGTTGTCGCAACGCGGCGACCGCCACATAGTAGGGCGCACGCTCATGGGGGAACCGCCACCACAATTGGCGACTCGCTGCTGCATCGGCTACCCACGCTCAACCGCGACCTCTACGACTTCGTTCGCCTGGTGCCGCAGGTCTCGACCAGGATCGGGCTTCCCAACGCGGGGTTCTCCGCGGGCGGCGTCGGATTTCGGTTCAACAACTTCCTGATCAACGGCGTATCGGAGCGGACGATCGGTGGCAGCGTGTCCAATGCTTTCGCCGGCGCAAAGTCAATCCCGCTCGATGCGGTACAGGAGTATCAGGTCTTGCTCGCTCCGTACGACGTCCGGTACGGTGACTTCGCGGGTGCCCTGGTGAACGCGGTCACGAAGTCGGGCACCAACGAGGTGCACGGCTCGGGCTTCGTTTACGGTAGGAACGATCGCCTCGCACGCAGGGTGGCCTTGGCGGACGGAGGGCATTACGACCGCGTCCAGTACGGGTTTTCGCTGGGCGGTCCGATCGTTCGGGATCGCGTGCATTTTTTCATCGCGCCCGAGCTGCAGCGCTTCACCTATCCCGCCCCGGGGCCATATGCTGGACAGCCTCAGCTATCCGACCCCGCCTTGCCCGTTTCCGAAGCCGATCTCACGCGATTGGCAGCGATCATGCGGCGGTATGGTCTTGCCGAAGGCTCCGCGGGTCCCGTCGAGAACGGCAACCCGCTGCGAAATGTTTTTTCCCGCGTCGACGCTGCGTTACCCGCATGGAACAGCCGGGCGGTTATGTGGAACAGCTACAGCGCGAGCGATGACTTCGGCTTTTCGCGCGCGTCGCGAGACACGTTTTCGCTGTCGACCTACCAGCTGACACGCGTATCGCGATCGCGGCTGACCGCAATGCAGATACACACGAGTCTGCCACGGCGGGGTGGAGGGCACAACGAGCTGTTGGTATCGCATCGATCCGCCAGCCTCGATCCCGTCGCCGAGGTGCACCAACCGATCGTGCGCGTATCGCTGCCCGGCGTGACCGGTGGCCGCGTAACGGCGAACACGGGAACGCACGAGTTGGCGCAATCGACCTGGACCAAGTCGTCCACAGTAGGCATCAAGGAAGAACTCACGCTCCCGGTGGGGATCTCGCACATCATCTCCTTCGGCGCGGACGCCGAATGGTTTCGGATTCGCCGTGGAGGTGTGCCCGGGTCATACGGGACCTGGACGTTCGCCAGCCTGGACGACTTCGAGCTCGGCGCCGCCAACCGGTATGAGGTGGGCCTCGACTTCGGAGGGGCAAGCGTTCCGCTGAGCGGAGCCCAGTACGCCGCCTACCTCGGCGATCGATGGGAGGCGCATCGCCGGTTATCCATTACGCTGGGATTGAGAGCCGACATGCTGGCACTCAACGGTAGCCCACCGTATCACAGCGGCGTTGACTCCATATTCGGCCGGCGCACGGACCGGTTGCCTGCGCGCCGCGTCGAGCTTGCGCCCCGCATCGGGTTTACCTGGGACATCTCCGGGACTCAACAACATCGACTCCGCGGAGGCGCGGGCATCTTCACCGCGCGATATCCGCTCGCGTGGGCACACGCCGCCGCGTCCAGCTATGGAGTTGGTGGCGGACTGCTGCGCTGCGGCCGCGGGCCCGGGGATGCCGGGCTTCCGCCACCGTTCAACCCCGATCACCGCGCGCCGCCGACGGCATGCGCGGGCGGATCATCCATAACGGCCAATCAGCGTGGTGACGTGGATCTACTCGACCGCAATCTGCGAATGATGCGGGTTGCGCGCGCATCACTTGCCTACGAGCTGCGGCTGGCTGCGAGTCTCCGTCTTGCGCACGAGGCCCTCGTCACCAGGGGGCTGTCGGATTTCGTGTTCGAGAACCTGAATCTCACCGCTACGGGACGGGCAGACAGGAATGGACGCGTCATGTATGGAACCATTGGACCCACCGGCGCGGCGACGCCTGATCTCCGGTCCGGATTCTCGGAAGTGATCGATCTCAAAAACACGTCGCGGAACCGCGCCTACCAGCTTGCGACGAGGCTGGAAAAGGACCTCACCGGCCGACTCGCCGGCGCGGTATCCTACACGTACTCGCGCGTCCGCGACGCGCAGACTCCGCTGCGGGTGAACACCCGTGGGACCGTGGCGTGGGCGAGCGCCCGTGTACTGTCGGGAAGGCAGGACGAATTCAACCCGGGAATTTCGTCCAACGACATTCCACACCGCGTGGTGCTGTCGGGTGTGTACGCAATTCCTCGATCACGGTGGAGCACCCAGCTGTCCTTTTACTATGTGGGTGAGGCCGGCCGCCCGTTTACGTACGTCGCGGCGGGTGTGCTGCGACGCGGTGACCTCAACGCCGACGGCGCGAACGCGAACGATCCGGTATACGTTCCGCGCAACGCGTTCGACAGCAGCGAGATCAGGTTCGATCCCAGCGATAACTCCGTTCAGCTCCAGCAGGCCGCGTTCGAATCACTCGTGGAGCGGACCTCCTGCCTGAGACGCCAGCGCGGGCGGATCCTCGAGCGCAACAGCTGCCGCGAGCCGTGGTCCACCACGACGATCGCGTCGGTCCGCCAGTCGGTGCCGCTTGGCGGCCGCGCCGTGGAAATCCAGCTCGACGTATTCAACGTCCTCAATCTGCTCAACAGCGGTTGGGGCATCCGTCGAGTGGCGGCGCCTGCGCTGCTCGAGCACGTAGGCCAGACCGCCGGATCAGTGCAGACGTCGCAGTCGGTATTTCGCTTTGATGCCGCAGCGCCACGCTGGACAACGCTGCCGGCAGAGTCGGCGTTTCAGCTGCAGCTCGCGCTGCGTTACCGGTTCTGAAGCCCGAGGCGGCGGCGAAAACTTTCGAAACGGGGATCTGCGTGCAGATCGGCGAATAAAGGCAGCATGATGTGACCCGGTGGC
>JBPCJJ010000123.1:0-6427 GCA_051005405.1 Gemmatimonadaceae bacterium | reverse complement strand
GCGCGGCGCTGGAGCTGAACGTCGATCTGCTGCTTGGCTTGCGCAGCCTGCTCGTCGTAGCGCTGGATGGTGTTATATCCGCAGCCGGAGAGAAGCACGGGAAGCGCGGCTATCAGGTACAGCTTCGAGAGGCGGTTCATCTTACAGTTCCGAGTTATGAGTTTTTGAACGGCGCTGCGTGCTACGCGCCACGGGAAAACCGGTCGAGATGATGGGCCAGATGCTCAACGGCCATCAGGTAGTCGCCGAGGGCTTTAGGGATTTCCCCCGCGCGAAGCTTCGTGTGCCCCCGCACGTGCCTGACCACCCGCACAAACGCCTCCGGGTCGAACCCCGACCGCTCGGCGACTATCCGGCTCAGAGCTTCGTAGTCGGTCGTCGGAGTACCTCCGTGCAGACGGACGACCGCGCGGAGCAGGATCATCAGCTTGCTCAGGCTGCGCTCCAGGATCTCCAGCTGCGCGCGGTTGTCGGCGCTCGCTCCGAACACCGACTGGCGGAGGTGGAGCAGCTTGCCCATCGCCTCCTGCTCGATCTGAAGCCTCAGGTGCTCGGGGGAGACGCTGATCCCGGCGAAGACGTCATCGCCGAAGAGAACCCGGTTCCGCTCGAGGATGTCGGAGTATTCCATCGGGAAGATGTCGGCCGACGAGCGCCATTCGCGCTCCGTGAAGATCATCGGCGGAGGATTTCCTCCGGACATCCAGGCCTTGGTGACCGCGGCGGCTGCGCGAAGCGTCTCGAGCGGGAGCTCGTCCACGATCACGAGGACGTTGGAATCCGAGCGCCGCGGTATGTGCTCGCCCGCGACGGTCGAGCCGTACAGCACGATCGCGCGGAGCGCCGGGCCGTAAGCGGCGCGAAGCTGGGTGACTAGCTCGTCGAGGGTCATGAAGGAGAATAGTTAGTAGTCAGCAGTCACCAGCTCGATCCGCCGCCGCCACCGCCGAATCCTCCCCCGCCGCCAAAGCCTCCGAAACCGCCGCCCCCGCCGAAACCGCCGCCGCTGTTCCAGCCACCGCGCCCCGTGGGCAGGAAGATCGGCACCGGCAGCCAGCCGCCCCGGCCGCCCCGGCGGCCGCGCCGGCTCATGCGGCTGATGAAGATGATCAGCAGCACCATGAAGATGATGTTGCCGATCGGGAAGGGCTCGTCGCGCGGCGCGCGGCGAGCGACTACGGCCGGTGAAGCCAGCGTAGTGTCCACCGCGAATCCGAACTCCGTGGCGAACCGCTGCGCCACGGCGAAGGTCACCATCTCGATCCCGCCGCCATAGTCCCGCGCGGCGAACAGCGGAGTCGCCGCGCGGCAGATGTCCCCAGCGGTGCCGTCGGTGATGAAGCCCTCCGACCCGGTGCCCGTCTCTATCCGGCAGCGTCCGCGGCCGTCGGAACTCGTTTCCTTGGGAACGATGAGGATGACGACTCCGGCGTTCCGGGTGGGGTCGCCCGGGTCCCCGATCTTTCCCACCCGCCATTCGCGGCCGATGCGAAGCGCAATCTCGGAGACGTCGCGATCTCCGATGTTCGAAAGCGTGACGACCGTGATCTCACCGCGCGACTTGGTCCGTACGTCCTCCGCAATACGCGTAATCCGCTCCTCATGGCTCGCGGACATGACGTTGGCGAAATCGTTGACGAGACCGGTGGGCGCCGGTATCTGGACAGCCTGGAGAAATGCCGCGAAAAAATGGACTAGTTGAGTCAATGAGGTTGGTGCTGGTGGCTGGATCGCTGGCCGCTCGCTGCGATCAGTCAACCTGAAGTTACGGCGATGCAGCAGTACAGTGGAACTTCCCCTTGCCCACCGCCCTGTCTCCGTTGACGTTTACGGAATGACTTCACGATTCGTTTCGTTTTTCCTGCTGTCCGCCCTCCTGGTTACTGCCAGCGCATGCACCCGGCCGCCCGAGCCGTCGCAGCGCGCGAGCGCGGCCGCCGCCTCGACCGCGGACGCACCCGTCTCGCCAGCCGATACGCTGCGGATGCTTGCCGACCGTGGTCGGATCGAGGGCGACTCGGCCGCGCCGGTCTGGGTCATCGACGCCAGCGACTTCCAATGTCCCTACTGCGCAGACTGGCACAGAAACACGCACGAAGCGCTCCGCGCCGAGTACGTGCGCACGGGGAAGGTGAAGCTCGCGTTCGTCAACTTCCCGCTCGAGCAGCACACGCACGCGATGCCTGCCGCGCGCGCGGCAATGTGCGCCGGCGTGCAAGGCCGCTTCTGGCCCGTGCACGATGGGATATTCGAGACGCAGGAGCGCTGGGCGGCGGCAGCCGACGCGGCCCCTCTCTTCGAGTCGATAGCGCGGACGGCCGGCGTCCGCATCGAGGAATGGAAGAGCTGCATCGCCTCCGGAGCGATGGACCCCCTGATTCTTGCGGACCGCCAGCGGGCTGTGACGGCGGGAGTCGGATCGACGCCGACATTCATCGTCGCCGGCCAGATCATTCGCGGCGCAGCCCCGATCGAGGAGTTCCGTCGCGTGATCGACGCGGCGCTGGCGCCGCAGCCGTAAGGCGATGAACCGCGCGGCACGGCTGCTCTACGGTGCCGTGGGACAGCTGAGCCGGGTCGCACCGCTGCTGGCTCCGCCGGGGGATTCCCGCGTGTCGGTCGCGCTCCGCGCTCGCCGGGGATTGACCAGGCGCTATGCCGATTGGGCACGGAACTCGCGCGATCGCTCGCGGCCGCTGATCTGGATTCATGCTTCCTCCGTGGGCGAAGGCCTGCAGGCGAAGCCAGTGATCGAGCTTTTCCGTGCGCGACGTCCCGACGTACAGATCGTGTACACCTTCTTCTCGCCGAGCGCCCGTCAGTTAGCCGGAGCGATCGACGCCGACTACTCGGACTTTCTACCGTTCGATAACGCAGCGGACATGGACGCCGTGCTCGACGCCCTGCGGCCGACGGCGATCGTGTTCAGCAAGCTCGACGTGTGGCCGGTGCTTGTAGAGTGCGCACGGCGGAACGGTGTACCGCTGGCTCTCGTCAGCGGTACGTTGCCTGCGCACTCGCGCCGTCTTACGGGGCTGGGCGGCGCTGTCGCGAGGGACGCATACCTCGCGCTGGACACCATCGGGGTTGTCTCCGCGGCAGACGCCGACAGCTTTGAGTCAGCGGGGATTCCCCGCGTGAGAATCGAAGTCACGGGTGACAACAGCTTCGACCAGGTGATCGCGCGCGCGGAAACCGCGCACGCTTCGTCTGTGGTCGAGCAGCTGCGGTCGCCACGGTTTACGCTGGTCGCCGGATCGACGTGGCCGACGGACGATCGTGTGCTGTTCCGCGCGTGGGACCGGGTGAAGCGGAAGCACTCGAAAGCGCGGCTGATAATCGCTCCGCACGACCTTTCCGAGCGGCACCTCGGCGCGATCGAAGCATGGGCCAGAGCGTCCTACTCGCTCGCGCGGCTGAGCGAGCCCGGGGCCGCGACCGCGGAGATCGTCATCGTCGACCGCTATGGCGTGCTCGGCGACATCTACGCGGTCGCGGACGTCGCGTACGTGGGTGGGGGGCTGCACCCGGCGGGCCTGCACTCGGTAGCGGAGCCCGCGGCGTTCGGCGTTCCGGTTATTTATGGCTCAACGTACGCACGCCGTCGCGATGCCGAACTGCTGCTGGCTGCGGGCGGCGGCGCAGCCATCGACAGTGCCGGCTCGCTGGAGCGCGCGATCTCCGCGTGGCTGCCGGAGGGGGTCAGAAAAGCCGCGGGGGCGAGAGCGCTCGGGGTCGTCCGGGAGGAAGCGGGCGCCTCGGAGCGGAGTTACGCGCTCTTAACGACTCTCTTGCCCGGGCCGCCCGCGGCCTGAGCTGCCGGTGCAGGGATCGGCGGCACAACGGGAACGGGGTTGTGCTCAGGAGTGTGCCTCGGCACTCCGGCGGGGTGCAGGAAAAACCCCTGGACGAGATGAACGCCAAGCTCCTTCAGGATCGCCAGCTCTTCGGCGCGCTCCACGCCTTCGGCTATCACCTGCGCGCCCTGGTCGTTGGCGAACCTGATCATGGTCTCGACCAGGTTCTGCTTGATGAAGTTCTCGTCGATGCCGTTGATCAGCGAGATATCGAGCTTGATGAAGTCGGGCTCGAGATTGGCGATCGATCCGAGTCCCGCGTACCCACTGCCCGCGTCGTCCACGGCGAACCTGAATCCGGCGTCGCGAAAGGCCTGAAGCCTGTTGCGGAACTTCGGATAGTCCTTGATCGCCGTGCGCTCGGTGATCTCGATCACGACCCGCTTCGGATCAGGGGCGTTCAGCTGCTCGGGGGTGAACGTCGGATCGGCGAAGTCTCCCGGATCGACGTTGAGGAAGAGGAGCTCGCCGTTGTCGAGCTGGTGAGCGATCCCCTCGATAGCCCGCGCGCGGCAGATTCGGCTGAGCTCCCACAGCAGGTCTCCGCGCGCCGCGACCTCGAACATCACCTCCGGGCTCCGCATGCTCCGCATCACGCCGCGAGCCAGAGCTTCGTATCCGAACACCGCGCCGGTCTCGGCAACGACGATGGGGTGATAATCCACATACACGCCGCGGGTCCGGATGCTCTCCCGAAGATCCTCCAGCTTGCGCACGGTCTCGCGCGCCTCGACGCTCTGTGAAGCGACCACGGCCTGGCGGATGCCGCGATATATCTGGCGCTCGAGACGAAATTTCGGGTTCACCATGACGTGCGAGCGGCCGGCGTAAATGTCGAAGAGCGAAGCTATTTCCTCGCCGTGCGCGGCTTCGATCCGCTCGGACACGTGCTTCTGCAGCCCGCTGATGATCTCCGTGATCTGCTCGTCGTTCGCGGCCTCGAAGCCGGGCTCGGGAATATGGAAGAACACGAAGTCATCGTCGTTCGTGAATCGGACCATCACGCGCGACGAGCGCAGGGGACTGTCGTGGAGATACGCCCGCATCGCGGCGGCGGTGGTCGCCAGCACGGCATCGAGCTTTTCCCATCCATAGATCTCTTCGATCTTGGAGTAGCGGCTGAAGTTGAAGTACAGGATCAGCAGCTCGCCCCTCTCCACGATCACGCGGCGCATGCTTTCGACCGCGGCCTGAAGCGTGGGGAGGCCGGTTACCCCATCGTAGAGAAGATCGTCATGCTCCACCTATTTCACCGGCGGAAGCATCCGGGTGTTCCGTTCAACGGTGTCCGCGAGCTTCGAGAGTTCGAACGGCTTCTCGACGAAATCGTCGGCGCCTGTCTGAATCGCCTGCCGCTTGTTCGTCCAATCGTGCAGGGCGGTGACCATTATGACCCTGACGGGACGCGTAACGTCGGGGTTCAGCTTCATCTCCCGGCAGACCTCCCATCCGTCACGCCCGGGCATCATCACGTCGAGCAGGACGATCGACGGGCGCTCGCGCTCGAATATCTCCAGGGCTTCCTCGCCGCCGTAGGCAACGGTTATGGGATAACCGCGCGCCTTGAGATAATCGCGAATGATGTTCGCGTTGTCGTGATTGTCGTCCACGACCAAAACGTGGGGAAGCGGAGTATTTGGCATCGTTGGGTGCAACCCTGCATCCATGGGAGGGGCAAGATGCAAGCCAGATGTGTCGCCGAATCCCGTCCATCCCGCTCCCAGAGCGTGGTAGTCCACTTGCCGGCCGAAGATTGGGAGTGCAACGTAGCTATCGTACTACACATCCGCATTCTGACCCATTCTGGAGCCAAGCCACATGCACCGGGTTTTCCCTTCGTTCCGACGCGCGATGCTGGCATCGCTCGCGCTGTCGTTTTTTGCGGTCGTCCCGATCGAAGTGGGGGCGCAGGCTAACCGAGCAACACTCGTCACCACCGTCGAAGGAATTTCGGAGTATTCGCTTCCGAACGGGTTGAGAATCCTGCTGGTTCCCGACCAGTCCAAGCCGACCGTCACGATCAACATCACCTACCTGGTAGGATCGCGGCACGAGGGGTACGGCGAGTCCGGAATGGCACACCTTCTCGAGCACCTCGTGTTCAAGGGCACTCCCCGCCACCCGAACATTCCGCAGGAGCTGACCGAGCACGGCTCGCGGCCCAATGGAACGACATGGTACGACCGGACCAATTATTTCGAGACGGTTCCGGCGACCGACGTGAATCTCGACTGGGCGCTGGATCTCGAAGCTGACCGCATGGTCAACAGCTTCATCGCGAAGAAGGACCTGGAGAGTGAGTTCACGGTCGTGCGCAACGAGTTCGAGGGCGGCGAGAACAGCCCGTTCAACGCCACGCTCCAGCGCACGATGTCCACCGCCTACTTGTGGCACGGCTACGGCCGCTCGACGATCGGCAATCGCGCCGACATCGAGAACGTGCCGATCGAGCGGCTCCAGGCCTTCTACAGGAAGTATTACCAGCCGGACAACGCGATTCTCGTCGTGGCCGGCAAGTTCGAGCCGGAAAAAACGCTTCGCCTGATCGAGCAGAAGTTCAACGTGATCCC
>JBPCJJ010000122.1:0-6131 GCA_051005405.1 Gemmatimonadaceae bacterium | reverse complement strand
GGGCAGATGCAGGCGCGCGGGGAGATTCCGCCTGGCGTCCACACTCCCGACGAGGCGGTTCCGGGTGATGCGTACATCGCGGAGCTGGCCGAGCGGGGGGTAGTGATCAGTCAGGTGAGTTGAACTGCAGGGATGGGTGAACTTGTTGTAAGTGGTGGTTCTGGTTAACGACTGGTAACGGGTTGTGGGTTGTTGGTTGCCCCTACCACCCACCTACCACCATCAACCCGTAGTTTACCAAAACCATCACCTAACACCGCTCACCCATCCCTGTTGTCAGTTGACCCTCAACCGTTCACCGTACGAATCGAGCGATCGTCTCCCCCATCGCATCGATCGACGCCCGCGCGTTCCACCGATCCGCCCCATTGTAGATGAACGAAAACGCGACGACTTCTCCATTCTCCGACGTCACATACCCCGCCAGCGCCAGCACATTATTGGTAGTTCCCGTCTTTGCGTGCAGATTCCCCTCGGCTGGCGTCTGTCTCATCCTCGTCCGCATCAGCGCCGATTTACCGGCCACCGGCAGCGACGCATGGAACGCCGACCCCCATGGCGCGGTGTGCGCGTAGCCGAGTAGCTCCGTCATCTGATGCCCGGTCACGCGGTCGAGCGTCGAGAGCCCGCTGCCGTCCGCGACCGCGAGCAGCGCCGGATTGGTCCCCATCTTGTCCCGGAAGAACCCGCGCAGCAGCGACTGCGCGGCCGGCGCCGAGCCCTGGCCTTCGCGCCCCGGCCCGCGCACCGCGTTTCTCAATAGCAGCTCGGCGAACAGATTGATGCTCTCTCGATTCATGATCGCGACGAGCTGCTCGAGCGGAGGCGAGAGGAGCGACGTGACCTTGGTTGCGTTGCCCGGAGTCCTTCCGAGCTTCGCTCCGCCGTCGACCTGCACCCCGGCGTTCCGCAGCGCGGCGTGGAACGCGCCCGTCGTGAACGCGGGCGGGTTGTTCACCACCAGTCCGAACCGGCGTACCGGCGAGTTCGCCCCGATGCGCCCGCTCACCTGGATGTTACCGTCGGATGCGTAGCTCGCGCGCACCGCAGCACCGCCGCCTGCCACGGTCTGCACGGATCCGCGGATCGCGATAGTCGTGGTTCCCGGCTCGATAGCGACACGCGCGTTGGTGCCCGACCGCTCGGGATCGACCGTCACCCAGAGAACGTTCTCGGCGAGCGAGAGCGCGGACACGCGCGCAGCGTACGACGATCCCTTGTACCGGTCGAGCCAGCCGTCCGGGTAGAGCACGTTGTCGAACGCCGTCGCGTCGCCGATCACCGCGCCGGTGACGCGCCTGATCCCCGCGGCCGCGACTGCGCGCGCGAGCTTGTCCACCGGCTCGGAGTACTTGCCTGGGTGGAACCGGCGCGAGAACGCGGGATCGCCGTCGCCGCGGATGTAGATGTTGCCGTTGAGCGTCCCGCTCGCGTCCACGTTACCATCGCGGAGGGCGTCCGTGGAGAAGCGGTAGTTGGGTCCGAGCCGGTCGAGGGCGATCGCCGCCGTCAGCAGCTTCATCGTGGAGGCCGGGAGCACCGGGACGGCGGCGTTGGCCTCGAACAGCGTGTCGCCGCGGGTGAGCGAGAGCACGGTCGCGCTCCATGTGCCGGAGCGCGTGCGCGACGTCATGATCGTGCCGAGGTCCGCGCGGAGCGCGGTCGCGCTACGCGGGCTCGTGGCCCTGGGGGGCGGCGGTGGCGGGGGAGTGCGTCGTTGTTGCGCGGCGCGTCGTTGAGCAGCGCGACGGGCCGCGGCCCTTCGCTGGGCCGCCGTCTGGCGGGTCTGGAACTCCAGCGTTGCGCGGCCTCGCACGGAGGACGTTTCGGTCGAAGGCGCCGCCTGGAGCTCCACCGCTCCCAATCCGAGCGAGATGGCGAGGGCGCCGGCGACCAGCGGGGCAAAACGCGCGTATGTGCGCGGCGTGGATTTTAAATCGTTCACGATTGCTTGAATCCGGAAAAGATCACGAGAACTGCGTCAGCGCCTGCTGTGCAACCTCCTTGCCGTCAGCGTGACGCGGTTGCCCTGACCGTCTGGCTTTTCATTTGCGAAGGGATGGCCGTATGAGCAAGCTACCCATGATGACTAGCCGCGTTCCGCGGTCCGTAAGGGCCTGTATGGTCGTGATAGCGCTTCTCTCGGCGTGCGGCAGGGAGGAAACAATCCCGCTCACGCTTGCCGGCGGCGGGAATGACGACGCGTTCACGCCGGTGGACTACGAGCTCTCGTCGGATACGTACAAGAAATGGCTCGTCGCGCAGGAGAATTTGAAGCGCGACGCGGGGGACGCGGATCTCGGGCTCCCCGCGCAACGCGTCATTCTGACCAACCCGTCCGCCGGCTCGATAGACACGGTGGTGGACGAGCTGGAGCGGAACGAGCAGACCCGCAAGGCAATCGAATCGGTCGATCTCAGCGTGCGCGATTACGTGCTGGCGACGCTGGCGCTGTACCAGGCAACCGATCGTCCGGACACTCTCGACCTCGGTCCGGGCGGAGTCCCGATCCGCAGCGCCAATGTCGAGCTGGCGAACCGTAACGCCGCGGATATCTCGGCCGCGCGGGCGAGCTCTCCGGTGAGATTCGTGGACGACCGGCCGCGGGCTCGCGGCAAAGGCAAGGCTAAAGGCGGGAAGGGCAAGGGCCGCGGGCGGGGTAAGAACTAGACGGCGGCGCGCAGGCCAGCTTGTTTCGCGGCAAAGCCGCCGATCGTCGCTGGAACGCGTGAAGCAGCGAGTGTACCTCTCATCCAGGGCGAGGGATCAGACCGGGCTAAGGAGCTTCACGGTGGGGAAGTAAGATCGATACAGCGCCGGATCCCGCGTGAGGAGCGTGAACCCCGCAACAGCCGCGTGCGCACCTATATAAAAATCCGGCATTGGTGACCGCTTCGCTCCGGTATTGCGACGGTAAATGCGGTAGGCTTTTCCGGCTAGAAAGGCAGCCGCCCACGGCAACTGATCCCTGCGAAAGTGATCCGATGGGAGCTTGAAGTCGAGCTCTTCGATTGCTGAAAAATGGACCGATACCTCCGCATAGATGATCGGGTTGATGACCGCTACCGAACCAGCAACGGCTTCCTCCAGTGCGGCGGATGACCAATCAAACCACTCGGCGTCCTGCGTAAAAATGTCGAGGATTACGTTGCTGTCTATCAGGACTGTATCGCCCACTATCGTCCGCGCGTGAGTGCCATGATTTCGTCGGTGGTCATGCCGCTGTCTCCGCTGCCGCGCATGTGTTCTATCAGCTTCTCACCGCGGGTTCGACCTCCTTTCACCCGTTGTATCACCGCTTCATTGCCGCGAACCTTGAATTGGACCTCGGTGTTGGGCAGGAAGCCGAGGCGCTGGCGGACCTCAATCGGAATCGTGACCTGGCCCTTGCTCGTAATACGCATTCCAGCCTCCGTCAGGTAAGAGTATTACCGGTAAGAGTAATACCAGCCGGGCGGGCAGCAAGGTCCCCCTCCTTCTGATGCGGCCCTTGCGCTGTGGGCGAGGAGCCGTAAAGGGCAGGTATCAGGTAACAGGTATCCAGCTAATGGTCTTCCACCCACGTCATCAGATGATGATATATTGTCATCATGCGAACCATTATTGATTTGACTGGAGAGCAGGTCGTCCGGCTCAGGGAAGTGGCGGAGCGGGACGGAATATCCCGGGCTGAGGCGGTGCGGAGGGCCATCGACGTGGCCTACGCCGGGGTAGCCACGGACGGCGCGCGGCAGGCGAGGGACGCCGCGTTCGGGATGTGGAAGGGGCACCGGATTGACTCCCTCCGCTACGTGGACCGCTTGCGCGACGAGTGGGAAGACAGGCTCCAGGAGCTGCACGGATCGCGGTATGTGGCGCCGCGCAAGACAGCCGGACCGGGCGGTCATGGGAAGGCCGGCGATGGTTCGCGGGCGGTCCGCGTCAGCGAAAAAAGTCTCCGCAAGCCGCGCAAGAAATGAACGCTGTCGTTGACACCAATGTCCTGATTGATTTCGTAAATGGCGCAACGCCGGCGCGGGCTGAACTCGCTCGCTACGAGACCGTCACGATCAGCGTGATAAGCTGGATCGAAGTAATGGCGGGCGCGGGTGATGACGCTGATGCTCGGCGTCTGCGGGATTTTCTTGCGACCTTCGAACTGCAGGATCTGACTCCGGCGATCGCCGATCGCGCGGCGGGGATTCGTCGCGCGTCACGCCTTCGGCTTCCCGACGCGATCATTCGCGCGACCGCCGACGCTTTGGGCCAGATACTCGTCACTCGGAACACTCGCGACTTCGACGCACGCGATCCCGGGATTCGAATCCCGTATCGCGTTTAAGCCGGCTCGAGTGCCTGAAACTGTGTGATCTCTACGCTCCCCTCCGGGAAGCTCGCGCGAATCTGCAGCTCCCCACCCATCGCTTCGATATAACGACGAAGCGTGCTTACGTAGACGTCGGTGCGGTGTTCAAGTTTTGAGATTTCCGGCTGTGCCACACCGAGAACATCGGCAAGCGTTTGCTGAGACAATTGACGGGCCTGTCGAAGCTCTTGAAGGGGCATCTCTGCCAGAAGCTTTGCTGCCTGCTCGGCGGCGCGGCGCCGACTTGCAGGGCTCATCTTGCTCCGCAGATCGCGGAAATTCTTTCGGTTTGGCATTACAAAAGACCCTCCTCCTCGAGTTCTGTGAGATACGTATCGTAAAGCTTATCTGCCGTCGGGACGTTCTTCTCGTACCAATCGTCTCTCCCAGCCTTGCTGCCGCCGAGGAGCAAAAGGGCTACCCTGCGAGGATCGAACGCATACAGAATCCGATATGGATGACCACTACACTGGATCCGCAATTCCCGCATGTGACTATGCCTTGAGCTCTTTATCTGGGAACTGTGTGGCGATCCCAGGTGGGGTCCGACTGCCTCAAGTAAGGTCACTTTCACATCTACCGCTTCCTGCTCTTTCTCGTTGAGCGTATCCCACCACGCCTGGAATTCGTCGGTGTACTCAACGTCCCATGCCATTTAGGGAATATGGTGTTCAGGGAATACCGATGTCAAGGGAATTCGTTCCCACCAGCATCGTTTCAACGCTGAAGGTTGTGCTTTGCCCCAGCAGAAGAGCTGGGATCACTCCGGGGGCGACAGAACGTCAGGCCCTCTGCACCTCGCTGGTGCAATGCGCGCAGCGGGTGGCGGCGGCGTCGATGTTCATGCGGCAGAACGCGCACGTTTTAATTGCCGGCGCTTCGGGATCCGGCTTGATGAACATCTTGGCGACCCGCCACGCGACGAAGCCGATGATGATGAAGTTGAGCAGCACGCTGGCGAAATCACCCACCAGAAAATCCACCCGGCCGATGCTCCACGTTGCTTCGCGCCACGCGCCTCCCGGTATCGACGCGCCGACGATCGGCATGATGAAATCATCGACGAACGCCGTGACGAGCTTGCCCAGCGCCGCGCCGATGACAACCGCGATGGCCAGCGCCACGACGTTCTGCTTGAGCATGAACGCTTTGAATTCAGTCCACATGGAGCGCCCCGGTTACACTTTCAGGAATATTTGCTTCCTGTAGAGTATCCACAGGATCCCAAGCCACAACAGCACGAACGATAAAGCGAACGCCAGTGATGCCAACTTGTCCGGCAGCCAGCTCGCGTACGCGGAATCGTACACGCACCGCTGCAATGCAACCTTGGCCTCGCCTCCGCACGGCACCTTGATCACCGAGTAGATCAGCCGCGCCATCGCCCCCGATCCCCAGAACGCCACGATCGGATTCACGCCGTAGATCACGAACGGCTTGGTCCACCAGGTGACGCGGTGCTGGTCGATGATCCACATGCAGGTGGCGAGCGTGGCGCACGCCATGCCCGCGGTGAACACGACGTACGAGCTGGTCCACAGCGCCTTGTTGATCGGGAACGACCAGTTCCACATCAGCCCCGCGACCATCGCGATGCAGCCCGCCGCGAACAATCCCGCGATCCTTTCGGGCAGCGGCTCCTTGCTGTTGATCCACCGTCCGGCGATGACGCCGAGCAGGACCGTGCCGATCGCGGGGATCGTGGAGAGGAGACCTTCGGGGTCCCACGTGCGCGAGCCGACCCAGAGATGACCGTCCATGAGGAGCCGATCGACGTACGCCGCGA
>JBPCJJ010000121.1:0-12438 GCA_051005405.1 Gemmatimonadaceae bacterium | reverse complement strand
CGGCGCGGGTGGTCACGAGGTACTGGCCGTTCGCGATCTTCCGCCACGCATGCTTCGACCTGTTGATCTCCTCGGTGCCGCCGTACCAGGCATTGAGCATCCCGAACACCTGCGCCTGCACGAGCTTCTCCCAGATCGTGACCATCCCCTGCTTACCGGACACGGTGAACAGATCGGCGTCGAGCGCGCGCATCGCGTTCACCGTCCTCGGTATCAGATCCGGCGCGTGCTCGGTGTCGGCGTCGGTGAAGCAAAGGATTTCGCCGCGCGCTCTGGCTTTTCCGGTCCAGCACGCCCACTGCTTCCCAAACCAGTCGCAGGGTAGCGGCGGCGTCTGAATGACGGTCGCGCCGAGCTCGGCGGCGATCTCGCCCGTGCCGTCGATGGACTGGTCGTCCACAACGATCACTTCGACGTTCGGGTACGTGGTCGCGAGCACGGAGCGGACGCACCGGCCGATGTTGTGAGCTTCGTTGCGCGCGGGGATGATCACTGAAACCAGCGGGGGATCGCGCGGGGGATCCTGCGTGAACTCGTCCAGCGTGCGCGAGCGGCGCATGCGCAGCACCATCGCGATGGGCATGAGCACCCACGGCGCGGCCGCGAGCAGCGCGATCTGAATTGGAGTCACTGGAAAAAACTAGCGGGGCGCCACTCGCGCGACGCCCCGCTCATGATGCGGAGGAGACCGGATCAGGTCTGGCTGGTTCTGTCCGGATCGCTCCCGCCGCCGCGCGGGGAGGTGCCTTCCACTCCGCCGGCTCCCGATCCTTCCTTCGACGACGACTCGCCGCCGAGTCCGGCGCTACCGCTGGAGCCGCTCATTCCGCCCGAACGACTCGAGCTGTCCGACTCGTCGCCCATTCGCTCGCGACTCTTGTCGAGCCCGGTGTCGCTGGCGCCCATTCCACCGCCCTTGTTGGCGCCGCCTCCCTGGCCGCCGCCCGATCCGCCGGACCCACCTGACCCGTCACCTTGCTGGCCGCCGCCTCCACCGGATCCACCCGAACCGCCAGAGCCGCCGGAGCCGCCACCCTGCTGACCGCCGCCCCCGCCACTTCCACCTTTGTTGCCGCCCTGTCCGCCCTGTCCGCCGCCGGATCCACCAGATCCGCCACCACCCTGGTGGCCACCACCGCCGCCAGATCCACCTTGGCCGCCGTCCTTCTGGCCGCCGTCCTTCTGGCCGCCGCCACCACTTCCACCATCGTTTCCGCCCGAGCCGGCGCCGCTGAATCCGCCCTGGCGCGCGTTCCCGGTCTCGAACCCATCACCCTGGTTCCCGCTGCTTCCCCCGGCGCCTTCCCTCGCGCCGCTCTCTTCGCGGCTCGACGACGTGCGTCCGGCGTCTTTTTTGTTCCAGTTTGAGTTCGCCATTTCGCTTCCTCCGACTAGTGTCCGACTGCAAGGATTTCCACACGGTAGAAGGGCAAGCGATGTGCCATGCATTATTCTGAATCGCGTGCGGCGAACCCTTCACAAATAACATTCATGCCAGTCGCTCCAATCCGCCCCGTTCCTCCGCTGCGCGCCGGCGCGCGCGTCGCGCTCGTCGCGCCAGCTGGGACTCTGACGGGGCCGGAAGATGTCGAGCGGGCCGAGGAGAACGCGCGCTCGCTCGGCTGGGAGCCGCGCACGGGCGCGAACGTCATGAAAAAGCACCGCTACTTCGCGGGCACGGACGAAGAGCGGCTGCGCGATCTGAACGACGCGATTCGCGATGACGGGATCGACGCGATCTGGTGCCTCCGCGGCGGATACGGCGCGATGCGGCTGCTGCAGGACGTGGACTACGATGCCCTCGGCCGCCGCCCCAAGCCGATCATCGGATTCTCCGATCTCACGTCGCTGCTGTCGGCCGTCAGCGGGCGCTCCCGCATCGTCTGCTTTCACGGACCTACGGCTCGAATGCGGCTCACCGACTTCAGCCGCGTATCGCTTCTCGCCGCTGTGAGCGAGAACGCGGATTCGTGCGGCGCCGCGCCGAACGCGCGGGTGTTGCGCGGCGGCACCGCCGAGGGGCGGCTGGCGGGAGGAAACCTCGCCCTGGTTGCCGCCATGGTGGGCACCCCGTTCGCGCCCGACCTGGAGGATTCGATCCTCTTCCTCGAGGACGTGGGTGAGCGGACGTACCGCGTGGACCGGCTGCTGCGGCAGATATACCTGAGTGGCGCGCTGAAGCACTGCCGCGCGATCGTGTTCGGCGAATGCTCCGAGTGCTACGAGGATACCGCGAGTGGATCGCGCGAGCTGGACGAGATACTTTCCGAGATCGCCGAGCTGGCGAGGATCCCGTGCATCGCGGGCGCTCCGATAGGCCACATCGACGACCAGTGGACGCTGCCCGTGGGCGCGAGGGCGCGGTTCGATGCAGACGCGCGAACGCTGAATGTGCTGCCACATGGCAAGGAACCCGCATGAGCTACAAGACCGGAGACGATCTGCTCGAGGAGGCACGCGCGCGGATCACCGAGATGTCGCCCGCGGCTGTCGCGGTGTTACGCGAGCACGGCGAGGAAGTCACGTGCCTGGACGTGCGCGAGCCGAACGAGTGGAACCTGGGGAGGATTCCCGGAGCGGTGTTCCTGCCGCGCGGCCAGCTCGAGTCGAAGATCGAGGAGCTCGTCCAGCGCGACGCGCGCATCGTCATTTACTGCGCCCGCGGGAATCGCTCCGCGCTCGCGGCCGACACGATGCAGCAGATGGGGTATGAGAACGTGGCTTCGATGTCGGGGGGCTTTCAGCAGTGGGCGATGGAGGGACGGGAGGTGGAGTCGTGAGGGAGGAGTTCGAGATCTTCGGCGCAAACGGAAGGCCGGTGCGCGGCGATCTCTACCGGGTGGAGGCCGCGAAGAATGGCGTGGTGATCTGCCACGGGTTCAAGGGATTCGCACGCTGGGGCGCGTGGCCGGTGCTGGCCGCGGCCCTTAACGAGCGGGGGCTGAACGCCATCGCGTTCGATTTTTCCGGGAGCGGCGTAGGCACGGACCGGGAGAACTTTACCGAGCTGGACGATTTCGCCGCCAACACGTACAGGCGTGAGATCGAAGACCTGGACGCCATCGTGAAACACGCGACTACGCAGGGATGGACGTCCCGCGATTGCGGTCTGTTCGGCCACTCGCGCGGCGGGGCTACAGCGATTTTCTACGCTTCGGATTCCGATCGAATCTGCTGCCTCACGACGTGGGCGTCGATCGCGACGATCGAGCGCTGGTCAGAAGACCAAATCCGCGACTGGCACCAACGCGGCTACATCGAAGTGGTGAACAGCCGCACCGGCCAGGTGCTGCGAATAGAGCGGTCGGCGCTGGAGGAGTGCGTGCGCGAGTCGCGGTACGGGCTCGATGTCGAGCGCGCGGCGGAGCGTGTTCGCGCGCAATGGCTGATCGTCCACGGCTCGGCGGACGACGTGGTTCCGGTGGCTGACGCGCATTGCCTGGCAGAGGCGAATTCGCGCGGCGACCACGGGATGGTCGCGGAAGTTCGGATCGTCGAAGGCGCGAACCACATATTCGGCGCGACGCATCCGCTGGCGACGATCCCGGACGAGCTCGAGCAGCTAATTGCGGTCACCGCCGACTTTTTCCGCGATCATCTTCAACGGTTCTGATCGCGTGAGCCTGGAGCGGACGCTGGGCGACCCGGAAGTCATGAGAATCGCGCGGTCGCTTGCCGGCCAGCCGGGATCGCCGGGCTCACATGATCCACACGCTCGCGCCGCAGCGGTCGCGCTGGTGCTGCGTGCGACCGAGTCGAGCGGACTGGAGCTGCTCTTCATCCGCCGCGCCGAATACGCGGAAGATCCGTGGAGCGGACAGGTGGCGTTCCCCGGTGGAAGCCGAGAGCCCGGCGACGAATCGCTCGAGCTCACGGCGATCCGCGAAACGTGGGAAGAGACTGGGATCGACCTCGCGGCCGACGGCGCGATCCTGGGCGCGCTCGACGACGTTCGGCCGAACACGATCGTTCTGCCGCGGGTCGTCGTGCGGCCGTTCGTGAGCGCGGTCGCGGCGGAGGCGCAGATCAGGGCGAGCGGGGAGGTGGCGGAGGCGTTCTGGGTTCCGGTCGATGCACTGCGGGCGGAAGCCGGGTGGAGCGAGACGGAAGTGACTGCCGGCGGGATGGCGCGGAGGGTGTTGGCGTTTCAGCACGGGGAGCATGTGGTGTGGGGGATGACAGAACGGATAGTTCGCCAGCTTCTCGAGCGGCTCCGTAGCGCATAGGTCGACGCCAGGGGATCCAAGTCTGGAGCGTGGCAGCGGGAAGTGGGGAGCGGAGGAGTTAAGGCCGCCCTTGCGGCAAAGTTTAGCTGTGCCTAACTTTTGGGTAGCAGCTTGAACCACACTCCCGGAACCCCTTGCCGCTTTCGCCCAACTCAAACGCACCCTTGAAGATAGCCGCCTTGGCGGCTGCGCTCGTCGCATCGGTTGGGTGCGCGGACCGCGGCACGGACGGCGGCGATTCACGGGTCCAGGCGGTCGCAACCATCGGCATGATCGCCGACATCGTGGGCCGCGTGGGCGGCGAGCGCGTCCGCGTGCAGGGATTGATGGGTCCGGGGATCGACCCGCACCTGTACCGGGCGAGCGCGGGCGACGTGCGGACTCTCTCGCAGGCCGACATCATCTTCTACAACGGCTTGCACCTCGAAGCCGCGATGGGCGACGTGCTCGAGCAGATGCGCGGGCGGATCGAGACGGTCGCAGTCACCGACGGAATAGACCGCGCGGTCCTGCTCGCCCCGCCGGAGTTCAAGGGCGCGTTCGACCCGCACGTCTGGTTCGACGTCAGCCTCTGGATGCACGCGGTCACAGCCGTCGAAGCCGCGCTCGCCGCGCGCGACACGGCGGGGGCCAGAAGCTACCAGGCCAACGCGCGCGCGTACCTGACCGAGCTGGACTCGCTGCACCAATGGGTGTTGAGGCGCGCGCGGGAAGTGCCCGAGGAGCGGCGCGTGCTCGTCACCGCGCACGACGCGTTCAACTACTTCGGCCGCGCGTACGGCTTCGAGGTCGCGGGGCTGCAGGGGATCAGCACCGCGTCTGAGGCTGGAACCGGCGACGTGCAGAAGCTCGCGGAGCTGATCGTCGGGCGCAGGATCCCCGCGATCTTCATCGAGACGTCCATCCCGCGGCGCACGATCGCGGCGGTGCAGGCCGCCGCGCGCTCGCGCGGATTCGAGCCGAGGATCGGAGAACCGCTCTTCTCCGACGCGATGGGCGACGCGGGCTCGCCGGAAGGGACGTACATCGGGATGGTGCGGCACAACGTCAACACCATCGTGGACGAGCTGCTCGACACGCGGCCGGCACAGTGACCGCGCCGAGCGGAATCGTTCCCGCGATCGAGGTCAACGACCTCACGGTCGCCTACCGCGACCGCCCGGTGCTCTGGGACCTCGACCTCACGGTCCCCTCCGGAATCCTGATGGCGGTCGTCGGTCCCAACGGCGCGGGGAAGACGACGCTCATCAAAGCGATCCTCGGACTGATCGAGCCCGCGGCGGGGCAGGTGCTCGTCCAGGGAAAGCCGTACCGCAGGCAGCGGCACCTGCTCGCATATGTGCCGCAGCGCGGGAGCGTGGACTGGGACTTTCCCACTTCCGTGCTCGACGTCGTGATGATGGGCCGCTACGGCGCGCTCGGCTGGATCAAGCGGCCGGGATCGCGCGAGCGTGAGCTGGCGATGCAGGCGCTCGAGAAAGTGGGGATGACCGAGCTCGCGCGGCGCCAGATCAGCCAGCTCTCGGGCGGACAGCAGCAGCGCGTCTTTCTCGCGCGCGCGCTGGTGCAGGATGCGCGGATATACCTGATGGACGAGCCGTTCCAGGGAGTGGACGCCAAGACCGAGCGGGCGATCGTGACCGTGCTGCAGGAGCTGCGCGACACAGGGAACACCGTGATCGCGGTGCACCACGCGTTGCAGACGGTTCCGGAATACTTCGACTGGGTGACGCTGCTGAACGTCCGGCTGATCGCGACGGGCCCCGTGAAGGAAGCCTTCACCGAGAGCAACATCCGCCTCGCCTACAGCGGACGCGTGCCGTTTCTTCCGGCCGGCGGCGACGGCGACGATGCCGCCGCCGACGCGCCCTGGCTCGCCGCGTTGAGGTAGCCCGATGCAGGACGCGGGGCGATTGCTGCACGACCTGTTCTTCGACTACACGCTCCGCACGGTCGCGCTCGGCGCGATGGCGCTGGGAACGGTGAGCGGCACGCTCGGCGCGTTCGCGGTTCTCCGCAAGCAAAGCCTGCTCGGCGACGCGATCTCGCACGCCGCGCTACCGGGCATTGTGCTCGCCTTCATGCTCACCGGCGCGAAGGATCCGCTGATCCTCGTGCTCGGCGCCGCGATCGCGGGCTGGATCGGTACGCTCATGGTGATGTGGATCGTGCGGCAGAGCCGGCTGCCGGAGGACAGCGCGCTCGGAATCGTGCTGTCCGTGTTCTTCGGCATCGGGCTCGTGCTCCTCACCTACGTGCAGCGCGAGCCGACCGCCGCCCAGGCGGGACTCAACACGTTCCTGTTCGGGCAGGCGGCCACGCTGGTGGTGGAGGACGTGCTCGTCATTGCCGGGCTCGGCTCGATCGCGCTGGCGCTCGTCGCGCTCTTCTGGAAGGAGTTCAAGCTGCTGAGCTTCGACCGCGAGTTCGGCGGCTCGCTCGGAATCGGGATGCGGCGCGTGGACGTGCTGCTGACGAGCGTGCTGGTCGTCGCGATCGTCATCGGGCTGCAGACGGTGGGAGTAGTGCTGATGAGCGCGATGGTCGTGGCGCCTGCGGCGGCGGCGCGGCAGTGGACCGATTCGCTGGGAGTGATGGTCGTGCTGTCGGCGGCGTTCGGCGCGCTCAGCGGCGTGACCGGCGCGGTGGCGAGCAGTACCACGACCGGCATCCCCACGGGGCCGACGATCGTGCTGGCTGTAACGCTGGTGGTGGTCGTCTCGCTCGCGCTCGCGCCGCGGCGCGGGCTCGTGTGGGAGTGGATTCGCCACCGGCGCAACCAGCGGCAGGTGCGAACGGGCGCGATCCTCACCGACCTGTACGCGCTCGCGAGCCAGCACGCGGACCGCGCGCACGGCCACCCCGTCGCGGTGCTCGAGGCGATGGACGCGAAGCGCGGCGGGGTACGGCGCACGCTCGACGTGCTGCAGGCGCAGGGCCTCGCGAAGCAGGAAGCCGACGACAGCTGGTCACTCACCGTAAGGGGCGAGCGCGCGGCGCGCGCCGTCATCGCGCGGCACGAGGCCGCGGACGAATGAGCGCGATAGACGTCGAGATCCAGCTCATCGCGGTGGCCGTGGCTGTGAGCTGCGCGCTGCCGGGGGTGTTCCTCGTGTTGCGGCGGATGGCGCTGATGAGCGACGCCATCAGCCACACGGTCCTGCTTGGAATCGTGCTGGCGTTTTTCGTCACCGGCGACATCACTTCGCCGTTCCTGATTCTGGCCGCGGCGGCTACCGGAATACTCACCGTGGCGTTGGTGGAAGTGGTGCACAGCACGCGGCTGGTGAAGCAGGATGCGGCCATCGGGCTGGTCTTTCCCGCGCTGTTCAGCATCGCTGTAATCCTGATCTCACGGTACGCCGGCGACGTGCACCTCGACACCGACGCGGTGCTGCTGGGCGAGCTGGCGTTCGCGCCGTTCCGGCGGCTGGAGGTCGCGGGAGTGGACGTCGGGCCGCGCGCCCTCTATGTGATGGGCTCGGTGCTGCTGCTGAACATCGCGTTCATCCTGGCGTTCTATAAGGAGCTCAAGCTCTCCACGTTCGACGCGGCGCTGGCGGCCTCGCTCGGCTTCTCGCCGGTCGTGCTGCACTACGTGTTCATGGGGCTCGTGTCGGTGACCGCCGTGGGCGCGTTCGACGCCGTCGGCTCCATTCTCGTCGTCGCGCTGATGATCGTTCCGCCCGCGGCCGCATATCTGCTGACCGACAAGCTTCGCTGGATGATCGCGCTGAGCGCGCTGCTCGGCGCTACCGCCGCGATCGCGGGTTACTGGGTCGCGTGGCTGGCCGATGCGTCCATCGCTGGCTCGATAGCGTCGGTCGCGGGCGCGCAGTTCCTGCTCGCGTTTCTGCTCGCGCCGGAGCGCGGCGTCGTGGCGCAGGCGGTGCACCGCTCGCGGCAGCGCGTCGAGTTCGCGCAGCTCATGCTCGCGATTCACCTGCTCAACCACGAGGGCACACCCGAAGCCGATCGCGAGAGCCGGGAAGCGGAGTTGCACGAGCATTTGCGCTGGAGGCCGGATTTCGTGAAGCGCATCGTTCGGCAAGCCGAGCGCGGCGAACTGATCGAGCGGGACGGTGGCGGTCGGCTGCTGCTTACGCCTGCGGGGCGCGAGGCCGCGCGGAGCGCGATCGCAACATGACGAACGAACCGGGCAGCTTCCTTGCAGGAGGGTCCGGATACGGTAGATATTGCCCCATGATCCTCAAGCCCCCCGGCACACACCCGCGGTGAGAAAGCCCGCCGTCGGTCCCGCATCGGGTCGCGATCGCATCACTGCGCGCGCCGCCGACTCGGGCGGAGACGCGCCCGCGCGGGAGACCGGGTCGGTGATCACCGGACCCGCCGAGGATTATCTCAAGGCGATTTACGAGCTGGAGCTCGCGGGCGGCGCTGCGTCCACCAACGACATCGCGCAGCGGCTGTCGTTCGCGCCGGCATCGGTCACCGGGATGATCCGGCGACTCGCCGAGCACGGGCTACGGGCGTACGAGCGGTACCGCGGGGTGACGCTCACGGCGGCCGGACGCCGCGCGGCGCTACGCACCCTGCGGCGTCACCGGATCATCGAATCGTACCTCGTGGGGACGCTCGGCTACCGTTGGGACAACGTGCACGACGAAGCGGAGCGGTTGGAACACGCGGCGTCGGAAGAGTTGATCGACAAGATGGCCGCGGCGATCGGCGAGCCCGTGGTCGATCCGCACGGCGCCCCGATCCCGACGCGCGAGGGAACGGTGGATGAGACGCAGTATTGCTCGCTCGCCGATCTCGGGCCGGGGCATCGGGTGGCCGTCGTGCGGGTCCGCGACGACGATCCCGAAGTGCTGCGTTACCTGGCGGAGTTGGGGATCATGCCGGGGGTAGCTCTCGCGGTGCTGGCGTGCGAGCCGTTCGACGGGCCGATCACGCTGTCGATTGGCGACGAGCGGATATCGATCGGCACGCCGCTGGCGGCGCAGGTGATGGTGGACATGATCGGGGATACCCAGGCGCCATCGCATTAGAAATACGCGCTCGGGGGATAGCGTATCTTCCCATCATGCTCCGCAACGTGCGCGTCGGCACTCAGGGCTGGAACTACGCGGCATGGGAGGGCCCATTCTTTCCCGTCGGCACTCGCGCATCGGAATTCCTGTCCGTTTACTCGCGCGCGTTCGACACAGTAGAGGTGGATTCCACCTTCTACGCGATCCCCGCGCTGACGACGTTCCAGAGCTGGGCCGAGCGGACTCCGAGCGGTTTCAGCTTCTCGCTCAAGCTGCCGCAGGAGGTGACGCACGAGCAGCGGTTGCGCGACACGACCGGCGCGACCGAGCTGTTCTTCGAGCGCGCCCGCGCGCTCGGCCCGAAGCTCGGACCGACGCTGGTGCAGCTCGGGCCCGACTTCGCCCCGTCGGAGCTGCCTGCGCTCGTCTCCTTTTTGCAGCGACTGCCGCGCGACCTTCAGGTAGCGGTGGAATTTCGCCACCGCGGGTGGATGAACGACGGCATCTACGCGCTGCTCCGCGAGCACAACGTCGCCCTCGCCCTGGTGGAGGGGCGCTGGATTCCGCGGAAGACGATGCTCGCGCTTGCGCGGCAACCGACCTCGGACTTCGCGTACGTGAGGTGGATGGGGCCGAACCGCGACATCGTTGATTACTCGCGCGTCCAGGCGGACCGGACGAGGGAGATCGAACTCTGGCGGAACGCTCTGATTTTGCTCGCGGCAAGCGTCACGATGGTGTACGCGTACGTGAACAACCACTTCGCCGGTCACGGTCCCGCGAGCGCGCGGGACATTCAACGCGCGGTCGGGCAGCGCCCGGTTGCACCGGAGACGATCGGCGAGCAACTCCAGCTCTTTTGAGAACGCGCGAGATGGTTCTCGTGGGAGTGGCGGTGTTGTTTGCGGCGCTGTTCGTGCGGCTCGGGTTCTGGCAGCTCGAGCGGCTGCGGGAGCGACAAGCATACAACGCGCCCGTCGAATCGCGCCTTGGCCTGCCTCCGGTGGAGCTGCGTGAGCTCCCGCGCGCGCTGGAGGATGCCCGACACCGCCGCGTTCTCGTGAGCGGACAGTATGACTACTCGCGCGAGATCGTGCTCACGCTGCGCTCGCGGCAGGGCTCGCCGGGAGTGAATCTGCTGACCCCCATGCGAGTCGCGGGCAACGACACGGCGGTGCTGGTTAATCGAGGTTGGATATACGCGCCCGACGGAGTGGACGCCGACACGGGGCCGTGGCATGAAGCCGATCCGGCAGCGGCCACCGGTTACATACGGCTGCTGGAAACCGGGGATGCGGGTGGCGCGCGCTCGACCGAGCGCACCGACGCGGTTCGTCGCCCGCATCACGCGACCATCGTCGCAATGCTGCCGTATCCGATCGCTCCCTACTATGTGGTGCTCACGTCGCCGGGCTCCGATCCGGAGCGGGTTCCGCCGCGGGTTCCTCCGCCCGCGCTGGATGAGGGGAGCCACAGGAGCTACGCGGTGCAATGGTTCACTTTTGCGTTGATTGTCCTGGGCGGGATGGCGATACTGCTGTTAAGAGTGCGACGGGGAGCTGGTGACTCGCGAGCGACTAACCACTAATCACATCCATGTCTGAACAAGACGCCCGAGACGTCGCCGAAGAAGCCCGCGAGACCGAGTGGGCGCATCCGAGCTTCGTGCGCGAACTGTTCCTCGGCAGGTTCCGGCTCGACCTGATCCATCCGCATCCGGCGGACGACCCCGCCGAGACCGCGCGAGCCGCGCCCTTTCTCGCGAAGCTGCGGAGCTTCATGGAGAGGGTCGATTCCGAGGAGATCGACAGGACGGGCGAGATTCCGGAGGCGCTGGTGCAGGAGCTGCGCGACATGGGCGCGTTCGGGATCAAGATTCCGAAGGAATACGGCGGGCTCGGGCTGTCGCAGCTCACGTACACGCGCGCGATGCAGATGGTGACGTCGAAGGACGGATCGCTCGTCGCGCTGCTTTCCGCCAGCCAGTCGATCGGGCTGCCGCAGCCCCTCAAGCTGTTCGGGACCGACGACCAGAAGGCGGAGTTCTTTCCGCGTCTCGCGCGCGGGGCGATCTCTGCGTTCGCGCTGACTGAAGTCGATGCGGGCTCCGACCCGGCGAACATGACCACGACCGCGATGCCGTCGCCTGATGGGAGCCATTTCATTCTCAACGGCGAGAAGCTCTGGTGCACGAACGGCACGCGCGCGGAGCTGCTCGTGGTAATGGCCCGCACACCGGACGTCGTAGTTGATGGGAAGCCGCGCAAGCAGATCACGGCGTTCATCGTCGATACATCGATGCCGGGCGTCTCTGTAGCGCAACGCCTCCGCTTCATGGGACTCAAGGCGATAGAAAACGGACTGATGCGGTTCGAGAACGTCCGTGTGCCGCGCGAGAACATGCTCGGCGAAGAGGGACGCGGTCTCAAGCTCGCGCTGGTGACCTTGAACACGGGACGGCTCACGCTGCCCGCCGGTTGCGCGGGCGCCGGCAAGCAGATGATCAACGTCGCCCGCACCTGGGCGAGCGAGCGGGTGCAGTGGGGCCAGGCAATCGGAAAGCACGAGGCGGTGGCGCAGAAGATCGCGCGCATGACCGCGACGACGTTCGCGATGGAATCCGTCGCCGAGCTGTCCACGATGCTGTACGAGCGCGGCGACTACGACATCCGGCTCGAGGCAGCGATCGCCAAGCTGTACAACTCGGAGGCTGGTTGGCGCATCATCGACGACACGCTGCAGATCCGCGGTGGGCGCGGCTACGAGACCGCGACTTCACTGTTGAGTCGCGGAGAGCCCGGCATTCCAGTGGAGCGAGCGATGCGGGACTTCCGCATCAACCTGATCTTCGAGGGCTCGTCGGAGATCATGCGGCTGTTCATTGCGCGTGAGGCGGTGGACCACCACTTCAAGACCGCGTTCGCGCTGGTGGATCCGAAGTCGTCAGGTTCGGAACGTGTCTCGGCGTTCGGGCGGGTGATGAAGTTCTATCCGGCGTGGTATGCGGCGCGGTGGTTCGGGGCTACATCTCGCGTGAAGCCTTATGGGGAGTTTGGGAAGCTGGCTCGGCACATCCGGTACATCGAGCGGACGACCAACCATCTCGGGCGGTCGATCTTTCACGCCATGGCGCGGTACGGGCCGAAGCTCGAGCGGCGGCAGATGGTGTTGTTCCGCGCTGTGGACATCGGGGCGGAGCTGTTCGCGATGTCGGCGGC
>JBPCJJ010000120.1:0-7099 GCA_051005405.1 Gemmatimonadaceae bacterium | reverse complement strand
GAGCGGCGCGACGCGCTCGAGCGCGAGCTGTCGGAGCTCCGCGAGAAGTCAGGCGGGATGAAAGCGCAGTGGCAGGCCGAGAAGGAATCGCTTGGCGCAGTCGGTCGGATCAAGCAGCAGATCGAGGAGGGACGGAGCCATGCCGACCAGGCCACCCGCTCGGGTGACCTCGGCAAGGCCGCCGAGATCACGTACGGCACTATCCCGCAACTCGAGGACGAGCTCAAGCAGGTGGAGTCGCAGCTCGCGAGCAAGCAGGGAGGCAAGCGGCAGTTCCTCAAGGAGGAAGTGGACGCGGATGACGTCGCCGAGATCGTGGCGAAGTGGACCGGGATTCCCGTGTCGCGAATGATGGAGAGCGAGCGCGAGCGGCTCACGAAGCTCGAGGCCGAGCTGAGCAAGCGCGTGATCGGCCAGCCGGAAGCAGTCGCGGCCGTATCGAACGCCGTCCGACGCTCGCGTGCCGGCCTCCAGGATCCTAATCGCCCAATCGGCTCGTTCATCTTCCTCGGTCCCACCGGAGTGGGTAAGACGGAGACTGCGCGCGCGCTCGCGGATTTCCTGTTCGACGACGAGCACGCTATGGTGCGGATCGACATGTCGGAGTACATGGAGAAGCACGCGGTCGCCCGGCTCATCGGCGCCCCCCCGGGTTACATCGGCTTCGAGGAGGGCGGTCAGTTGACGGAGGCGGTGAGACGCCGCCCATACTCCGTAATCCTGTTCGACGAGATAGAGAAGGCGCACCAGGACGTGTTCAACATCCTGCTGCAGATACTCGACGACGGGCGCCTCACCGATTCGCAGGGGCGCACGGTGGACTTTCGCAACAGCGTCATCGTGATGACGTCCAACATCGGCAGCCACTACATCCTCGAGCGCTCGGGCGCTGATTGGGCGGAGACCGAGACGCAGGTCATGGGCGCGCTGCGGCAGCACTTTCGTCCGGAATTTCTTAACCGCGTGGACGACGTGATCGTGTTCCGGCCGCTCGGCGAGACCGAGCTGGCTAGCATCATCGACCTGCAGCTCGACCGGCTGCACGCACTCCTCGCCGACAGGAAGCTCACCTTGGAGCTCACGCCGGACGCCAAGAAGCTGGTGGCGGCAGAAGGATTCGACCCGGCGTACGGAGCGCGCCCCCTCAAGCGCTCGATCCAGCGGATGCTGCAGGACCCGCTGGCGATGGCGGTGCTGGAAGGGAAGTTCATCGCCGGAGATCACATCCTCGCGACCGTCGGAGAAGGCGGCAGGATCTCGTTCGAGGCACGCCCGAGGACGACTTAGAAGTGGTTTCGCCGGGCGATTCCGAGCTCATGCTCCTGGCGCTGAGCGAAGCGCGTAGCGCCGCCGACGCGGGCGATGTTCCAGTTGGCGCGCTTCTGGTGCGAGATGGTGCCGTCATCGCGCGCGCCGGCAACCGCACGTTGCGCGATCAGGATCCAACTGCGCACGCAGAGGTGCTCGTCATTCGCGATGCGGCCGCGCAGCTAAACCGCTGGCGGCTCGACGACAGTACGCTTTATGTCACTCTCGAACCCTGCGCGATGTGCGCGGGGGCCATCGTGCTTGCCAGGCTGCGCAAGGTCGTCTTCGGCGCGTGGGACGAGAAAGCGGGGATGGCAGGCTCCGTCGGCGACGTGGTGCGGCACCCGCGGCTCAACCACCGCGCCGAGGTGCGGGGCGGCGTGCTGGCCGATGAGTCTGCCGCGCTCTTGCGGAAGTTTTTCGCGGAGAAGCGCTAAGCGCAGGAATAAATCCTCGCGCCGTCAGGAGCCGGGGCCTATTTTGGGGGGCGACTGACTCAACCAACGGCCCCGCGTGGGCTTACGAGGAAGAAAGCATTCATCCCCTAAGCCCGAAGCCGCTCGCCGTAGACCGAGCGATTACGACGAACATGCGCCGGCTCGCGATGGTCGTGAGCTATGGCGTTGCGTGCGCCGCGCTGCTCCTGCTC
The DNA here is from genome assembly GCA_051005405.1 of Gemmatimonadaceae bacterium. Taxonomy (GTDB): domain Bacteria; phylum Gemmatimonadota; class Gemmatimonadetes; order Gemmatimonadales; family Gemmatimonadaceae; genus JACDCY01. Next base: position 5,142 of record JBPCJJ010000120.1, on the reverse strand, counting down.
GGCGTGCCCTTCCCGCGCGAGATGTTTCTGCTGTTCGCGGCGTGGACCGGTACCGCGCTGCTGTACCATATGATGCTGCGGCGCACACGGACCCGAAGCGCCGCCAACCGGATCCAGCTGTTCGGGTCCTGCGCGGACGTCAGTCTCCTGACCGGGATGTTCGCGTTGATCGGCGGCGCGTGGTGGGTCGGCGCCATGGTTCACGGCTTCATTCTTACCTTTGCCTTTTCGTCCCTGCCGCGGCGCCTTGCCCTCGTGGTCGCGGGGTACGCGATCGCCGGATTCTTCATCATGATCGCGGCGCAGACGTTCCGCGCCCCGGGACCTCCGTTCTTCGGGGTGCCGTCGCTCGGCGGCAACTATGCGCTGGGCGCGATGGTAGCCGGGCTCGGCGGCATCGCGCTCATCGGACTGGCCATCGTCCAGTCGGCGTTCGTGCAGATCATGCGGCGCGCGCAGGAGCGTTACCGCGGATTGCTCGAGACAGTGCCCGACGTGATAGTGAGCACGAACCTCCGTGGCATCGTGACCGCGGCGAATGCCGCGGCCCTGCGCCTCGCGGGACCGCGCGCGGATGACGTTGTGGGGCGGACGCTGGGCGATCTCATTACCGGCGGAGAGGCGGCTATCGGGCTCGAGCACTTTCGGGCAGCACGCAAAGGCGCCACGCGTCAGTTCGTGATCAAGGTGGACGGCCCGGATGGCGCGCCGCGCTGGCTCGAGTGCACGTGCAAGGCGGTTCGCGACGGTCGCGAGATCGTCGGAGTTCTATTTGTGGGCCGCGACGTCACGCGCGAGAAGGAAGACGAAGCTGCGCTGCGCCGCAGCGAGGAGCAGTTGATCCAGGCGCAGAAGATGGAGGCGGTAGGCCAGCTCGCCGGCGGGCTCGCGCACGACTTCAACAACCTCGTTTCCGTGATTACCGGCTACTGCGGGTTCCTGAAGAAGGATCTCGCCGCGGACGATCCGAGAATGGAGGACATCAAAGAGATCCAGGCCGCCGCGGAGAGCGCTGCATCGCTCACTCGCCAGCTTCTCGCGTTCAGCCGGAAGCAGGTCCTTCAGCCGAAGATCGTAAATCTCAACAGCAGCGTCGAGCAGCTCGAGCAAATGCTTCGGCGGCTTATCGGCGCGCAGATCGAGATCAGGACGGTGTTATACCCGGATCTCCAGCTGATCAAGGCGGACCCCAACCAGCTCGATCAGGTGGTGATGAACCTCGCCGTCAACGCGCGCGACGCGATGCCCGAAGGCGGCGTGCTGACGCTCGAGACGGAGAACCTGATGCTCGACGCCGAGTATGCCCGTACTCATCCGGGCGTTCTCCCTGGCGGGCACGTCATGCTGACGATTCGTGACACGGGCATGGGGATGGACGCCGAGACTCAGGAAAGAATCTTTGAGCCGTTCTTCACCACGAAGGGTCCCGGTCTGGGCACAGGACTCGGGCTTTCGACGGTGTACGGGATCGTGCGGCAGAGCGGTGGGCATATCTGGGTGTACAGCGAGCCGGGGCTCGGCACGGTGTTCAAGATCTACTTTCCCGTCACGGAGGAATCCGCCGAGCAGCAGACGGCTCAGCTGCCCGCCACCGCGCTGCGGGGGAGCGAGACGGTGCTCGTCGTGGACGATTCCGAATCGCTGCGTCCGGTGGTCACGAGAATCCTGCGCGAGTACGGCTACGCGGTCGTGGAAGCGGCGACGGGCGATGAATCCCTACGACTCGCCAGGAAGAAAGCTGGTCCCATCCACCTGCTGTTGACGGACGTCGTGATGCCGGCGATGAGCGGCCCTGAGCTGGCCCGCGAGCTGTCGCGCTGGCACCCCGACCTTCGCGTGCTGTTCATGTCGGGCTACGCGGAGAACGCGATCGTGCGCGAGGGACTCCGGCATCCGAGCGCGGGATTCATAGAGAAGCCGTTTTCACCCGAGACGCTCGCTCGCGAGGTGAGACGCTCGCTTGATGCAGCGCCGGTCGGCCGTCCGATGATCGCGGGCTAGCCAGCGAGCTTTAGGGAACGAGGTGGATGGCTGGCGGGCTCTCGTTGCCCGCGCGATCGACAGACGTAACCCAGATCTCTGATGGTCGCGTTTCGCTCGGGTCGCTTGCCCAGCGAAAGGAGTAGATGGACCCGGGGATTATCGTGGTGCGCCACTCGGATCCGGATCTGGCGCGCAAGGTCCAGAGCCACGGTTGCTCCGCGTCACCTGGACGAAAGTGCACGGCCTGATCCCACGACGTGTCGTCCATCGTGACCGTGATGAGCGGGGCGACTGGACCAATCGAATCGAGCCAGGGCGACGCCGGCACGAGCGCGGGCTGCGCGTATGGTCCTCGCGCGAGGTGAGTCGCGATCGAGTCCCGGTTTCGCATCAGGCCGCGCATGCTGAAGTGCACGTTGCCACCAGCCCCGGAGTTGGCGCGCGTCAGATCGATCTGTCGCAGCATCTCGCTGGATCGCCAGCTTTGCGCGGTGACGACGGTGTCGGTGCGGCTCGTGAAATTTCCCACCCAGATGTGGCGACGGTGCGTGTTCTCGCCGACCCACCACTGCAGGAGCGACGCATAGTTCTGCCCCGGCGCATTGGAGTGCCAGTAAAGCTGGGGAGACAGATAATCGAGCCACCCGTTGTTGAGCCATTTGCGCGCGTCGGCATAGATGCTCGCATACGCGTCGAGTCCGACGACGCCTGCCGGATAGCCCGGGCGCCAGATTCCGAACGGACTCACGCCGACTTTCACGTGCGGCTTCACTCGCCGAACCCCCGCGAAGAGATCGGCGACGAACCGGTCGACATTGTCCCTGCGCCAGTCGTCGCGCCGCATCGCGGCGCCGTACCGGCGAAAGCTCTCGTCGTCGGGGAAGGGGATCAGCGCGTTGGTCGTCGGGTTGCGCTCCTGGTACGGATAGAAGTAGTCGTCGATGTGTACGCCGTCGATGTCGTACCGCCGTACGACGTCCAGGATCACCTCCAGCGAGAGGCGGTGCACGTCGGGCTCGCCCGGATCCATCCAGAGCGAGCTGCCGTACGTGCGCACCAGATCGGGACGGGACGCCGAGATGTGATTGGCGGAGAGCGCACCGTCCCGAATCGAAGAATGCCGCGCGCGGAACGGGTTGAACCAGGCGTGGAGCTCGAGCCCGCGGCTGTGGGCTTCTTCGACGGCGAACGCGAGCGGATCGTAAAAAGGCTCGGGCGCCTTGCCCATCCTGCCGGTCAGGTATGGCGACCACGGCTCAAGGGACGATTGGTACAGCGCGTCCGCCGCCGGACGAACCTGCAGAATCAGCGCATTGAGGTTCAGCTCGACCGCGCGCTCGAAGATCGCGAGCAGCTCCGCCTGCTGCGCCTCTGTGGAGAGTCCCGGCCGGGACGGCCAATCGATGTTGCTGACCGACGCTATCCACGCCGCACGGAACTCGCGCGCGATCGGCGGCGGGGGCGGGGCCGGAGACGCGACCGGGGCTGCGACCACCGGTTCTGGCGGTGGCGGGAGCGGCGTAATGGCAGGTCCGCAGCCACTATGAACAATAAAGCCAGCCACGATCGCCAGCAGGGTCGCACGATGTCGAGAGGTCAACTGTCGGATCTCCGCAGGGTGAATGAATGCAGTGAAATCTGCTCTGCGCGCGCGACGACGGTCGCCGGATGCAGGGCATCGACAAGGAATTCGGCTATGGCCCACGGGGTTGTACCCGTCAGTTGACGGCCGTGCTCGTCGAGATCGGGCAGGCGCTCACCGGAGCTGTCCGCGGTGCTGAACGGGCCCGACAATCCCACCCCTATGGCCTTAAGGTACGCTTCTTTCCGCGACCAGATCATGAAGAAAGCGGCGTCTCCTTGCGACTCGGCGCGGCGGCGCAGGAGCTCGCGCTCGCCCGAAGTCATGAACCGCTCCGTGAGGCGCTCGCTCGCTCGCCGCGGCCGGATCTGCTCTACATCCACGCCAACTTCCGCGCGCGCGACCGCAACGAGTCCCCAACTGCCCGAGTGCGAAACGTTGAAATGAACTCCGTGCGCGGTGGACGCGAGCGCGGGCTTTCCATGTGGGCCTGTTGCCAACTCGACATCGAGCGGCTCCACGCCGATGTACGCAGCGAGAACGTCGAGTAGCGGCGATTTCTGCGGTACCGGGTGCAACTGGAAGCGCCACACGTGTACTTCGTCGGGCCCGATGCGGGTCTCGCCTGGCGCAGATTCAGTCCAGGACGGCATCGTCGCACCGGACCCCACGGTCAGCGGCGCGCGCTCGGCCATGGCTCCACGAAGTCGACGGCTGTCACTGCTGCGATGCGCGCAAAATCCCGGGTGTTGGACGTCACCAGCGTAACACCTGCCTCACGGCAGGACAGGGCGATCAGCACGTCGTTTCCAAGCGATCTTGAGACCGCCGGCATATTGCCCGGGTCGCGGTGCTCGCGCAGCTCGCGCAACACGTCTCCGGCCCGGGACCATGCCGCGTACGTCGGAAAGAACACGCGGCCGCGCCTCTCGAAGGGTGCGAACAGATTTCTCTCGACGCGTTTGGCGTCACCGGCGCGTGCGCCGACCCGCAATTCATGCGCGACCACGGCGCTCAGATAGACGAAGGGGGCGAATTCGGCGTGGAACAGCTCCAGGGCGATCCCGCCGTCGGGATCCCTCAAGCCATCGATGATGACATTGGTGTCGAGCGCGAACTTGCCGCTCCGGGCTTTCAACCGTCGAGCGCTTCTGGCGGCCGAATGGCGATTCCCCTGAGCACGCGCGTACCCTCGGCGAGTTCATGACGAAAGGTGACCATGTCCAGCGCCGTCTCGATCGCGGCGGTCGCGGTAGGCACGCCTAGCGCCCGGCGCGCTTCCTCCACCCGAGCTGGATTGAGACGGTAGGTCCGTGACACCTTGACTTCGCGTACGATCTTCGCGGTCTTGCCCGGCTTGCGTGACGGCATGCAAGCAATGTATTTACAAAAACGGGGAAGAGCAATACAAAGGGTTATTGGTTTGCTGCGCTTGGAGTAGAGCCGTGGTGCCGATTATCTTTCAAGGTTGCAGGACAGGTGGCCGAGTGGTTGAAGGCACCGGTCTCGAAAACCGGCGTACCGGCAACGGTATCGAGAGTTCGAATCTCTCCCTGTCCGTGACAGTGCTGCGTCCT
>JBPCJJ010000119.1:0-34137 GCA_051005405.1 Gemmatimonadaceae bacterium | reverse complement strand
CCTTGGCTACGCCGTACGTCGACCCTCCGACCGTGCCCGCCACGTGCGTACCGTGCCCGTTGCAATCGTCGCCGTTGCCACCAAAGGCATCGTAACCGAACGTTGCGCGCCCGCCAAACTCAGCGTGCCCGTAGTCGATTCCGGTATCGATGATGTAAGCGGTGACCCCGCTGCCCGTGTTCGTGTAGGTGAATGTGCCGCTGAGCGGTAGCGCGCGCTGGTCGATCCGATCCAGACCCCAGGTCGCGCCGGACTGGGTGGTGGAAGCGCGGGCGATCCCGTCGGGCTCTACGCGTGACACACGCGCATCGCGGAGCAGCCCGCTGCGGGCGGCTTCCGACATCGAGCCGGCAAATCCGTTGAGCGCGGCCGTGTACACGAAGTCGGGGGCGACGCCGTGCTCCCGGGCGACACCGGCGGGACTGGCTCCATCACGAAGCGTGACGATGAAGCGGCCAGGGATTACATCGGATCCGCTTGCGCTGAAGTTCGCCGGAATTTCCGCCGACATCGGGGTGGTGGGCGTGTCGGCGCACGCGGCGACCGCGAAGGCGGTCAAAATAAGAGCCAACCTCTGCTTCATACACACTCCAAAATGAGAAAGTGATGCCGCTTTCGCGGCGTGCTGAGGTAGCCAACCGGCCGCCGCAGTCTTCCGGCCGGCTCCAAAGCGAGCCGGCAAATGTCTTTCACACTTTCTGTCGCGAGCTTCCGCGACGCATATGAGTGCTCACCGCCGGAGGGCGATGAAACTAGCTGGCCAAAACTGAAGCGAAACGATTCAGCACTGTCTGTGCCGTTCCCATACGAGCTACCGCGCGACAGGTCACCGGTGCCGATCCCATCGATGTAGTTGATCGAACGGATCAGCCGCATTGCAGATCGCCACGCAACCTTCAACCTTAGCGGCTGTTGGGAAGCTGTACACTCCGCAATACTACGGACGACCCCGTTCGGGATCGCATGCCGCCTCCCCTACTGCAACAAGCCGTGATCTATGGCGAGGCGGGTCAGCGCCGCGGTACCATGTATGGCAAGCTTGCGCATAAGCGCCTCCCTGTGTGACTCCACCGTTCGAACGCTGATCCCGAATCGAGCTCCTATCTCCTTGTTGGAGCGGCCGCGCGCGATCTCGACCAGCACCTCCCGCTCGCGACACGTGAGCCGCGCCAGTCGCGCGCGGCTGTCAGCGGTGGCTTCCGGGGTGGCTTCCGGGGTGGCTTCCGGGGTGGCCGACCCGGCGCAGCCCGCCCGACCCGCCGGCGTGGTGAAGTGGCAATGCCCCTGCGCGACCAGGCGAACGGCGTCACGCAGCTCGACTGGCGATGAATCCTTTCGCAGGTATCCGTGTGCGCCGGCCTGAACGCTCCGGGTGACGTATTCCTCATGATCGTGAATGCTCAACACGAGGATGCGCGCGTCAGGCACTGTGCGGCGAATCTCCTCGGCAGCTTCGAATCCCGACAGCTCCGGCATGGAGAGATCGAGAACGATCACGTCGGGCTCGAGCTTGCGGCTGAGGGTCACCGCGTGCCTGCCGTCCACCGCTTCGCCCACGACCTCGAACCCGGGGTCCGTATCGAGGACGCGGTGGATCCCCTCGCGCACCACGGCGTGATCGTCCGCGATCAGCACGCGGATGACGTCAGCTTTGACCATTGTGCCCGATGGGAATTCTGATGGTGAGCGCCGCACCCTTGCCGGCGGGCGGCGTCGACTGGAGATCCAGGCTGCCGTGCAGCGCGCTGAGACGCTGCCGCATGCCCGCGAGGCCGTATGACGGAGCCGCGTCGGAGGGGATTCCGTCGCGATCCTGGTCCTCCGCCGCAGGCAGCCCCCGGCCGTTGTCGGTCACCACGAGCATCAGCTCCCCGCGAGTCACGCTGAGGCCCACAGCCGCGGCGGTAGCCCCGGAATGTCGCGCGGCGTTTGCCAACCCTTCCTGCAGCGCCCTGTACAGGGCGAGGCTGGCTTCCTCCGATACTGGAGGTACCGTTGCCGGAGCGTCGAAGCTGATGTCCAGCTGCGTCTGCTCCGCAAAGCTTTCAACCAGCGCTCGCAATGCGGGCACCAGCCCGAGATCGTCCAGCAGAGGCGGACGCAAGTGGGTCGTCACGCCGCGGATGCTGCGTATCCCCGAATCCACTAGCGACAGCACCCGGTCCACGGCGGGAGTCAACGCCTCGGGCGCCCGCTCCCGCACCAGCCCGAGCTGAAGCTTGACCGCCGCCCACACCTGTGCCGATTGATCGTGCAGCTCCAATGAGAGGCGTCGTCTTTCCTCCTCGTGTTGGCCTACCATCCGCGCGGACAGAGACTCCAATTCGCTCCGCCGTCGCTCGAGCTCGTCGAGGACGAGCATCAGGATGCCGATCGCCACTCCGAGGACTAGCAAGATGTCTATGTAGTAACCCCAGGGGTTCCACGCGTTCTTCCCCCGCAGAAGCGGATAGGTGAGGTGGTGCACCCCCCAGGTGACCAGCACCCCTCCCAGCACGGCCGCGCCGAGGCAGCGGGTGCGGCGCCACTCGCTAAGAAAAACCCAAGCCGTCCAGAAGGTGGCTATGGCTAGAAACACGGCCGACGGGGCCGCCGCAAGCAGAAAATTGTCGAGATGGTAGGTGGCGATGTACGACCAGACCAGCGGGAAGGCTAGCGCGGCCACGAACGCCTTCCGCCAGCGTGCCGCGCCCAGCGATACGAGCGCCGCCCAAAGCAGCGCGAGGGCGGTCCACCCGGTCAGCACCTGGTGGGCAAACAGCCAGAGTTCGACTCTCGTAGCCGCGAACACGATGATCGCGCCGATGCGGAGCACGTACAGTGACCACGCGAACGCCCACCAGAGGAAATCGGGGCGCCGGTACCGGTCGTACACCGACCAGCAAACGATCGCCATGCCCAGGACGACTATCCCCTGAAAGTACGCGGCGTTCCAATCGCTGGTCATCTATGCATTGTCCATAGCCATTTACGCTGAGTGTTCGCGCGCCTTCTTGCAAGCCAAACTCGTGCCGCGACCAATGTGTCGAATGCCGGGGTCCGCCACCGTTAGCTAGCTTTGGCGAATGCCTGGTGACCGGATCAGAGCGCGCTTCCTCGTTGTCGGGAGCGGAGTGGCAGGGCTCCACGCGGCCTGGCGAGCCGCCGAGGAGGGCGGGGGCGAAGTAATGGTCTTGACCAAGCGATCGCTGTTCGACAGCGCGACGGCCTACGCCCAAGGCGGGATCGCGGCGGCGCTCGGCGCGGGGGACTCGGCCAAGCTTCACCGGAAGGACACCCTCGCTGCGGGAGCCGCGCTGTGCGACGCCCGCGCGGTCGATGTCCTGGTCGCCGAAGGGCCGGACCGGGTGCGCGAGCTCCAGACCGCGGGCGCGGATTTCGACGTCGGGCCGACCGGCAAGCTCAAGCTGGGCAAGGAAGCCGCCCACTCCCGGCACCGGATCGTGCATGCGCACGGCGACCAGACGGGGGCGGAAGTCGTGCGAACTCTGATAGACCGGGTCGAGGCGCATCCGCGCATAGAGGTCCTCGAGAAGACGCGCGTGCTCGACCTGATTGTGCACGCGGACAGGTGCGCCGGAGTCAGGGCGACGGTTGCGGGGCGCCCGGTCGAGATCATCGCGGATGCGACGGTCCTTGCGACCGGCGGCTGCGGGCAGGTCTTCCGCTACACGACGAATCCCGTGGTTGCCACCGGCGACGGTTATGCCATCGCGGCGCGCGCCGGGGTAAAACTGTCGGACATGGAGTTCGTACAGTTTCACCCCACGGCGCTGGACACCCCGGAGAACCCGCTCTCGCTGATCTCCGAAGCGGTGCGCGGCGAAGGCGCGAAACTCGTCAACGACGCCGGCCAGCGGTTCATGATTCGCCGGCATCGCCTGGCGGAGCTGGCCCCGCGCGACATCGTGGCCCGCGAGATCTTTCGCCAGCAGTCGGAAGGGAGCCGGGTCTGGCTCGACGCGCGGCGGCTCGGGAAATCGTTCGCCAAGCGCTTCCCGGGGATCTTCGCGCTCTGTCACGCGCGCGGCATCGATCCTCGCGACGAGCTGATCCCCGTGACCCCGGCCGCGCACTACATGATGGGAGGGATCGTCACCGATCTCACGGGCTGCTCCAGCCTTCAGCGCCTTTACGCATGCGGCGAAGTGTCGAGCACGGGCGTGCACGGCGCGAACCGGCTGGCGTCCAATTCGCTTCTCGAGGGGCTGGTATTCGCCGAGCGCGTCGCGCGGGATATGATAAAGGTGGAGCGATTGCCGCGGCTTCCGAAGAAAATGGTGTGGAAGGCGCCCGCTCTCCGCGACCGCGGCGCGGCGCAGGTTGCCGCGGACGACGTGCGCCGGGTCATGTGGGAGAAGGCGGGAATCAACCGGTCGGCCAGAGGGCTGAAAAAGTGCCTCGAAACGCTGGACGCCATCGAGTCCCGGCTTCCGGTTGGAGCGACCGAAGAGGTTAATCTGATAGATACGGGGCGGCTGATAGCGCGCGCGGCGTTGCTCAGGACCGAATCACGCGGCGGGCACTATCGCAGTGATTTTCCGCGCCCGAAACAGAAGTGGAGAGGAAAGCACATCATATGGTAGTGATCGCGGAGCAGGACGTCGCGGTGCTTCAGTCGGAGATCAAAGAGCTGGCGCGCCGCAAGAGCGCGGTCATTCTCGCGCACAACTACGAGCGACCAGAGGTGCAGGACGTCGCGCACTACGTCGGCGATTCGCTCGGGCTGAGCCGCGAAGCCGCCCGCACGGAAGCGGACGTGATCGTGTTTTGCGGCGTCCATTTCATGGCGGAGACGGCGAAGATCCTCTCGCCCGCCAAGACGGTTCTTCTGCCCGACCTCGCTGCCGGGTGCTCGCTCGCCGCCAGCATCGACGCCGATGAGCTGCGCCAGTGGAAGGCCGAGCATCCCGGCGCCGTGGTCGTGTCATACGTCAACACGACCGCCGAAGTCAAAGCGGAGAGCGATTATTGCTGCACTTCCGGAAATGCGGTCGAGGTTATCAAGGCGATCCCCGCCGAGAAGGAGATTCTGTTTCTGCCCGACATGTTCCTCGGCGCTCATGTGCGGCGAGTGTCGGGTCGCGAAAATATCCACGTCTGGATGGGTGAGTGCCACGTGCACGCGGGGATTGATCCCGAGCACATCAATCTCCAGCGAGCGGCGCATCCGGGCGCAGAATTTCTGATTCATCCGGAGTGCGGCTGCGCGTCGAGCGTGGTCGAAGCCGTCTCGGCGGGCGACGTGAGCGCCGAGGGGATGCAGATACTGTCGACGGAAGGAATGATCCGCCGGCCCGCGGAGTCGCCGGCCAACGAGTTCATCGTCGCCACCGAGGTGGGAATTCTCCATCGATTGCGGCGGGAAAACCCTGACAAGACTTTCTTCGCGGCCAACGACCGCGCTGTGTGCGCATATATGAAGGTCACAACGCTCCCCAAGGTCTTTCTTTCGCTGGAGCGGATGCAGTTCGAGATCACGGTGGCTCCCGGGATCGCCGCGCGCGCGCGAACCGCGATCGAACGGATGATCGCGATCGGCGGCCAGACGGCGCTGTCGCCGGTGCCGACGACCGCCGACCCCGGCGAGTAAGACGGGTGCACGACTCTTGCTCGTAAGTCGGATCAGATGACCCCGCCACGTAGTCGTACGCCGTCCCGGAGAAAATCCGCCCGTCCGGATGAGGGAGTGCTCTTTCCGCTCAACCGGCGAGACACTACCAGGCTCGTGCGCGTAGCGCTGGATGAGGACGGCGCTTTCAATGATGTGACCACCATCGCGACGGTCGTGTCGGACAGGCGAGCGCGCTGCCGTCTCGTCGCCCGGCAGCCGGGCGTCATCGCGGGACTGCCGCTCGCAGTCGAGACTTTCAGACAATTGAACTCGCGCGTGGTGATTCGCGTGGACGGCGAGGATGGTCGATCGGTCGATGCGGGCGCGGTGTTCGCGGTTCTGAGCGGCAGCGCCCGCGGGTTGCTCTCCGCGGAGCGCGTCGCGCTCAACTTTCTGCAGAGGCTTTCCGGAATTGCGTCGCTCACCGCGAAGTTCGTCGCCGCCGTCGAGGGTACGGGCGCGAAGATTCTCGATACGCGCAAAACCACTCCGGGCTGGAGGAGTCTCGAGAAGTACGCCGTGCGCGCGGGAGGCGGCGTCAATCACCGCATGGATCTATCGGCCGCTATTCTGATCAAGGACAATCACCTGCGCGCTCTCGACGGCGACCTCGAGCTGGCGATTCGCCGCACGCGGGACATGGCTCCCCGGGGGACGAAGGTCGAAGTCGAGTGTGACAGGCTCAATCAGGTCAAGGCTGCGGTGGCTGCGGGCGCTGACGTAATCCTGCTCGACAACATGAAGGTGGAAGAGATTCGCCGGTGCGTGGACGTCGTGCAGCGGCGCGCGATCCTCGAGGCATCCGGAGGTGTCACCCTCGGGAACGTCCGGGCCATCGCGAAGACCGGGGTCGACCGGATCTCGGTCGGGGCGCTGACACATTCCGCGCCGGCCCTGGATCTCGGGCTGGATTTTACCTGAGAGTTTCCGTGTCGAGAATCGCGTCCTGGACGAAGTAGCCGCCTGACGCCCGCACCGCCGCCGCCGCGCTACGGCGCGCGTCGTCCACGTCGTCTTCACTGTTGTCGAGCGCGTTCCTCGCCGCCCGGAAGCGGCGGCCCGACAGCACACAAAACAGATCGCAGAGGGCGAGCACGTCGGAATGCGCGGCTTCGTCGCCCTCCTCCAGCAGTCTCTGAGTGCGCGAGATGACCGCGCCGGTCGCGAACAGCTCGATGGCCATGTTCGCGAGACGCTCGAGCACAAGCTGCCGGTCGATCAGCTCTGTCCTGTGTCGCATGATCGCGCGTTCCGCGGCCGCTTTGAGCTCCGCGACGTGCTTCTCGAAATATTTCTTGTGGTCCGCCAGTCGCGGGTCCAGCTCCACGTCGAGTGTGGACGTAGTGCCGAGCGCGCCGCGCACACGCGTTGCGGCGTAGCCGCCGAGCAGTCCGAGGTTCCGCATGGGGCGCCTGAGCGCGGCGCCGATCTCCTTGAGCTGTCCGGCTGGACCTTCGACGCCGTTCAGCGCGATGAATAGGCGCAGCACCTCGTTCGCGCCTTCGAAGATGCGGTTGATGCGGGAGTCCCGCAGCATGCGCTCGTACGGATACGGCTTCACGAAGCCGCGGCCGCCGGCCACCTGGACCAATTCGTCGGTCGCGCGCCACACCATGTCGCTGGCGAACACCTTCGCGCACGCCGACTCGAGCGAATGGTCGGCATCGGGCCGGTCGGCGAGCGAAGAAAGAATCCCGAGCATCGCATCCGCCGCGTAAATCTCTGACGCGAGTTGCGACATCTTCCGCTGCGTGATCTCGAAGTGCGCGAGCGGATGGCCGAACTGCTCGCGCTGCTCCGCGTAGCGGGCCATTTCGCCGAGCGCGCTCTTGGCTCCGCCTGTGCATCCGGCGAGGAGAGTCAGACGGCCGGCGTTGAGCACATGGACCGCCACGCTGAATCCACGGCCCACTCCGCCGAGCACGTGGTCGGCGGGAACGCGCATCCCCTCGTACAGGAGCTCTGCCTGCGTCGACCCGCGGATGCCGAGCTTGCGAACCGTCCCGGCCACCTTGAATCCGGGCATGTCTGGCCGGACGATGAACGCGGTCGGCCGCTGCTCCGTGGCCCCCCGCCGCTGCACTGGCGTCTGCGCGAACGTGACGATCACGCCGGCCTTGTGGGCGTTGCCGATCCAGATCTTGTGTCCGTCGATGATCCACTCCGAGCCGTCAGCCGACAGGCGCGCGCTGGATCGAATGTGCTGCGCGTCCGAGCCGATCTCGGGCTCGGTGAGCGCATACGCCGCCAGCATTTCGCCGCGGGCGAGTGCGGGGAGATAACGCTGCTTCTGCGCGTCGGTACCGTACAGCACGATGGCTTTGCACCCAAGGCCGCAATGCACGCCGACGAGCACCGCCGTGGAAGCGTCGGCGACCGAAATGGCCTCGAATACCCGGGCATAAGCAGTCGCGGATAAGCCGAGCCCGCCGTATTCCCGAGGAATCGTGAGCGCCATGAAGCCGAACCCGGCGAGCGCGGCGATGACGTCATCGCCGATGGTCTCCTCCTCGTCGAACTTCGCCGGATCAATGAGATCACCGCGCAGCTCGCGAAGCGTGGCAATGAGCCCTTTGACTGTGTTGGCTTCGCCGGGATCGCGCGCTTCGAGCGGATCGGGAAAAGGGAAAAGGAGGTCGTCATGCACCGCGCCCGCGAACAATCCGCGCACGAAAGACGCGCGCCCGCCCGAAACGGGCGCGGCACGCGTGTCTCCCGTCGGCGCGGGGGTCACGTCATCGCGACGCGGGAGCCGCGCAGCCATCTCCAGTGAGCGCCGAACAGCACCCCGGCCACGAGTAGCATGAGCGTCGAGGTCACCAGCGATCGCAACGCCCGGTGCCGAACGGAAACAACGCGATCCTCACGCTCCTCCGCGCAGAGTCTCATCAGAACGCTGTCAGCCGGAAGCTCTGTGCCGACCGCGGAAGGCTCTGTGGGCCGTGCTGTGCTTCCCGGGCGCGTCATATAGCGCTGCTTGCACGCTTCGAGTGACCGTCCGCCGAACTCGCCTGAGATCTCCCGGGACATCCCGGGCTCCGAATACTCGAACAGATTGTTCACCAGGCTGTTCAGGGAGATGAGGATGGTGATGACGGCGATCAGGCAGACTACATAGCCGTATAGCTGCGGGATCCAGCGTGGTTGATCCATTGTCTCTCCATGTATTGGCGACTGCGCTACGGCCTCACGGAGGGTTAAAGCTACGTCGCGGCTCCACTCCCGGCAGAGGCGCGCGATGCTTCCGCGAGCTGCGCCGCGAGCTGGTCCGGGTCCCGTGCCGGCACGTCGCAGGCAAAGCCCCGGCAGACGTACGCCGTGGCCGGGCCGGTCGTGGCGCGGTCCGCCATGAGCGAGACTACGCCCGCGCTCCCGGACACCCCGCCGGCCAGAATCAGCGTAGGCACATAACAGTTCGACACAGTCCGCCCAAAGGCAGCAAACTCATCGCTCGCGGGTTCTCCGGCGATCGCAACCTGAACGCCGCCGTGCACGAGCAAGTCCGCGACACCGAGCAAGTGTCCGAAAGCGACGGCGTGCTTCGTCATCCCCGTGGCGAGAGGCCGGACTACGTGCTCGGCGCGCCCGCGAAGCTCCTGGTCGCCGGTCAGCTCCGCGAGCCGGAGGCAGAGCTCGGCAGCGAGCGAGTTCCCCGCAGGCACGGCATTGTCCGTGACGTCGCGCGGCCGGGTGATCAGCTTCTCGGCGTCGCGCGCGGTATCGAAGAACACGCGGCTCTCCTCGTCCCAGAACAGGTCGTTCATCGTCGCCGAGATATCGAGCGCGCGCTCGATCCAGCGATCGTCGAATGTCAGCTCGTACACGGAGATGAACCCGAGGGCGACGGCAGCGTAGTCTTCGAGGAAGCCGGCGATCCGGGTGGAGCCTTTCGTCCACGATCGCATCACGCGGCCCCCGCGAACCATCTCGCCGTGCAGAAACTCGGCGCTTCGCAACGCCATGGCCCGGTACCCGTCATCGGCGAAAACACGCGCGGCTTCGGCAATCGCTCGCAACATAAGGCCGTTCCAGCCGGCGAGGATCTTCTCGTCCCGGGCCGGCGACACGCGCTTTGCCCGCGCCTCGCAGAGGATCACCTTCGCTCCTTCGACGGCGTCGGCAAGCGCGGCTTCGCTGACGCCAAGCCTCGCGGCGAAGGCCGCCGGATCGGACTCGACGAAAAGAATGTTCGATCCCTCGAAGTTCCCGCCGGACGTCACCCCGTAATAGGATTTTACGAACAGCGATTCTTCGCCCAGCAGATCATCCAGCTCGGTCTCGGTCCAGACGTAGAACTTCCCTTCGTGGCCGTCGCTGTCCGCATCGAGCGAGGAGTAAAATCCGCCGCCCGGCGCAGTCATGTCCCGATCGAGCCACGCGATGATTTCGCGCGCAACGTGCCTGATTTCCTTATCGCCAGTCGCCTGCCACAGATGAACGCCGAGGCGGAGAAGCAGCGCGTTGTCGTACAGCATCTTCTCGAAATGCGGAACGAGCCATTGGTCGTCGACGGAGTATCGGGCGAATCCGCCGCCGAGTTGATCGTATATTCCGCCCCGCGCCATTTTGCGGAACGAAGTCAGCGTCATCTCGGTCGCGTGCGCGTTGCCGGTTCGCGCGCCGTGCCTGAGGAGGAAGTCCAGAGCCATGGCCTGCGGAAACTTCGGGGCGCTATCAAACCCGCCATTGGCAGCGTCGTAGCGCTGGGCTATGCTGCGATACGCAATCTCCAGCATGTGGGCCGTGACTTCGTCCGCTCCCGTTGAGGGCGGTGGCGGCCTGTATATCTGCCGCAGCTGAGAGACGCTCTGCGCGACGTCGTCGCGATGCTCGCGATAGGCGCGCGCGACGGAGTTGAGCACGCTCGTGAACGACGGCATTCCGTGCCGGCTGTTCGGCGGGAAGTAAGTGCCACCATAAAACGGCTCGCCGTCCGGCGTGAGAAAAACGGTCATCGGCCAGCCGCCATGACCAGTCATCGCCTGAACCGCCTGCATGTAGATGTTGTCCAGGTCCGGGCGCTCTTCGCGGTCCACCTTGATGTTGACGAAATGTTCATTCATCACGGCGGCTGTGGCGTCGTCCTCGAACGATTCATGGGCCATGACGTGACACCAGTGGCAGGCGGCATAGCCGATGCTCAGGAGTATCGGCCTGTCCTCGCGCCTCGCCCGCTCGAGCGCCTCGGCCGACCAGGGGTGCCACTCGACCGGGTTGTCGGCGTGCTGCAGCAGGTAGGGGCTGGTCTCGTCAGCTAAGAGATTCGGCATTCGAGGGGGTGCTTTGCATAATCTTGACCAGAACCGCCCGGCGTCCTGCGTCCTGCGTCCTGCGTCCTAATTGTCGTCCGCGAGCTAAGCGTGGCCATGTACCCAACGGTCGGATAACTTGAGCTCATGCTGGCAATGATAGCATTGGGAGGGGCGATCGGGTCGGTGACGCGGTACCTGCTCGGCGGATTCGTGCAGCGCACGGCGGGCCTGGCCTTTCCCGTCGGGACCATGTTCGTCAATATCACGGGATCATTTGTCGCCGGGCTCCTGTTGCGTTACTTCATGAACAGCCAGTCTCATCCCCTTATGCGAGCGGCCCTGGTGGTCGGGTTCTGCGGCGGCTTTACCACGTTTTCCGCGTTCAGCACCGAGACTCTGGGGCTGGCGGAGGGAGGAGAATACGGCAGGGCCGCCCTGTATGTGGTGGCCAGCGTCGGACTTTCGCTTGCGGCGGTGTTCGGCGGTTTTGCGCTCGGCGGCTTCGCCGCTCCACACGCCTCTCGATGATGTCGAACACTCACCGGACGGATTGAACTTGGCTGAAGACCTCACACGGTTCCTTAGTGACAACGACGCGCGAATTCGCGACGAGCTTTTCGCCCTTCTACGAATCCCGAGCGTGAGCGCGCGCTCCGAGCATAAAGGAGACATGGCGCGAACAGCGGAGTGGGTTCGCGATTCTCTGAGCAGTCTTGGGTTCGAGACGGTGATTCACCAGACCAAGGGTCATCCCATCGTGGTCGGCGAGTGGAGAAAGGCCGCGGGCGCGCCGACGGTCCTGATCTATGGCCACTACGACGTGCAGCCGGCGGAGCCGCTCGACCTGTGGACTTCGCCGCCGTTCGAGCCCACGGTGCGCGACGGCAAGATCTTCGCGCGTGGGTCCGTCGACGACAAAGGCCAGTTCTTCCTGCACATCAAAGCGGTGGAGGCCCATCTAAAAACGCGCGGGACGCTTCCCGTGAACATCGTGTTCCTGATCGAGGGCGAGGAAGAGATTGGAAGCGAGCACCTCGCGGAGTTCGTGAGCGTGCACCGGGAGATGCTGAAGGCGGATGCCGTGGTGATCTCGGACTCAACGATGTACGCGGAAGGTCAGCCGTCGATCCTGTCGTCGTTGCGCGGCCTCGCCTACTTCGAGATCAACGTGCAGGGGCCTGCCGGGGACCTGCACTCCGGGATGTACGGCGGCGCGGTGGTGAATCCCGCGACGGCGCTCGCGAGCATCATTTCTACGTTCCACGACGAGCGCGGCAGAGTCGCGATCGAGGGTTTTTACGACGCCGTGCGCGAGTGGGAGCCGGAGATTCGCGAGCAGATGCGGGAGCTGCCTGCCGACGATGCGGCCTTTTTGAAAGAAGTGGGAGCCACCGCGCTCGGCGGGGAAGCCGGATACACGACGCTCGAAAAGCTGTGGACGCGACCGACCTGCGAGGTCAATGGCATGCTCAGCGGGTATACGGGCGAGGGAGCCAAGACCGTGCTGCCGGCGCGCGCCATGGCAAAGGTGAGCTGTCGCCTGGTTCCGGATCAGCAGCCGCAGGACATCGAGCGCCTGTTCAAGGCTCACGTCGCGCGCGTCGCGCCGGAAGGCGTGACCGTGACCTGCGAGCATCTGCACGGCGGCCGTCCGTGGAAGGCTAAGCTGGAGGGACCGATCTTCGAGGCGGCGCGCAAGGCCCTCGAGTCGGCGTTCGGCAAGGCGCCGGTGAACACGGGCGAGGGCGGATCGATTCCCGTCGTGAGCGACTTCGAGCAGGTACTTGGCGCGCCCGTGCTGCTGGTGGGATTCGGCCTGCCCGGCGAGAACGCGCACGCGCCGGACGAATGGATCAGCGAAGAGAACTTCCGCCTGGGGATGCGCGCGATGGCGGAGATGTGGGACCACTACAAGGAGCTAGCAGCTAGCAGCTAGCAGCTAGCAGCTTTTCAGTATCTCCACTCCCTGATCAGGAACATTCCCAGCACGCTGCGCGTGATGGGCTCGCGAAGCTGCAGGGTCGGCTCGCGCAGCAGATACCGCGGCTCCAGCGCCATCTCGAACCGGTACCCCGGCATCGACGGGAACCGGTGCTCGAGCGTGAAGCCGGGGCGCCTCAGCGCGGAGGGATCGAGCCTCCCCGTGAAGGAGACGAAGGTGTTCCGGTTGACGTACTTCCCGAACTCTACTTCGGTGCTGCGGAGGAAGCTGCCCACGTCGGTCTGGATTTCCGCTGGCGAGATGATCAGGACGTCAGCTCCGAGCGATCGCGCCGCCTCGCCGGCGATCTCCTCCGTGAACACGCCGAGGGCGACGGCGGCGAGCTGCTTGGTGGCGAGCGCCGCGCCCGTTCCGACGAGCGTGCCGGCGCCACCTCCGGTTGACAGCGCCGAGCCGCCGAGCTGCGTCAGCGTGGTCGACGACTGCCCGAAGGCGAGATAGCTCAGGATGTCGCTCTGCGCCATCGGCGGCTGGGCGTCGCTGGTGAGCGTGATCTTCGGGCTTCGCAGCGTTCCTCCGATTACGATCTGAATGTTGATCGCCTCGCGGGTCGGAAGGCGCACCTCGTACTCACCCTGGATCTGCAGCGTCGGATTTATCTCGGTGAGCCCGACGAACGTGGCGGACCCGCGCCGGATCTTGAACCGCCTGCTGAAGAAGACGTAATCGCCGCGGTCGCTGAGCAACACTCCGTCGAGCGACAGTGACTGGGTCGCGCGGTTGGCACGGACGATGAGATCGCCGTCGGTGTAAACCTCCACGTTGACGTTCGGCGCTCTCACGAACACATCGCGGTCCACTCGCAGATTGAGATCGACCCGGAGGTTCGCGAGGAGGGGTGACTGCGCCGGGAATACCTCCGACGCGGGAGTGATCGCCGTGTCGAGCACCGCGAAGAGAGCGGGATCGTTGGCGCCGACCACTTCCCGGTCATCCGGCATCTCCATGTAAAACACGCCCTCGCGGATCCTCACGCCGCCACTGATGAGCGCGCTCTTGAACGGTCCGTACATCGCGACGTCGAGATCAGCGAACAGCTCTCCGCGCTTGTTGTCGAGGATGCGGGCGTTCCTGGAGAACAGGCGAAGATCGAACGACGGCTCCCGGAACGAGCCTACCCCCACGCCGCCCGTCACCCTGAACTCTCCGGCGCTGCGACCCACGAGAGAGTCCACCACCACAGTGTCACCCGTCATGCGGATCGTGCCGTATACGCTGCGAACCGTCACGCCGGTCGGAACGATCCTGGCGCTGCCGTTGTGAATGGAGACGTTGCCAGCCAGAGCCGGGGCCCTCAGTGTTCCGCCGATCGTGACGCTCCCGCTCGTGCGTCCGCGCACGTTGCTCACGTAGCTTCTGAGCTGCGGCAGAATTTCGACGGGGAAGCTGTCCGCGGAGACACGGAGCGCTATCTCCCGGTCCCGCGGGATCCGCGATCCCGTGACGCCCGTGAGAGCGAGATTCACGGGCACTGTTCCCTCGGCAACGATGATCGATCGGCCGTTGGCCAGAGTCGCGTCAGCGCGCCCACTGAGCGTCTCGTCGGCGTAGTCAAGAGTACCGTGGACTTCGGGCAGGCTCGTCTCGTTGTACACGAAGTTCGTGGCGCCGAACGCGCCTTTGAAGCGCGGGTCGGCCATCGTGCCGGTCGCGTTGACATCGAACGAGAGAAGTCCTCTCGCATTGATGTCGCTCTGCAGCAGCGAAGCGATGTCGGCGATCTCGAACCTGTCGACGGCGAGACGCAGGTCGGCGTTGCCATCGCGCGGGATCAGGCCGTCCACGAAGATGCGCCCTCCGGCCTGGTTCGTGAGCTCGAGTGTGCGCACGGTGAAGCCGCGCTGCCCCCACAGGATCTCGGACGGCTGCGTGCTTGCCCAGAGCGT
The DNA here is from genome assembly GCA_051005405.1 of Gemmatimonadaceae bacterium. GTDB lineage: Bacteria > Gemmatimonadota > Gemmatimonadetes > Gemmatimonadales > Gemmatimonadaceae > JACDCY01. The sequence continues at coordinate 19,383 of JBPCJJ010000119.1, read as the reverse complement.
CGTATCGAACTGCAGCCGCATGCTGTCCAGGTGCAGCTCGTTGTGGTCGGCATGCAGCCTGTACTGCGTGGCTAGGCCGTACTGCGTCCTGTCATCCTGGTGAATCGTTATCTCCGCGGTACCCCCCGGGCGCTGGTAGCTCACGCGCGCGTCCACGCTGTCGAGCTCGAAGCCGGCGAGCTGCGCGTCGGCGAGCTGCGCGTCCACCATCAGCCTCGACGCGGGAGTTCGTCCGCCGGTCCACTCATAGTCAGCGCGGAGCCGGCCTACGCTCTGTCCGCGCGCGACGAGATTGGCGCCCGTCGCGGTCCCACGCAGCCCGAAGTTCCTGATGTTGCCCGTCGCAACGCCCTGTGCGCGGAGCGAGCCAGCGATCAGGCCGCGCGGCACTACGCGCGGCGTGTCCACCGCGATCGGAGGCACACCGCGCCGCCCGGTCGCGGCCCGCTCGACTTCGGTGTCTCGCGCGACGCGCAGCGAGTCGGCTCGTGCCTGCGCGATCCGGGTGGCCAGAATTCGCGGCCGCGGCGCGACTACCCCCGTATCCGTTCCGATGATGCCCGAGAGCGCTGCGAGAGTGTCGATGACTACGCTGTACCGCAGCTCCCCCTGGCGGCGCTCGCTGAGCCCGAACGTTCCTTCGGCGTCGAGCTGTCCCTGCGGGATGCTCAGTGTCAGCGTGTCGAATCGGGCAAGCCCGTCCGCGAACGCCACGCGCACCTTCGCGGAGTCGAGGGCCAGCGTATCCCATACCGAGGTCCGGACGTCGGCCACCAGGTTGCCGCGCATGGTCTCGGGGTTCGTCCCCGTGCCGGCGATGTGCGCTGTCGCGGTGAGCTGCGTGCCGGGCGCCTTGCTCGACACGGCGCTCGCGTTGAACAGGTCGGCATTCACTCGCAGGTCGTACGCCGTCGCGCGCCCTTCCAGATCGACGCGCCCGTTGATGGCGATGTTTCCGCCGCCCGAGGCTGCCAGGTTGGTGTTCACCATGAAATCGCGCAGCGTGCCGGTGAAGCGAATCGGCCCGCTCACGAATCCGCGCAGGCCGAGCGCGGGCGAGAACTGTCCGGCAGTGGCGAGCGCGAGCGGCGCCAGCCGCGCGTCGACGTCGAGCCAGGCAGTCACGCCGGGCCTGACAGCGACGCGCCCGATGCCGCGCGACCTGTTCCCCGCCTCGACGTGCGTGATGTCTCCCGTGGCCACGAGGGTCGAGGCCGTGGAGCCGTTGAGCACCGTATTCCCCGTGAACGTCCCGTCGAACGGAATATCGGGGATGATAATTCGCGCGAACTCCGCGGTCACCGGCATCAGCCGCAGGCGCAGATTCCTCGCGCGGAACTCATCCCCCACGCCAAGCTCGCCGCTCGCGATCACCCGGTTTCTTCCGGTGCCACGTCCGACGAACGTCACGTCTCCATCCACCGTCATCGCGTTGAAGCCGCCGTCGAAGCGCGCGCTGCCGGACAGGACGCCGGGGCGCGGAGGCCATGATACTCCGAGCACCTGATCGAGGAGCGCCGTGCTGACGCCGGTGAAGCGCAGGTCCGCGGCGTGGAACGCGAGCGTGTCCGTATCGGTGACGCCGATCTTGCCCACGAGATGCGCATCGCCGAGGCGGATGTCCGCGTTCTCGGCGAGGTACATCGCGCTGTCACCCTCCCAGTCCATCGAGAAGTCGAGCGACCCGCTGCCGCGCTGGGGGAGCTGCGGCAGGACCCAGCGAACATCGGCAGGGGAGAACGCGCTGGCGCGAAGGCGGAGGCGGAGATCGCCGCCGCTCGTCCGGTAGCGGCCCGACACGACCGCGCGCGATGCGCTCAGCTCTGTGCGAGCGTCGGCCCACCAGACCGAGTCCTTGTTGAACTGGACCCTCCCAGTGAGCGCGCGCACGAGGAGCGTGGGCGGATTGAATGGCATTGCGTGCAACCGGGCCGACGCAATGTCGATCAGAGCGACCCGGTGATCGGGATCGTTGAGGCGGACAATGGGCAGGCGCGCATGGATATCACGGTACTCCGCGACATTCTGGTATCCGCCGGGGACGCGGATGATTCGCACGCGTCCCTCGCCGGCGAGTGCCTGCGTGATCCGGCGGTCGGCGTCGCCTTTGTCGCCACCCGGTGTCCACGGCGCCCGCGTAGTCAGATCAACGTTCACCAGACTGACATCCGTGAAGCCGATCCAGGTGCCCCAGCCCGGCTCGCGCGGGCCCGTCCGGGGCACTGTATCGCGCGGGAAGATGCGGTCGTAGTTCCACCGCTGCCCGGGGAGCCGCTCGATCACGATGTGGGCGTTGACGATGCGCAGGCCGGACAGCTCGATCCGCTTTCCGAGGAGAGCGCGCAGCCCGTACTCGGAGTAGATCGTGTCCGCGATGATGAGCGGCGCGCCACTGCTGTCCGTAATGGAAACGTCGATCAGCGTTACGTTGCGGAGCAGATTGCCGCGCACTTCGCCGATCTTGATGATCCCGCGCGAGTTCCTCGTCAGGATGTCCACCACCCGGTCGCGCGTGAAGTTGCGCCCGAAGTCGGTCTGCGTGAGCACGAGCACCCCGATGGCCGCCAGCACGACCACGCCGGCGACAACCAGGCCCGCGAGGCCGGCGTGCTTCTTCCGGATCACCGGCCGGTAGCGGCGCGGTTGCGAGGCCGGTGGAGCGGTCACTAGAACGCTTCGCCTATGGAGAGGTGGAGGATCATGCGGTCGAGCACGCCCATGAACCCGCTGCGGGCAACGGCATATTCCCGCCTGGCATTGAGCCGCACGAGCCTGCGCTCGCCGTTCACGATCTCTTCCGAGATCACCGGGAGCCGCTCGGCTCTTCCCGGATTTATACCAATGTCGACGCGAATCGGTCCCACGGGGGACTGATAGCGGACGCCGAAGCCGGGGGTGGCCGCCGCGCGGCTGCCCGGGAGCGAGCTGTCCAGGTTCTGCGTGACGACGCCCGCGTCCACGAACACCGCGCCCGACAGCTGGTTCCACAGCGGAAAGCGCAGCTCTGCGCTCGCTTCCGCCACGGTGTTCCCACCGAGGGGGCGCGGCTGGAAATGCCGGTCCGCGTACGCCGGCGAGTTCGGATCGCACTCGACGATCGGCGTTGGCTCGGGGCAGGCGTGCGGCCCGTCGTCGGGAAGCATGCCCGAGCGAAGCTGCGTCGAAGAGATCGTGAGAATCCGCGGGCCCAGTTGATTCTCGCCGAACCCTCTCACGGATTGCGCGCCGCCGGCGTAAAAGCGCGTGCGCGGATGGAGGACCTGATCGCCGATGAATCCGCCGAGCGCCTCACCCGAGCTCTCTATCCCCTTGACCCAGCCAAGGCGGATGTGGCCGCCGAGGGCTCCGCGTCTCCGGACCTGCATGAACGCGGCTGCTTCGGCCGACGCGCGGTTGTACCGGTAATCGGAGGCGGTGAAGCCCGACGCGTGCTCGAGCGTGCTGCGCCCGCGCCAGCCGCGGTTGGGAGAGAAAGGATGATTCGTGCGGTCGAGGTTGCTCGTCAGAGTCAGCGGCGAAATGCGCTGGTAGCCGCGCAGGGCGTCGAGCGTGGGCCGGTCGCACACGCCGAAGTTGACGCAGAAATACACGTCCCCCGCTTCCACGGTCGTCCTCTCGAACCGGTAGTTCAGGCTGGCCGGCGCGCGCAAAGCGACCTCGCGCGTGAACGTCGCGCTCGTGCCGTAGCCGCGATCGACGTATATCCCGGGAGAGCTGCGCCGGTGCGTGAAGACCGACAGGGCGAGCGCGTTGCGCGCGGACCCGAACCAGGGCTGCTGCAGCTCGGCGCTCGCGTTGTACGTCGGCGCGAAATAGCGGCCGCGATCGCTGCCTACGTTCACGTAGTTGTCGCTGAAGAACAGCCTGTTGTTCAGCTGCTCGGCGAGCAGGTTGCCGACCGCGCCGGTGATCATCAGCCTCCGCGCTCCGCCGGTGAAGTTGTAGTGCGTGAACCGTCCTTCGGCCTGGACGAAGTCCGCCGTGGTGAAGCCGACACTGAGCCGCGCCTCTCGCGGAGCCGATTCCTGTACCGTGATGTCCACGATCTTGGTGGAATCGACGCCGGTATCTTCGTCCTTTGACAGCTCGATCACGGCGCGGCGGAACAGATTGGACTCGTACAGGTTGCGCTGGCTGCGGAGCAGCTCGGTCCGCCGGAAGAGGTCGCCCTCCTTGAAAGTCAGCGAACGCCGGATCGTGCGTTGCCCGACGGCCTTGTTCCCGTGGACGTGAATGCTGTCGACGGTGACCAGCCAGCGCGGATCAAGGTTTACCGCCACACTGGCGCTCAGGCCGTCCTCGCTGATCGCGATCGTCGTGTCCACGATGGCGTCCGCGTAGCCTCGATCCCAGAACGCACCCTCCAGTCGCACGCGCATGGAGTCGAGCTTGATCATGTTGAGCGGGTCGCCGCGCTTGAGCAGCGTGCGGCGCTCGATCGTGCGGCGTGGGAGAACCGGGTTGGCCTGCGTGACCGTAACGTCGCTCACGATCGTGGGCGGGCCTTCCTCCACGAGGAAGGTGACGGCGACTTTGTCCTCGTCTCGCGGCGCGATCACCGTGTCGACCCGGGTCTCGCGGAACCCGCGTTTCCAGTAGAAAACGCGAAGCCTGAGGAGATCTCGAGCCAGCTCGTCACGGTCGAGATATTGTCGCTCGTAGAAGTACCGCGACTTGCTGATCCAGCAGACCGGCTTGAAGACCAGGCTCTTGCAGTGCGATTCGTCGGTGATGATGCTCTCGCGTAGCTCTTCGACTTTGAGCGCCTCGACGCCCTGGAACCTGAGTTCCACGATCTCGGGTTTTTCGTCGTCTTTCTGGGCGGCGGCCATCGCCGGGACGAGCAGGCAACAACAGGCGGCGACGAGGTACGTAAACAAGGTGGCGCCAACCCTGGAGGGGGCTAAGCAGTAGAGACTCAGATGCATGCCGCCCGGAGGAGCAAGCCGTGGGCCGTTAGAGGCCCTCCAGGAGGGCATCATTGCCGGGGGTAGACGCTATGCGTTTGATCAGCCATTCCATCGCCGAAGTAGAGGGCATCTGCTGCAGGCCACGACGAAGGGTATACACGTGGTCGAGCTGTTCGGCTCGAAAGAGCTTTTCTTCCCGCCGCGTGCCGCTGGTCCCGATGTCGATGGCCGGGAAAATCCGCTTTTCCGCGAGGGTCCTGTCGAGCTTGATCTCGCAGTTTCCGGTGCCCTTGAACTCCTCGAAGATGACGTCGTCCATGCGCGATCCTGTCTCCACGAGCGCGGTCGCGATGATGGTGAGAGAGCCGCCTCCGTGCTGCTCCGCGACCGCTCTGGCCGACCCGAAAAACGCCTTCGGCTTTGCCATCGCGGTAGCGTCGAGACCGCCGGACAACGTGCGGCCGGTGCCGCGCTCGACGGTGTTGTGAGCGCGCGCAAGACGGGTGATCGAATCGAGCACGATCACGACATCGCGACCCAGCTCCACGAGACGACGCGCTCTCTCGAGCGTGATCTCCGCGACGTCCGTGTGGCGGTTGGCGGGCATGTCGAAGCTGGATGCGACGACCTCGCCGTAGCCCCAGGTGATCATCTCGCTGACTTCCTCGGGACGCTCGTCCACGAGGAGTACGAGCAGCACGGCTTGCGGATGGTTCACCGCGACGCCCTCGGTGATCGCCTGCAGAAGCATCGTCTTTCCGGCTCGCGCGGGAGCGACGATGAGCGCGCGCTGGCCGTATCCGATCGGCGCGACGAGGTCGATGGCGCGGCGCGTGACTTCGGGACCGCCCTTGGCCGGCTTGCCTGTCTCGAGCTTGAGCTTGCGATCCGGGTAGGACGCTGTCAGCGAGCCGAATTCCGGTCGCCGAGCCGCGTCCGCTGGGTCGGTATCGTTGATCGTTCTCACCTCGACGACTGCCTGGCGGTTGCGGTGGTCGCGCCCCGTGGTCGCGTTGATTTCGTCGCCGCGGCGGAGGCCGAGCTGACGGACGAGGTGGCCGGGCACGTATGGGTCAGTCGGATCAGGGAGGTAGCTGTTGGCCGCGCGCCTGATAAACCCGTTGTCGCGCTGCGGATCGAACCATCCTGTGATCTCTCCGTCGGCTACGACAGGCGCGGACGGCTGCTGATCTTGCTGCGACTGCTGCTGGTTCTGATTCTGATTCTGCTGCGGCTGACGGTCACGGCGCGGACCACCGCGCCCCCTTCGCCCATGTCGCGGATTGGGTCCGCGGCGACCGTTCCGGCGGGTTTCGTTGTCGTTGCCGGACCCCTGCTGATTCCGCTGATTGTTCCCCGAATGCCGGCCGCGGGGCGGACGGTCCTGCTGTTCCTGGCTCGGCGGGTTGTTGCGCTCGGCGGTGTCGCTCGGAGACGGAGAGCCTGGGCGCTCGCCGGATCGCTCCTGGACGGCGGGCTCGGCTCTCGGTTCGTCTCCGCCCGAGGGCGGCTGCGGATTCGTCTTGTCTGGATCCATGGATCGTGAAGCGGGGTTATTGCTCCCGGTTCCGGTGCCTGGGCATCGGAGGGGCGTGGTCCTCGCGAGCGGCAAACGCCGCCGAGGTTTGGTTCGTTCTGGGGCTGCAGCTTGTCGGAAAAGATCTCGCGGCTATGAAGCCATACGGCATTGCCGTAGCACCGCGGGAATCAAACGATCGCAGGGAGTAGCGGGGAACTCACGCGGCTTACCGCGACCTGACTTAGAACTTTCTGAATAGACGCGCTGTGGACAGCGCGGTCACACAACAATGCTAGTACTTATGCCGGGGAATGTAAAGCAAGCCTGGAGATTTCTGGAATGATCCGACCGGGATGCGTCGTTCCATGAGCTTAACTTCCGCGCCAATGACCAGCTCCTCCGATGTCGCTGCTGTTATCCAGCAAGCCGTCGACCGCTACAAATCCGGCGGCGATATGGGCCTGTTGCAGCAGGCTCTCGCCACGCTGCCCGAGGCCGCGCCAGCGGAGCTGGCGGCCGCCGTCGAGCCATACCGCGACATGCCTGAGGTTGCCGGTCCGGTGTATGAACGGATCGTCGCGGCCGAGCCCGGGAACGCGCGCGCGCTGGTCATCCTTGCCAACGCGTACTGGCTGAGCGGTCGCGGCCCCGACGTCGTGAGCGAGCTTGCGACGCGCGCTATCGCCGCCGACGCGACGAACCGCGGCGCGTGGCATCTGTGGGCGCTTGCCGAGGGAAATCCGCGGGAGCGTACGGCGCGCTGGAAGCAGGTGTCGGCACGGTTCCCAGACGACTTGCTTGCGCGCGCGAATCTCGCCGACAACGCCGCCGCTCTCGCGGGCGCGGAGCAGGATCATGAAGCGCTCGATCTCGCGATCGACAGCTACGAGGAGCTGCTGGAGAAGTCGGAGATCCCGGAGCAGCGGGATGCGCTTGGGAAAGCGATCACCACTCTCAAGGCGTGGCGATTCTAGCGCAGGCTACAGCTTTATATCTCCCCCGGGATCCCCGGGCGACCGGCCCCTCTTCCCGACCTGTCTGGTTGATCGGTCCATCGCCGCTCGCGTCGCTTCTCGGTCCACGACGATGCTGAGCCGGGATTCCTCCCCCGACTCAGCGACGTCGTGGGTGATCGCGAGCACGTCGCCCTCCTTGGCGTCGCGAGGCAGCAACCACTGCGGGAGCTGAACCGTTCGCTTGCCGTCAACTTCGATCGAGGCGACAGACTCTTCGATCGAATCGACGATCCATCTAAGCCGCCTGATCGCCATCGACTATAGTGACGAACAGGCTGTCTGGCTCGATGTCCCGTCGGTCGAACCGCTGGTTGTAGGCGACCCCTTCGCGACGCTTACTGTGTAGCCACCGCCCACGGTTCCCGGGGTGCGGAAGGTGATCGTCCCGTTCTGATCGGTGCGGTACCACGGCTTGCCGTACTGGGAGAACAGCGTTTTGGTCTGATTGTGGACGTGACCGTAAGTGTTGGTCGCGCCGACGGAGAATGTCACCCAATCCGGATTCAGGAGATCCAAGTACCGGCTCCGCACGCCGTTGCAACTGCCGTGGTGATTGGCCTTGAGGACGTTCACCTTCATCCCCGGGCTGACGTCGTAGTTGGCGCCGGTGTCGAACCACTCGATGGCTTCGTGCTCGGAATCACCCGCGAACCACATCGAGAACGAAGCCGAATCTGGTCCGACGAGCTTTACCGGCGTCGATCTGTTGTTGGGTGTGGTGCCATTGGGATTCGGTCTCATAATGTGGAGCCTGGCACCGCCGTTCATGGTGACAGTGCATAGCACCGCCCCATTGGCGCACGGGTCATCCGTATCGCGGTAGATCAGCTCACCGCGAGATTCGCGGGCGAGCACTGAATCCCTCAGCTGTGCGAGCGATACGGTGGAATAGACGTTCTTGTTCTCGAAGAAATACCGGACCGTGATTCCGCGGGACGTGCGGAAGAGCTCGCGCAGCCCGGACAGATGATCGAAGTGCTCGTGCGAGAGAATGACGACATCGATCGTTGTGTTGTTGAGCTCAAGCGAATCGAGCAGCAGGCCGAAGCGCGATTCGCTGGGCCCTCCGTCGATGATGACCTTGCTGGTGCCGTTGGTGATCAACGTTGCGTCGCCCTGTCCGATATCCAACACCTTCACAATGAGCTCGGACGCTGTCCCGGTGCCACCGGTGTCGCCTGGCGGCGGAGGAGGAGGCGGAGGGGGCAGGTATCCATCATTGATCTTGCCGGGAGTTCCCTTGTCGCCCTTACCGAACAGACTTGTCTCCGTACTCCAGTTGGTTCCTTTAACGTCGGCATTGGGCCCAAGCGGGTCGATGGCGCCACGCGACGCTCCGGTAGGCATGGAGCTCGCCCAAGCGACGGAATCCACGGTGACACCGGAGCCGTTTCTCAGGACCAGCCAGTCGGACGCATTGGCCAGGTTGATCCCGGTGCCGTACACGTAGTTGACTGTCACACCGCCATTCTTGCTCTTAGTGCCGTTTATGCCGAGGACGGCGAAGCCGCCGGCGGCGACGGACACGGAGCTCGAGATGGTGTGAACCGCGTCGTTATTGGAGACGATCGTCCACCCCTGCAGGTTGACCGAACTGGAACCCGTATTGTGAACCTCGAACCATTCGCCACGGTCGTCGGTAACGGCTGCAGGGTCGGCCATGACCTCGTTGATAACCACCGGATTTTCCGCGGCTGTCGTGCTTCGCAACGGGGAAGGAATCAGCGGCGCGGTGGTAACCGTGTCGGCGCATGCGGCTACGAGAGCGACAGCCAACACGGTAATGACAAGGGCGGGGCGGGTCCTGCTCATTGTATCTCCTGGAGTGACAGTTTCATTGGGAAGGGAAACGATCAAGGAGCGCGCGCGGGCGAGTCGATTTCCGTCAGCGCAAGAATTTATGGGTCGTCATCTGAAAAAGATGCAACGGGCTTGCAACTGAGATCGTCACGGTTGTGTTTGTGCCGCAGGCCGCGCGACCCGGTTGCTCACGCCGTCGGATACATAGCGGGCTCCGGCGCCCGGGCGATCGAGAGCATCGAGCGTTCTCTCCAGCTCTTCGCTGTACACCTGCACGCGGCTGATGCTGAGCGGATTGAATTTCGGATCGAAGGGGCTTCGTGCCGGGCCGCCGGACACCTCGAGGATCGCGCCGAAATCGTAGCTGACGACGCGTCCGCTCTTCGGGTCCTTCCACGATCCTTTCTTGGCGAGCGCGCGGTTCTTGGGCCACACGCCGAGGGGGAGCGCGAACGTCCGGACCTTATAGCCGGGCACCGCCGAATCGATAGCCATCACACCACGCGCGATCTGCTCCTGCACGAAGGCGTCGTCGTACTTGCCGAGGTTGGCGTGCCAGAGCGTGTGGTTGCACAGCTCAAACCCCTGCTCGGCGAGGAATCTCATCTTGGGAAACCGCCACTCGCTTTTCTGGCCTTCGATGCCTTTGTCCCCAAAGAGAGAGCGGCCCGCCTCCGCGCCGGACAGCGTGCAGAAGACGGCCGAGTTCTTCCAGTCCGGGTGCCGTCTGTTGAACTCGGTCAGAATGCCCACGGCCGTGTTCGGGTCGATCTCGAGGCGGCCATTCCGCTCGATGTAACGGAACTGGCTGGGCGAGGCGTCGTCGAACACCAGCGCCACCGGGGACAGGCCGGCCGGCAGGTTCAGGTCACGGTCCAGAATCTGCGAGATGGTGACCGGCCGGTACCCTCTCCGGTACAACAACTCCAAATCCTGCCTGAAACGCGCATGCGAACGCTGCCATCTGCCCTCCTCATCACCGATGAGGTGATATTCGAGCACCGGAATTCGTCCCAGCTCGTTCGGAGCCCGGGACGGATCGCCGGTTCCGGCCGATGAGTCTGCCTTTGTCGCCCCGGCAGGTTGACCGGCAACCTCCTGGTCACCAGATACGACTGACGGTGTATCAGATGCCGAAGCCGGATTTCCCTTTGTATCGGAACATGAAACAGAACCAGCTATGACGATCAGCGTCAGCAGGATTCGCGCGGACCTGCGCGAGCTCTGGCACAAGAAGGTGTCGCCGAATCCCTGGTGGGTCGGCGGGCTCGGCGCTGCGCTTGCGGGCATGATGCTCCTGAATTCATGGTTGGTGACGTGCGGCTTCGAGGGCTGCCCCAGCGCGAGCGAGATCCGTGCCTTTCGCCCGTCGCAGGGCGGGCAGATACTCGATCGCAATGGAGTGCTGCTCGGACGGCTGGAAACGGTGCGGCGCCTGAACGTCCCGTTCTCGACGGTTCCTGTATTCGTGCAGCAGGCATTCATAGCGGTGGAAGATCGCAGGTTCTACCAGCATAACGGAACCGACTGGCGTGGATTCGTGCGCGCCCTCGGCCGCAACCTGAGGTCGATGGGTGTTCGCGAGGGGTTTTCCACCATCACGATGCAGGCGGCGCGCAACACGTTCGTGGTCAACCAGTACCGCGGCCGCGCGCTTCGGCAGAAGGTCCTGGAGTTGCGCCTCGCAAAGCTGATGGAGCGCTCGCTCTCGAAGCAGGAGATCCTCGAGCTCTACCTGAACGTCATCTACATGGGGAACGGCGTTTACGGCGTCGAAGCCGCGAGCCGCGACCTGTTTAACAAGAGTGTCAAGAACATTACGCTCCCCGAAGCGGCCACTCTCGCGGCGCTACCCAAGGCGCCGTCGTACTACACGCCGCGGAGGAGCGCGAACCGCGCGCTCAACCGACGGAACCTCGTGCTCGATCTGATGGTGCGCGAGGGATACGTGTCTCCGGATCGTCTCGCCGGGCTCAAGGCAACGCGGATCCGGATCCACGGTGAGGGGTGGTATCCGGACCAGAGCAACGACTCGTACGCTCTCGACGCCGTGCGCTCGCTCGCGGACTCCGTGATCAAGGGGACGCGACTCGATCTCAGCGAGTTGACGGTTTACACGTCGCTGGATGCGCGAGCGCAGCGGGCCGCCGACGGAGCCGTGCGCCGTCGCGCGGCCTCGATCGGCAGGAGCGTCGAGGGCGCGATGGTAGCCATCGACCCGCAGACAGGCGACATCCGCGCGCTCAGCGGCGGCAGGACGTTCAAGCGCGGGACATTCAATCGCGCGCTCTACGCCAAGCGCCAGCCTGGATCGGCGTTCAAGCCGTTCGTGTACGCGGCGGCGCTCACCGCCGGCTACAGCTCCGCGACCGAAGTCGACGACGAGCCGATTCGCGTCCAGATGCAGGGCCAGGTATGGGAGCCCAAGAACTACGACGGCAAGTATCTCGGACGCACGACCTTCCGGCAGGCGCTGATTCATTCCGCCAACGCGGCGACGGTGCGCGTGTCGCAGGTGGTCGGCGAGCGCAGGATCATAGAGACCGCTCACAAGAACGGCATTACCGCCCAGCTCCAGCCTATCCCCTCGATCGCGCTCGGCGCGCTCGAGGTCACACCCATCGAGCTGGTCACGGCGTACGCTCCGTTCGCGAATGGAGGATTCCGCGTCCGTCCCCGATTGGTGCGCCGGCTCGAAGCGGGAGACGGCAACATCCTGTACAGCCAGGAAGTCGAACGCGAGCAGGTGATGGACCCGCGCGACGCCTATCAGCTCACTTCCATGCTGCGCGGAGTTATCGACTTCGGTACGGGGCGCGCACTGCGCACACAGGGCGTGCGCGGGTCGGTGGCCGGCAAGACGGGGACGACGAACAACGCCAGCGACGTATGGTTCATCGGCTACACGCCGACGATCGTGGCGGGGTTCTGGTTCGGCCACGATGTGCCGCGCTCCATGGGATCGAGCGCGGCCGGCGGACGGTTCGCGGCGCCGGCCTGGGCCGAGTGGTACAAGGCCGGATGGCGCGAGGCGGCGGCCACCGACGCGTCCTGGGATCCGCCCGACGGAATGATCATGCGCGTGATCGATCCGACGACCGGCTACCTCGCCAACCAATGGTGTCCGAACCGCCAGAGCGAGTGGTTCAAGCCTGGCACCGAGCCCAGCGGCGAGTGCCCCCAGCATTCCGAGCCGGTTCCGGTGTACGAGGACGACCAGATGGAAGGTTGGGAAGAAGTCCCCGAGGCGCTCGACTCCCTGGGCCGCACCCTCGGCCGCCGACTGCGCCGCATCTTTCGCTGGTAGCACGCGCCAAGTGTGAGCGAGCGAGCTCCGTGCGCCGACGGTTGGCGCGCGCGGAGCGTGCTACGGTGAGCTCCCCAGTCGCGGCTACGCTCGCAAACTACGCTCGCTAAGACGCCGCTTTGGGGAGCCCACCGCGAGCACGCTCCGCCCATGCTGAGGGACCGCGGCGCTCGGGTGCTCCGCACAGGCGCGTCTTAGCGAGCGTAGTTTGCGAGCGTAGCGCCGACGCGGAGTACCCGAGTCCGCGGTCCGCACACCGGAGTCGTCGTTCGCCCGGGACACTTTTTTTGGCGTGCTGGCGGCGGCGAGGAAGGAGGAACGGTTTGACGGGCGGAAGGTGCGTGGGCACATTCCCGCGATGATGACACCGCCTGAGCACGATGCGAGGGAGGCCGTGCTCAACGCGAGATTCGAGGCGTGGTCTACGGTAGCAGCTACGTTCGTGACCGCGGTCGGTACCACGGTGCTGGTTGGATGGGCGCTCGGCGCAGAGCCTCTGAAGCGGATCGCGCCCGGGCTGCCGGCGATGAATCCCACGACCGCCGTGAGTTTGGTCCTGTGCGGCTTCGCTCTCGCGCTGCTGCGCGAGAGCGATTCGACCGCAGTCAAACGGCTGGTTGCCCAGGTACTCGGGGCCGGCGTGTTTCTGGTCGGCATTACGGAGATCACTGAATTGGTCGCGGGGTTCGATCCCCTGGTTGACCGCGTCTTTTTCAGAAGGGCGATCGAGTCGAAGTCATCGAGCGGATCCAACTCGATGTCACCCTACGCTGCACTCAACTTCATATTGTTTGGTCTGGCTCTCTTGTACTTCGGCGGCCGCACGCAGCTAAGCCACAAGCTCTCGCAGGCATGCGCAACACTCGGCACGATCGTGGCTTTGCTCTCGGCCACCGCCTACATGTACGGCGCGAACGTGACCAGAGGGTTCGGCACGCTGCAGCCTATGGCGGTACATACGGCGATCTGCTTCTTCGTGTTGGGGACCGGCTTGCTGATCGCGCCGGGCACGCAGGCAATAAAGCTGGTGTCCCGGGCGGATCAGGGAGGAAGGATCGTTCGCCGATTTCTCCCGGCGCTGATTATCACGATTCTGGTTCTCGGCTATTTGCGTCTCGCCGGACAGCGCGCTGGCTGGTACGAAACAGAGATGGGCGCCGCGTTGACTGCCGTCGGCTCGATCGTCGTGCTGGCCGCCGCTCTCTGGTGGAACGCCGAGATCATCTCACGGGGAGATCGTCGGCGGCTGGCGGTCGAAGGCGCGCTGCAGTTATCGGAGTCGGCACTCCGCGCTGCCAATGACGCGCTCGCGATACAGGTGCGGACCGACAGCCTCACCGGCGTGCGCAGCCGAATGGCGCTGGACGAGGAACTTGACCGGGCAATGCTCAATCTGCATCGGTACGAGTCCGACGTTTTCTCTGTGCTGATGATCGACGTGGATTACTTCAAGCGGTACAACGACACATTCGGTCACCTGGCCGGCGACGACGTGCTTCGGTCGGTCGCGGGATTGCTCGAGACGGGAACCCGGGCGACGGACATCGTCGGCCGCTACGGAGGCGAAGAGTTCGCGGTCATCCTTCCGCATACGGCGAGGGAAGGCTCGCACGAGATCGCCGAGCGGCTTCGCGCCGCGATAGAGCGCCATGAGTGGACCGACGCGCCCGTCACGGTGAGCGTAGGAATCGCTATTGCTTCACCGGACGCAGCCAATGCGGATCAGGTGCTGCACGAAGCCGATATCGCGCTGTATCTGGCGAAGAAGGACGGACGCAACCGCGTGCGTCACGCTCTGGATGCGGAGCAATCCCCGGGAGCCTGACGCTCAGAGCAGTCCAAGCCATTCGGATCTGCGCTCGCCGTAGCCCGGAAAAACAGTGTCGAGCCCGCTCGCGCCGAGGTGGCCGCTCGCGACCTCGGCGAACACTGCCCGGAAATCGGTCGTCAACGCGAGATCGCGCTGTTCGTACAATTGCTCGCGCTCGAGCCCAGGCCACCTGCCGTGCACCTTGCCGCCGTTTATCGTGGTGCCGATCGCGAACATCGCGCCGGCGTGGCCGTGGTCGGTGCCGCGATTTCCGTTTTCTCTCGCCATCCGCCCGAACTCGGACATCGTCAGGATGAGGACGTCGTCCATCTTGTCACCCAGGTCGGTGACGAGCGCGGCGATCGAGCGGGCGAAGTCGCCGAGCCGGTTGGCGAGCTGCCCGGTCGAGCCGCCCTGATTGACGTGCGTGTCCCATCCGCCGATGTCCGCGAACGCGATCTCCATCCCGACATCCGCTTTGATGAGCTGCGCGATCTGCAGCAGTCTCCGGCCGAACTCAGTGCGCGGATACTCGGCGCCGTTCCGCGGCTGATAGCGCTGCGGGTCCGCGGCGCGCAGCATCGCCACGGCCTCGAACATCTCCCGTCCGGCACCGTGCACGAGATCCGCGCTGCCCGTTCGATACAACGCCTCGAGTCGCTCGGCCTGTCCGCCGGCAGCACGGATCGTGAATTGCTCGATCGAGCTCATGGCGACGGTTTCCGCGGCCCCCTGCATGCTGCGCGGCGTCTGCGCGGACATCGAGACCCCGCGGAAAGCGCTCTGCACCTTGCATTCGTCGCACGTTCCTTCCACCGCGAGCAGACGGTTCAGCCAGCCGTTCGGCGTACCCTTTCTGTCGGGCGTCGCCGTCTCCATATAGTCCTGCGCGTCGAAGTGCGAGCGCGTGGCGGACGGACTTCCGACCGCATGGATCGGGGCGAGCAGCTTGCGGTCGTACAGCGGCTTGAGCGGAGCGAGTGCCGGGTGCAAGCCGAAGAAACCGTCCAGGTCCAGCGCGGCACCGGCCGCCCGCGCCGAGGGGCGTGGGATCGCGATGGATGGCCGCAATGCGTAGTACGCCTGCTCACCGTGCGGAACCACGAGGTTGAGAGCGTCGGCGGCACCACGCTGGAAGAGACAGATCAGCGTCTTTCCTTTTGCAGCGCCGGCGAGCTCCATTCCGAACGCGGTCCGGCGAAGGAAGCTCGGGCTCAGCCCCATGGTGACCAGGGCGAGCGCGCCGGATTTCACGAATACTCTGCGATGCATGATCGTCTCCTCTCTCAGCGACGCTGAAATTCGGGCGAGCCGAGCGCGAGACCGACGATCTGCGCGAATCCTTGGAGCTGTGGGATCTGGCCGGGTCTTCCCATGACCGCGTTTCGTCCCGCGGCCGCTCCCGGTCGACGCCTCGCCTGTGGCTGCGAGGCCATCATCTCGACTTCCGTGTTCTCGGATTCTGTCCGCTCTGCGGCGGCGCGCCCCACGGCGCCGCTGGCGATCATCGGATGATTGCCGGACAATAGAATCGCCCGTGTGTCGGGAGAGGCCGATCCACCGAGCAGTGCCGACACGACTGCGTCCACCTGCTGCTCGCGCGGCGCGGTAGTTACCTCCGGCGCGAAGGGCGACTTATCGACGCTCAGGCCAGGAAGACGGCCGGCCGCCACGGCGAGTCCGAAGTTGATGCGGTTGAGAATCGAGCCGGTGTTGATCCACGCGTCGCCAGTCTCGGGATATCCGTTCGGAGCCTGGTGCAAGTACAGAGGCTGGCCGAGCAGAGCGATAGCGCCTGCGCTGCGTGGTGTCGGATCAGGCTCGGCGCCCAGCGCTCTCGCGGCACTCACGACGACCTCGAAGGGTGATTTCACCTTGGAGCGATACGCGGACGCCGCGAAGAATTCCGGGGACGTCACGATGGATCGCACCGTCTCGCGAATGTCACCGTCGGTGCGGGTGAACACAGCGGCGACGCGGTCGATGAGGACGGTCGACGGCGTGTCGCTCACGAATCGGCGCGCGAGCTTGGTGGCGATGTAACGGGCCGTGCTGGGGTGACGCGCCACGATGTCGAGCACTTGCTCGCCGTCCTCGATCCCTCGTCCGCCCGCCAGTCGCCGGCCGAGTACCGTCTTGGGCGCCGCGTCGTGCATGACGGGGCGGAAGATGAAGCCACCGCCTTCCTGCGGCTGGCGGATCGTCCATCCTGTCAGCGCCCGCGCGACTTCGATGACGTCCTGCTGGGTGTAGCCGCCGTCGACGCCGAGCGTGTGCAGCTCGAGAAGCTCGCGACCGTAGTTCTCGTTGAGGCCCTGGCGCCGCCGCTGCGCTTGCGGCTGTGGTTGCCGTGGCTGCTGAGGCATCCGCCGCCCGCGCCGCCGGGCCTGCGCTTCCATCCTGCTGCGCATTTCAAGCGACACCAGCGTCGGCTGTCCGCTGTCCGCCATGCTCCGCGCGTTGTCGAGATAGAAAAGCATCGCGGGACTTTTGGCTACGAAGCCGAGCAGGTCGCGAAACGTTCCGAACGAGCGCTCGCGAATGCCCTGCTCGTACGATCTCATGTAGAAAGGCTGCGGACCGCCTTTGCGAATGAACACGTTGAAATGGTTGAACCAGAAGTCGGTCATCACTTCCTGCAGCTGCCTTTCGCTCGCGACTGCGCGGGCGACTTTGGCGGATTGGAGATCGGTGACGACGCCACGGAGCTGTTCTCCGCGCTGGCGGAGAGCGATGCTGTCTTCCCGCGACAAAAGGGCGCCACTGTCGGCGCGGATCTGTCTGCGGTCTCGCTGGGCGGCCGCGTACTGCTGCAGCAGGTCGTTTTCCTGGCGGCCGAACGTGGGGTAGCGGGCGAGCTCCGGCTGGACCCTTGAGTCAGGAATACGCTCGGGATGGAGCTGCTGGTCGATCCATTGGTCGAGGCCCATCGCGCGGACTCGTTGGACGTCGCCGGGGCGGGGGCCGAAGGCGAGCCTGTTCAGCGCGTGGATGATTTGCTGGTCGGCTGCCTGCTCGCGGTGGTCAGCTGCGGGTGGCTGCTGCGCGTGCATCCACGCGGGGGCGAGCAGGCCGAGGCTGACAAAGTACAGGACTCGTTTCAGATTCATCGTCCGCTGGTTGGTTTCGCGCTGTTCGACTGCGCGAATCAGGGAACGTTAACGAGTCACGTTGCCGGCTCTTAACCGGCTAACTGGCCCACCCGTTACTGGAACGCTCGTTACTTGGATTCCGCCAGTCGATCGCCAGGACTCTCGCGGCTACCTGATGCTCGCCTTCTCGAGATAGCTGTCGTTCCCCTCGCGGGTCACAAGGTACACGACCCCGCCCGGACCGAAGCCTGCGATCGTCCTTCCCTCGGGAACCTGCACTCTCTCCGCCAGCGCACCGTTCCGATCGATGACGTCATACACAGGTCCGCCGGCGACCGCCTTAGTCGGGATCGTGCGTATCCAGAGATTGCCCTCGGCGTCCACGCGAACCGCGCCCGCGAAAAACGCAGGCTTGTAGTCGGGGAGTTCGCTCGGATCCACGAAGTTGACCTCCGCGTTCACCCGCCCGCCCGCACCGGCGCCGCCAGCGGCGCCCGGCTGGCCTCCGCGTTGGCGCACTGCGCCACCCCCGCCTCCGCCTCCGCCGCCACCCGGACCGGTCATTATCTGAATGTTCGGTGCGGCTGCGCCCACCATCGCCTCCGAAGCTCCGAGGGCGGCTCCCAGCATAGCGACTCCGGGCGCGCCTTCGCCCATCCGCTCACGCGCGGCCTTCAGCGAATCGAGAAACGCGACCTTGTCATCGTCGGTCAGTCGCTGCCAGTCGAACGCCACCTTGGCCGTCGTCGTGGTCGTCCCGTCCGGGCCGAGCCAGTCGATGTGATAGTCGCGGCCGCGAACGAAGGCGATGGTACCATCGGGAAGCGCGGCCCATTCGTCGATCACAGGCAGCGGATTGAGCTGCGATCTCATCGAGACCCGTCCGTCGTCGCTCCGGCTAACGTCCATCTTCACCTTCGGGATCCTGATGTACCCGAGCGTGTCGAGGCCGCGCGTCGCAAGGTCGATGCGGAGGATCGGCGCCGAGTCGGGGAACTGCGGAGGTGTAAAGTTGCCGCCGGTGGGCGAGCCACCGCGAAACTGGGGGCGGAACATGCCGCGGTACACGATTCCACCTCTGCCGTCGTACGTCGCACCTCCCATCCCGCCGGCCAACATCATCGCGTCCTGCGACCGGGGCACCGACATGACCCGCGCGATCTTTCCTGACGGATCAACAACGAGCATCGAGAGAGACGTGGGATCGACGAACAGACTGGAGTCCCCGCGGTACGCGATCAGCCCACCGAACCGGCCGCCATACGCGTTGCCGGTCTCCGGAGTGGAGTCCGCTACGACGGTGAAGCTCGACAGCTGATTATCAAACAGAACCACACGACGCTTCGCCGGATCGTTCACGAGCACGCCGCCCGTTACCGGGCGGATTCCGGCCACGCCCACCGGCTCGGCGGTGCGCGCCGTGGTCGCTCCGAGCTGGCGGATGGCGTTCCGGTCCTGTGCGTTCGCGATACCGGCGAGCGCGAGGGTCAGAGTGGCCAACGTCACTGCCGAATGCATTCTCATGAGCTCGCTTCTTTTGTAAAGGTTGAAAACATTGTGAATCACTGCCTGATGACTTCGATCCGCTGCCCGCCACCGGCACCGAGTGCGCCGCCGCCGCCAGTAAACACCGCGCCACCACCGCCCATGCCACCGCCGGTGAATGTGGCTGTTCCGTTGCGAATTGATGCGAGATACCGGGGCTCGAGGTAGCCGGCCACAAACGCGGGCAGCTTTCGCAGCTGTTCATCCGTCAAAAGTTTCTTGATCGTCGGCCCGAGAGTGCTGAGCAGGTCTACGGGTTGCTTGCGAGCGCGCATGTACCGTCCATACACCTCATCGCGGTCGTAGTTGTCGGGAAGCGCCGCAAACTCCTTGGCGAGCGGCGTCCATATCGCTTCGACACGCACGGTGTACGCTCTGTTCAGA
>JBPCJJ010000118.1:0-34042 GCA_051005405.1 Gemmatimonadaceae bacterium | reverse complement strand
CGTCGCGATCCGCGTACGTGATGTTCTGTCCGGAGATCTGGTTGGGCCGGATCGCTGCCTGGAACGCGGCCAGGTTCCGGGCCTGCCCCATGTTCCACCACTGCTCGTGTGAGAACGCCGCATCGAGACCGACGACGCGAAGGGCTATGGCCTTGCCGGGCTTGTCGGCGACGACAGGTCCGTGCACCGAGCGGCGGATCACGAGAGTGTCCGTCCGCGGCGCGGTCCCTGCCTCGGGGCCGCGGACCTGGATCAGGCGGCGCTCGGTTTCAAACTGGCGTACGCCTCCATCCCACCTGTATCCGCCGCTCTCGAGCGTGAGCTCGTACAGGTCCTCTCCGTCCTGTGTGTTCACCGTGTGCGTCCAGCCCAGAAAATCGTTGAACGCGATATTGAGGACCGGGCTACCAATGATTGCTGCTCCATACAGGTCGAGTCCGGGCATCGCCTGCTGGGCCTCGAGCCAGGTGAACATGTCCGCCCAGGGTAGGTGCGGGTTCGCCAGCAGCATCGCCTTGCCGCTCGCCGAGCGCGACGGCGCGATCGCCCAGGCATTCGATCCGCGCTCTTTCCACGCGCGGGTGTCGTCCTGCGTTTTCTGACGCGACGTGATGAATGCGGCCAGAAGATTTCGTTGCAGATGCGAAAGCACGTCGAGCTCGGTAACCGGCAGGACGGCACGAACCGAATCACCAACCATCGCGGGATTCTCGCGCGCGAACGCGTTAATGCCATCGACAAAAGCGGACAGGTGCGCTCGCATCCCCGGCGACTGCACGTTCAGCCACTCGGTCGAGCGGTCGGGGATTCCCATTGTCCACGTCCACCGGTCGTCTTCGATGTATGTCTCTCCAAGCAGCTCGGCTCCACGACCGCGCGCCTGAGCGAACAGCCGCAGGAGGAGGTCGCCATGGTTGCGCATCTGCGCCCAGCCCAGGCCGTAAGCCAACCCGTTCCGATTGCTCGCGAAGATGTGCGGCACGCCGTAGCTGTCCCACAGTATCTCCGTGCCTGCTTTACGCGTCGCGACCTCGGCACCGGGGCCGGACGCGATAGGTGTGGAGCACGATGCCAGGAGTGCCGCTGCCGCGACTCCGCGCAAGGCGGCGGAGCGATCGATTCGTTTTTTCATGCTGTGCGGTTGAAGTCTGTTACTCGCCGCGATTCATGAATCCGGCGAGCAGTCGGTGGAAATGATGAGTCCCTGTCTCCCGCTTCGGCGAGTACCTGCCGCGATCGTACAAGCTCGAGCGCACTCCGGCCTGGACTGACTCGACCACTTCTTCGTCCTCCATCTCTACCAGGTGGAGACCGGCGCCGACGCCCTTGTCGCGCAGTTCTTCCCTCCATACGTATGAGATGAAGGAGACTTTCGTACGAGACGGGCCGAGTGGCTGAACGACGTTCGCCGACAGTCCCCACGGGTAGAAATTCAGCATGAGGTTGGGGAACAGCCAGAAGTACAGCGCCGCGAGCGGCTGGCCGTGCTCCGGATGTCCAGCCGGAAGCTCGAACACCGTTTCCCCGGGCTTGGCGAATCCGAGCTGCAGGCTTCCATAATCGAACGTCTCTGTTCGGTACGCGCCGTAGTCGAGCTGGTCAGACAGTCCCGCATGGACGTACGGGATATGAAACTCTTCGGAATAGTTATCGACGTACAACGCCCAGTTGGCGTTTACGATGTAATCCCGCGATGTCGCGGCATCGCGAACGAACGAATCGAGAGGCATCCAATCCGTTCGCTCTCGCACTG
Organism: Gemmatimonadaceae bacterium; assembly: GCA_051005405.1. Classification (GTDB taxonomy): domain Bacteria; phylum Gemmatimonadota; class Gemmatimonadetes; order Gemmatimonadales; family Gemmatimonadaceae; genus JACDCY01. The sequence goes on along the minus strand of JBPCJJ010000118.1, from coordinate 32,289 downwards.
GTCTCATCCACTCCTCGAAACTCACGCCAGGCTCGATCGCCGTAAACGCAAGTGGGCCCCACTCGTGGAGCTGCAGACTTGGCAAGCTGTCCTTGGCGGACGGGAATCCTTCTACTCCCTCGAACTCGGGCATCGCCGTGAACGAGCCGTCGAGCGCGAATCGCCGCCCATGATACCTGCACCGCAGCGTCTTCAGATGACCCTCACCTTCGACCACGAGTGCACCGCGGTGAGTGCACACGTTGGACAGGCAGTGCAGCGCGCCCGTCTCGTCGCGCGTGAGGAGCAGCGGCTCCTCCAGGCATCCCTCGAGAAGCGTGAACGGAAGCACATGCCCCGGGGCGCGGACGCGCGCGGCGTCGCTTATCACCTGCCATGTGCGCGCGAAAACGCGGTCCTTCTGGACCGCGTAGTAATCGGGCGCATGATAAACATCGGCCGGCAAGGTGGATGCCTTGCCGATGTCGGCGTCGATGTCGATCGGACGTTGGGCCATTCCCTAAAATATCCCGCGGCAACGAACTTCGACGTGCGCGCCCTATCTGTTGTACCTGTGCATGAGGTTCATCAGCTCGTCGTACATGGCTTCCGCCTCATCATCCCCCGCACGGATTGCTTTCGTCGCACAATGCTTCAGATGATTACGCATCAGCTCGCGGCCCACTCCGCGAAGCGCTTCGTTGATCGACGAGATCTGGGCCATTACGTCAGCGCAGTACCGATCATTCTCGATCATCTGGTGCACGCCGCGGACCTGGCCCTCGATTCTGCGCAACCGCTTGAGATTGCGGATCTTCGCGTCTGGATCAGGGGTCTTCTTTATGGGAGTCATCGTTCATCCTGTCGCGCGGAACCCGCGCAGCCGAAGGCTGTTGGCCACCACGCTCACGGAGCTGAACGCCATCGCGAGGCTGGCTAAAATCGGGCTCAACAACAGCCCGAACACCGGGTAGAGAACGCCCGCCGCGATGGGAATTCCGATCACGTTGTAGATGAACGCCCAGAAGAGATTTTGCTTCATGGTGCGCATGGTCCGCCGCGAGAGGCGAATCGCGGTGACCACGCTTCGAAGATCGCCGCGCATGAGCACGACATCCGCAGCTTCTGCCGCGATGTCGGTTCCCGTTCCGACCGCCATGCCCACGTCCGCCTGGGCCAGCGCGGGCGCGTCATTGATGCCGTCACCCACCATTGCCACCACCTTCCCCGCGCTCTGCAGTCGCTTGATCTCAGCAACCTTCCCGTCCGGTAGCACTCCAGCCACGATGCGCTCGATTCCGGCCTCGCGGGCGATCGCGTTCGCCGTTCTCTCGTTGTCGCCGGTTAGCATCACGACATCCAGACCGAGGCCGCGCAACTGGATTATCGCTTCGCGCGACGTGCTCCGAATCGGATCAGCGATGGCGAGCAGCCCGGCCAGCTTGCCATCGATGGCTGCGTACACCGGCGTCTTCCCCTCGCCCGCAAGCCTGTCGGCCTCGCTTCGCAACGTCGCTGCATCAGCGCCGGCGTCCGCCATCATCGCCTGGTTGCCCACCGCGACCTTCCCTCCATCCACTACTCCGGATAATCCCTTCCCCGTCACGGTCGCGAACGAGTCCACCGGTGCGCGCTGAATACCGCGCTCTTCCGCGTACCGGACGACCGCGTCGGCGAGAGGGTGCTCGCTCGATCCCTCCAGCGACGCAGCCAGACGGAGCAAGCGCGTTTCATTCTCCGCGGGACCACCGGGAGCCAGCACGACATCGGTGACCGTCGGCTTACCCTCGGTCACGGTTCCCGTCTTGTCCATCGCGATGGTCCTGAGGTCGCCCGCGCGCTGCAGCGCTTCGCCACCCTTGATCAGGACGCCGTGCTCCGCGCCCTTGCCGGTCGATACCATGACGGCCGTCGGCACCGCGAGCCCCATCGCGCACGGACACGCAATGATCAGCACCGCTACCGCCGCGGCGAAGGCTCGCGCCGCAGGTGCAGAATCCGCCATGACGAACCACGCGACGAACGTAAGAATCGCAATTGAGATCACGATTGGAACGAAGATGCCGCTTACTTTGTCCGCCAGGCGTTGTATGGGGGCGCGCGACCCCTGCGCGTCGCGCATCAGCTTCACTATCTGCGATAGCACGCTTTCGCTGCCGAGCGTCGTCGCGCGATACTGCACCGAACCGGTGAGATTCACCGTTCCGCCAATTACGCGATCGCCCTGCTTCTTCGCGACTGCGAGAGATTCGCCCGTGAGCATCGATTCGTCGATCGCGCTCTCACCCGAAATCACCTCGCCATCCACCGGGACCCTTTCGCCGGGCCGGAGCACGATCGTGTCGCTCGGCTCCACGCCATCGACGGGGATGTCCAGCTCTTTGCCCGAGCGCAGGACCCGCGCTGTCTTCGGGCGCAGATTCGCGAGACCCCTGAGCGCCGCGGAGGTCTGTTTCTTCGCGCGCGATTCAAGGGCGTTACCGGCAAGTATGAGGGCGATGATGATGATGACCGCTTCGTAGTACACATCGGGCGCGACACCGCGGCTGACGAAGAAGTTCGGCCAGACGGTCGCGAGCAGCGAATACAGAAACGCAGTGCCTGTTCCCACCGCGATCAGCGTGTTCATGTCCGCCGAGTGGTGGCGAAACGCCTTCCATGCGCGTGTGTAGAAGTGCCGGCCTGCCCACAGCATCACGCCGGCTGTCAGCAGGAGAAGGGCGTACGACAGCGGTTGCGTCGGAATCGAGTACAGCCAGGGCGCGATCGATTGGAGCCAGGGCGTCAGCGACGTCATCGTCCAGCGCATGAACGGATCGGCGACAGGTCCATGGCCGTGACCCGCGGCCGCGGACATCAGCGGCATTGATAGAACCATCGCGATGACGCCCGCGACTCCGCTCACGATCGCTTTGCGCCTGAGGTCGGTGAACTCTTCCGTCTGCGCCAGGTCCCTCGCCTCCTGCTCGTCGAACGCCGACGCGTTTTCAGCAGCGAGTTCCGCGCCGTATCCCGTGTCGCGCACAGCGCCGACGAGCCGCTCGGGCGTGGTCGTCGAAGGATCGTAGGTGATTGTGGCGTTCCCCATCATCAGGTTGACCGCCGCGTCTTCGACCCCGGGCTGCTTCTGCAGCGCCGTCTGCACGCGGGACTGGCACGCCGCGCACGTCATTCCGGTGACCGGAATCCGAACCTTTGTGTGCGTCATTCTTCAGCGATCAGGGTTCCGCGCAGCATGCTCATGCCGCACATGAACTCGTACCTGCCGGGCTTCGGCGGTGTGATCTCGATCGTGGTCTTCTCGCCCGTGGGGAGGAACTTTCGGACGCCGAAGTCCGGGAAGACGACTTCCTCCGAACAGCTCGAGCTGTCTTTCCGGTCGAACACGATCCGTAGTGGAGCTCCGGCCCGAGCACGAATCGTGGCCGGCGAATAGCCGCCGTCCACGGTAACGAGAACTTCGGACCCCTGCACGGACGCCGCACCGCGCCCCGCAACGAAGAAGTACCAGTTCACCCAGGCGATTCCGGCCAGCCCGCCCCCGACAACGACCCAGTCTGTGATGGTCATAACCAGAATCTATATACCCCCTCCCCCTATGTCAACCGCCGCTTTCGGCCATGCAGGGCTTGCGGTATGCCGGTTCAATGCGCGACCGTCCAGACAAGGACTGACCTCATGTTTTTGAGTTTCTATCGGAGGCTGTGGTGCCACGGACGACTCTCTTCCCGATAATCGCATGCCTTGCGCTGCCGGCTTTCGCGTCTGCGCAAAGCCCCTCGCCCGTGATCGCTCCGTCATTCGAGGACCCGCGGATCCACGCCGTCGTCGCCGCTGCGTCCGCCGAGCGCATCGAGCGCGACATCCGCACCCTCGTGGCTTTCGGCACCAGGCACACGATGTCCGATACCCTGTCCGCTACGCGCGGGATCGGCGCCGCGCGACGGTGGATCTTCGACGAGTTCCGCCGGATTTCAGAGACGTGCGGCGGCTGCCTCGAAGTCCGCTACATCTCCGACATCGTGAAAGGCGATTCGACGACGCGTATCCGTCATGACGTGAACGTGGTGAACGTCGTCGCCATCCAGCGCGGGCGAGCGGACCCGAACCGCTACGTCCTCCTCAGCGGAGACATCGACTCTCGCGTTACCGACCCGCTCAACGCGACCTCGGATTCACCGGGAGCGAACGATAATGCCAGTGGCGTCGCCGCGACGTTGGAGGCGGCACGGCTGCTGACCCGTTATCGGCCCGATGCCTCCATCGTTTACGCTGCGCTCTCGGGCGAAGAGCAGGGATTGTTCGGCGGCGCCATCGTCGCGCGCGTGGCGAAGCAGGAAGGTTGGAACCTCGACGCGGTTATCAACAACGACATGATCGGCAACATCAGCGGGATCGACGGCGTCATCGACAACACCAAGGCCCGCGTGTTCGCGCCGGGCCTCGCTCCAACGACGACGGCCGCCGAGCTGCGGCGGATACTCACCACGGGCGGCGAGCTCGATACTCCTTCACGCCAGCTCGCGCGTTACATCGACAGAGTCGCCGATACTTACTTCCCCAATCTCGACGTCGAGATCATTTACCGGCTGGACCGGTACGGGCGCGGCGGTCATCACACGCCCTTCTTTAATGAAGGGTTCGCCGCCGTCCGCCTCATGGAGACGCACGAGGACTACAACAGACAGCACCAGGATCTGCGCACCGAGAACGGAATCGCGTATGGCGACGTCATCGAGGGAGTGAACTTCGAGTATGCCGCGGCGATGACCGCGCTCGACGCCGCAACGCTTATCTCCCTGGCGTGGGCGCCGCCCGCTCCGGACTCGGTAACGATCCGCGGCGCGGTCCAGCCGTCACCCACTCTCCGCTGGAAGGCAGTCAGCTCACCGGACTTGCTCGGCTATCGGATCTACTGGCGAAAGCCGAGCGAGGTCAACTGGACCAGATCGCGGTTCGTCGGCAACGTGACGGAGTACACGCTCGAGAACGTGATCATCGACAACTATTTCTTCGGGGTCGCGGCCGTGGACCGGGAGGGACACGAGAGCATGGTGGCGTTTCCGCGCTAACCGGGGCGGGGCTGGGCTCACTGGAACAGCCGGCTTGGTGACCGCCTTACATCCGCTTCAGCTCCTGATAATCCCCGTTCGTCCTGAGCGTCACCGTAACCGCTTGGCGCCCGCGGTTTCGCCAGAACCAGCCGTGCGCGCCATCAAACGCCGCCACGAGCACGCCTTCCTCAGACGGCGTGGCAGTGCCCTTACCGTACCCGTGATAATCGATCCCCGGCGCATCGCCGTGCGTATCGTAGTTCACCACGCCGCCGCCGGTGGACCACGAGTACGTCACGCGCGCGTCCTTCCGCATCACGAGCTTGATCTCCTTCCCTTCATTTGGCCTCAGCACGATTTCGGTAACGTGCGAGTTCGCAGCCGCACTCTGGGCGGGAGGTGAGAGTGAAGCCCCGGCGCCCGGCGATGATACCGCAGCGGGAACAGTCGTACCGATCCCGCCTCCCGCTGCAACCGCTGCCTCAACCGAATCAGCCGCCGCCGCTTCCCGGGCGAGCGACACCTTGATCTCCCCCATCTCGGTAAGTCCGAGCGCACGTCCGATTCCGGTCGGATCAACGCCGTACTCCGCTGGCAGCACCACGGTAACCAGCAGGACTGCAGCCACCGCGGCGGCGATAAGCGTGGAACGGAGCAGCTTGCTCGCGGACGGGAGCTCAGGCGGAGGCGTGGTATTCATGTCTGGCATCGGTGATATATCTCAGCTCTCGAAGACGAAAAAACCCGCCAGCTGATATCCCATCAGCACAAAACCGGCGGCCATGACTGCAACGTTGGTGGTGTACGCGTGCCGGGTGAAGCTTGTCGTTCGGCGCCAGTAGGTCATGGCGATGAGGATCGCGCTTAGCGAGAGTATCTGGCCGATCTCGACGCCGACGTTGAAGGCGATCAGGTTCGGAATCAACCCATCCGGCGAAATCTCGAAATCTAGGATCTTCGTTGCCAGGCCAAAGCCGTGGAAAAATCCGAATATGAGCGTCGCCGCCTTGGTGTTCGGCTGGAATCCAAACCAACGCTGAAAAGCCCCGATATTGTCGAGCGATTTATACACCACCGATAGGCCTATGATGGCGTCGACCAGGAAAGAGCTCACGCTTACTTCGGTCAAAACACCGAGGAGAAGCGTTGTCGAGTGGCCGATCGCGAACAGCGATACGTAAACGCCGATCTCCTTCAGCCGATACAGGAAGAAGATCACGCCGAGCAGGAAAAGCAGGTGATCGTAGCCAGTCACCATGTGCTTCGCGCCGAGGTACGCGAAGGGGATTAGATGCACGCCGACAATTTCCTGGATGTATCCCTTGTCCCCTGCGGCCACGCCGTGCGCCAGGAGTTCGGTGGGCAGGAGCGCGAGCGCCACGAATGCGGCGGACGTGGCGGGTAAGCGACGTGACACGTGATGTCGCAGGAATTCAGTCATGGTGACAGTAGACTCTGCCTAACAAAGAGGCCCCACTGGGGCCCAAGGTACGTATCGCCTCATTTGCAACATGGCCAGGGAGGGAATCGAACCCCCGACACGCGGATTTTCAGTCCGCTGCTCTACCAACTGAGCTACCTGGCCCGACGTGCAACAGCTTCGCAAGCTACCCGAGCCGCACGTCTCTTTCAACCGGTCTATTGGCCGGGCCGGTACCTTCTCGCGATGTCCTCGAGTCCCTGCTCCAGCTCGGCGGCCGGAAACCAGCGGCCGCGAACCATCACCCCGGAGCGCCGCGACAAATTCCGAACGTTCATAAGCGGGTCGGCGTCGAGCAGCACCAGGTCGGCGCGATTGCCCGGAACGATCGTCCCGAATCGCCCGTTCAACTTGAGATCACGCTCTGCGTACAGCCCCACGTTGCGAGTGCCGCTCGCCAGAATCTGGAACGGCGTCAGCCCCGCCTCCTGCATCACCACTACCTCGCGGTGCAAGGCGAACCCGGGCACGTTGAACATCTGCGGTGAATCCGTACCCATGAGCAGCAGCGCGCCCGAATCCGCCAAGGCGCGCAACGCAAGCCGGCGCAGCTCCAGGAATCGGTCCACATCCGATGAGGCGATTCCCTGTGACTGCTGCGACTGCGCCATGTTGCGCTTCTGCTGCATCCAGCCGGTCACCATCTGCGTTGACGCGTATCGCATCTCCGGCCGCTGCGCCGCTTCCTCAGCTGATTCCCCGGAGTAGAAACTCTCCCAAAGAAACGCGGTCGGTACGTTCCATGCTCCGGCGGCGCGCGTGCGCCCGGCCCAGTATCGCACCCGCGCTGGATCGACCGCGCGTACCCATTCTCCGAATGGAACCGGTCCCGCCGCCATGCGCGCACGCATGGCCTCGGGAACCGACGCTTCGAGATAGCCGTCGAGGTGATCGATGGTGGATTGCCGCGCCTCGAGCGTCCGATCCAATCCTACAGCCGCGGAGATGTGACCGGCGAACGTGAACCCGATCTCGCGCGCGGCCGACACGATCGCGTCGTACGCCGGGCGCGGGATGCCCGGGTGAAGCTTGAGAAAATCGTAGCCGGCGGCCTTGTGCTCGCGGACCAGTCGCACGGCAGCTTCCGCCGTCGAAGCGCTCTGCCCGTTCAACGATGGCGCACCCACGAAGATCGTCGGACCTACCACCGCCCCGCTCGCGAGCTGCTCCCGCAGAACGAGCTGGCTCGGCGCGCCTAGCATTCCACGAATCGTCGTCACGCCGTTGGCGACATACAGGAACATGATGTCGCGCACGAGCTGTTCCGGAGCGTTCTCGCCCGGGACGTGCGCATGCATTTCGGCGAGTCCAGGGATCAGGAACTTGCCGCGACCGTCAATGATCGTGTCGCCCGCTCGCGCCGGAAACCCGGTCGTCGGTCCGATCCCCTGTATCAGTCCGTCCGAAACAAGGACCGTTTGCTGTTCCAGAACGTAGGCGCGATCCATCGGGATCACAGTCACGTTCACAAAGGCAAAATTCCCATTCGTTTCCGAAACGGGCGGGAGCTCATCGCTTCGCAGTGCCGCCCCGCACGCGAGAACTGCCGTCGCCAACAACGCGACGGCAGCTCCCAATCTTGAACGAATCACCGCTTGCGTACTCCTCTGGAAGCGGGGCGCATCAATCCGTGCTCAGTCCCTTCTCGATCGCGAATAGTATATGGCGCGTGTGGGCCATCGTCTCTGCGTTGACGCCGCTCTTACCGCCGATCAGCCTCTGAATGGAGCGAAGGTTTGCCAGTGCCGCCGACTGCGATTGGTAGTCGAACGGGGCCTTGGTGGGCGGCGTGATCATCGCGATAAGGCGATTCACATAGTCGAGCTGCAGGTTCTGCCGGAACGTATTTACGTTGCCGCGCGCGTCCGCCTCGAACACCGCCGCGGTCAGGTCAGTCATCACCTCGGCCAGCGGGTACTCGTTGCCGTACAGACGAGAATCCGTGATACGCGTGAGCGTGCGCGGATGCATCAGGTGATTCAGCAGCGACCGATGGATGGTCAACGCCCGCTCGTGGATCTTGGGATCCTCCGGCGCGCCGAAATGATCGAACCCGCGCCGCTGCATCTGGAGGTAGCTGTACAGCCCCGACGCCGCGTCGAACGAGCCAGGCGCGAAGATCCTACTCGAGAGAAGCTGCATCGCGCGCTTCTGGTCTGCTCGGCTCACCGGCGTGAACGGCTTTGTCGCGCCCGGCTGGCCCACCATCGCGCGGTCCACGTACACGCCGCCGATGTACCGCGTGACAACATCCGCTGCGCCGGCCTGCTGGCCACTCAGGATCAGGAACGCCGAACGCATCTCATGGTACGACTTTCCAGCAGCCGAAAACCGCGTCGGCAACCGTCTCATCAGGTCGTTAGCCAGGTCGATACGCGTTGACGAGTAACCGATCGCATCGCTCGACAGATCGTTGGTGTTCACGCGAGGGTCGATCGCCTTGCCCGGCGAGCGCATGTCGTCGGCGTCGTTGCCGAATGCAAGATCCGGCTCGGTCGAGCGCGCGAGCAGCGCGCTCATGCGCGCCGCATCATCCAACTCGGGAGAGTAGCCGAACTCGATGGCCCAGTAGTCGTACGGCCCCGCCGTGTTCTGGAAGTAATCGACCACCGCGCCGTTGGGGCCGAGGTTCACCAGCGGATATTCCATCACGGAGCCGGTGAGGCCTCTCGCCGAGGTGACCGAGCGGTCCGAGAGCTGCGCGGGGGTCAGCATCTGGCTCGATTTCATGTTGTGGTTGAGCCCCAGCGTGTGACCGACCTCGTGAAGAGTCAGGTATGCTATGGATTGTCTGATGTACTCGCGCTGGTCGTATTCTGAAGCACCGGTGATCTCCAGCGCTTGCATGCCGAACATCGTGTTCAGGTGCAGGTAGTGACCCGCCGAGCAGATCAGCGAATGGCTTGCCCGCGCGTCGACGTCTTCGTCTTCATCGGCCGCGAACAGCCCGGCGGCGTTGAACAGCCGCTCCTGCCTCAGGCGGTTCGTTATGAACACGTACTCCAGCATGATGTCCGCTCCGAGAATTTCTCCCGTGCGCGGATTGATGAAGCTCGGGCCGTACCCGCCGAACGGAGGGTTCGGCGAGGAGGTCCAGCGTAGCACGTTGTATCTGATGTCACCGGCGTCCCAGTCCGCGTCATCCGGCTGGATGTTGACCACTACCGCGTTGCGGAACCCGGCCGCTTCGAAGGGCTTGTTCCACTCCAGCACCGCGAGGCGAATCGGCTCGCGCAGCTCGTGCGGCGTCGTGTTCTCGATCCACCAGGTGATGGGAGTCACCGGCTCCGAGACTGCGGCTGAGGGGTCCTTCTTTACGAGCTTCCAGCGGGTGATCATGTCGCGATACGGCGTCGCGCTCGCGGAAAGCATGTCCGTGTTCTGAGCCGTGAAGTACCCCACGCGCGCGTCGTCATAGCGCGGCGTATATCCGTTGGAAGGCATTTCAATGAAGCTGTGCTGCACGGAGATACTGACGTTGCGCGCGTCCGTGATGTCGGACCCCCCGCGGTTTACCGGCGCGGGGTTTTCGTACACGTACTCGACGACGACGTCGGCGTTCATCGGGTAGTTCCGAACGGACACGTACCGGGTCTTGGATTTGCTCAGGCTTCCGAGATTGAAATCCTGGCCCGGTCGCGCGTTCGGATTTGGTGACGGCTTGACCTGCGCGAGCGCTTCGGTGAGGAAGATGTCATCGACTTTCACCAGATACGAATCGGCGTCTTCGGCGACGATTTCCTGGACGCTTACTACCGAAGGGCTGATGTTCGCCGACGCCGCGCGGGCCAGGGGACTCGCGGGATCGAAGTAGAACGCGGTGTTCTGCGTCACGAACTCGATCTTGTTGTAGTTCTTCCGGATCGAGAAGACGTCGTTGTTCGCGAAAGCGCCGCGGAAGTAGCCGGCAGACGTCACACCGTCGACCACGTGCATGAAGTAGATAAATTCCTTGCCGAGCTGGTCCTTCTTCACGACCATGTGCAGCGAGCCGTTCGCCGTGTCCTGGTACAGGGAGAAGAGCCCATCGACCTTCCGGCTCGTCTTCGTCGCGCTCGCGATCGTCTTCTTCGCCGGAGCGGCTGCGGCGCCACCCGCGGAGGACGCGCCGGAACCGGTCTGCGCCGAGCCAGCCGGGACAGCTCCGCCCGGAGCGGGCTTGGCAGTCTTCGTGGTAGCGCAACCGAGGGCGACCTGCGAGAGCAGGAGGATGGCCGGGAATACTACACGAAGCTGTGTCATGGGGGTGGTGGAGGGGGGGTTCTCGGCGACGTGTGCCGCCAGCACTTAGTGCGGACTAGTGTGAAAAAGGTTTGCGGCGCGCGCTGATAGCACCCCGGGAGCCGCGGGAGCCGGCATTGGCGCCTGGCTCCCTACGGCCATTACCCGGAGGCGGTTTCTACGGGATTCAGACCTTGTTGGTCGACCGCCGAATCAGCCTTAGGAGGAACAGCAAAACCACGGCGCCGATGAACGCCACGAAAATCACGCCGGCTATCCCGCCGAAGGGCGATGCAACTCCGAGCTGTGTGAACAGCCAGCCGCCGACGAAGGCGCCCACGATCCCAATGATGATGTCGCCGATGAGGCCGTAACCGGTTCCACCCATCACGAGGGACGCAAGCACGCCCGCGATCAGTCCAACGATGAGCCAGGTGAGCAAGTCCATGTACGATCTCCGGAAGTCGTGGTTGACCGGGTCTGCCTCTGATCGCTCGATCAGGTAGTCACGATCAACGGAGAAGGTGCGCCCCGGCCGCCTCCGGGCGCAAGGCGGGAGCGGTTAACGCTTGCCGTGGACGGCCGTAATGACCGACTTGATTCCGCCCCGGACATTGAAATCGCCCACGACCTCCATCCATTTGGGCTTAACTCGCTCTACGAGGTCGTCCAGAATCCGGTTGACCGCCCTCTCGTAGAAAATCCCGTCGTTGCGGAAGCTCCACAGATACAGCTTGAGGCTCTTGAGCTCGACGCAAGCCGCGCCCGGTACATATCGAATCCTTATGGTTCCGAAGTCCGGCGCGCCCCCGCGCAGCAGCTCCAGCTCGGCGGCATCCGTCTCGATCCCCCCGACCGGGCAGAGCGACGTGAACTCCGTCGTCTCCATATAGATCTCGTAATCCCGCTTCGGGTGCGGGTTCTCGAACGTCTCCAGCAGTTCAGCTCGCGGCATGAGAGCGGAGTCTCGCGACTGCGCGGCCGCTACGCAACCGGGGGAGGTGCCGAGGCGGGCTGCCATAGACACCGTCTTAGCTTTTCAAGGGCTACTCACATCAACACACGCGAGCGACTCCGACCCCTTGAAAAGCGTAGCTGTCGAAGGCAGCCCGCCTCGACACCGACCACGCGCCCGCTACCCGCCGCGCAGCTCACGGGAAAAGCGCTCGAGTATCGTGCGCTCATCGGGGCTCAGGCTTTCGACGCCAGACCTGGAGATCTTGTCGAGCACCTGGTTCAATTCCTCTGAGCGTCGCTTCCTGCTGTCGACTGGAGGGGGGAGAATCTTCGGCGTGATGGCGATGCTCTTCGCAACGACCGAATCAGTCCGGCTCGCGGCGCTCTCGCGCGTGCGCGGCTGCGGTTTAGGTACGGCGCGTGGCATCTCGTCCGCATCGTCGGGGATCGCGGCAACGCGCCGGCGAAAGCGCTCGATCCCGCCGGAGCCGGGCCCTTTGATGTACACCCAGGCGAACACCAGCCCGCCAAGGTGTGCGACGGCCGCGATGCCCGATCCCCCTGCCCCGTCGCGCTGTGACGCCACGGCGAGCGCAAGATTCACGACGACCATCCAGCCCACGAACCATTTCGTCTTCATCGGAATCAGTCCGAAGACGAATACTTCTTCATCGGGCCACCGGATCGCGAAGGCGAGCATCACCCCGTACACCGCGGCCGATGCGCCGACCAGCACGCCGCTGCGCACCAGGATCAGGTGGGTGAGCGCGCCACCAAGTCCGCACCAGAGGTAGAACGCCGTGAAGCTGCGAGTGGTCCATTCGGATTCGACGCGCGGACCGAACGTCCACAGCGCGAACATGTTGAATGCGAGGTGCGCGAGCCCCGCGTGGACGAACATGTACGTCGCCATCGTCCACCAGCCGGCCGGCATCACGACGCTCTCGAAGCCGAGCGCGCCAAAGACGTTGCGCTCGCCGAAGATCGTGAGCTGGAGGAAGAACACGCCGATATTGATCGCCAGCAGCCAGCCGACCGCGGGCGTTATCCCGAACCGCCGTTCTTCCTGAAACTCACCCGTCACCGCGCCTCCCTCATCATCCTTTCCTATACTGGACAACCGATTGGCAAGTTCCTGACTGTCAGATCCATCGTCGCAAGCCAGGACGCAGCACGCGGCATGCAGCGCAGTTCACTCCCCTGCCGCGAGCAGCGCGATCCTCTCGCAAAAGTCGGGAAAGGAAATTCCGACCGCGGCCGCCGCCTGTGGAATGAGACTCAGCTCGGTCATTCCGGGCAACGTGTTTACTTCGAGGCAATACAACGACCCATCCGCAGCCATGCGGTAATCGACTCTCGGGCATCCCCCAAGCTTCAGGGCCCGGCATGCCATCTTCGCCTGCCGCTTGGCGTCGGCAGCTACAGCGGAGGGGATATCGGCGGGAAAAACCTCCTCGGCCATCCCCGCCGTGTACTTGCATTCGTAGTCGTATATCTCGTGCTTGGGGATGATCTCGCCGACGGGTAGAGCTTCGTCCCCGAGCATTCCGACGGTAAGCTCGCGGCCGGGGATGAATTTTTCGATCATCACCTCGTCGTCGTGCAGGAACGCCTCGTCGATGGCCTGTGCCAGATCTTCGATCTGCTTTACGACGGTGAGTCCGACGCTCGATCCTTCCTTTGAGGGCTTCACCACGACCGGAAGTCCGAGCCTGACCAGGACCTCCTCAGCAGTTGCCGGCGCCATGAGCCAGTCGGGCGTGCCCACCCCCGCCGCCCTTAGCAGGATCTTGGACAGCTCCTTGTCCATCGCCAGGGCGCTCGCCAGATGGCCGCTACCAGTGTAGCGTTTGCCAGCCATATCGAGCATGGCCTGGAGGGTACCGTCCTCGCCCTGACCGCCGTGCAGCGCCAGAAACACGACATCGGCACCCGTGACCTCGGGCATTTGCGTCAGCGTCGGGAGGATCGTCCCGCCGTTGAACGACCGCAGCTCCTCGAGCGTCGGCGGGGTGGTCTTCACCCCGCGCTCGCGCAGCGCACGCTCGGCCTCGCCATCAATCGGGCCCTTGGCGGGGTCCACCAGCAGCACGTCGTGCCCTTTCCCGCGCAACGCATCCGCGATCCGCAGCCCCGAAGCCATCGATACATCGCGCTCGGACGATGCTCCACCCAGCAATACCGTGATCTTCATCCGAGGCGTTCTCAGTTTGACATCATGAAGTGCAGCATGTCGGACCGCGTCACTATGCCGAGCCTGCCGTCGTCGCGCACGAGCACCGCGGGAGTCGACTTGGACAACAGCTTGACTATGCCCTCGATCGATTGGTTCGCGTCCACCACCGGGAATGGCGAGTCCATGACGTCCGCGACCGATGCTTCCAATAGCTTCGGATCCGAGAGCGTCTTTTGCGACAGCGCCCAATCGCTCACCGAGCCCACGCAGTCGTCGCCGTCCATCACAGGTAGCTGCGATACGTCGTGCAACGACATCAGGCCGACCGCCTGCCGCACGCTAGCGCCCGGAGTCGTGCTCACGATTCCTTCCGACTTCGAGGTCTTTCGCACGAGCACGTCCTCCAGCGAAACGCGCGCCGCGTCGAGCATCTGGTTCTCCCGCATCCACTCGTCGCTGTAGAGCTTGGACAGATACCGCTCGCCCGTATCGGGAAGCAGTGTCACCACAAGGGCGTCCGGATCGTCCAGCTCCTTCGCAACCTTTAGCGCGAGATGTGCCATGAGACCGGAAGATCCGCCCGAGAAAAGACCTTCCTCGCGCGTCAGCCGGCGCGCCATCGCAAACGACTCCTTGTCGCCAACGGTGTGAAACTCATCCACGAGCGCGAGGTCGAGCGTGCCGGGGACCTTGTCCTGGCCGATGCCCTCGACCTTGTACGGAGTTCCCTCCGTTGTGCTCGCTCCGTTGGTCCGCCATTTCTCGGCGAGAATTGAGCCCGCCGGGTCACCCACGATCACGCGCACGGCTGGATTCTTCTCCTTGAGGTAGCGCCCCGCGCCCGTGACCGTGCCGCCGGTTCCCGCGGCCAGCACGAAATGCGTGATCCGCCCCTCGGTCTGCTCCCATATCTCCGGCCCGGTCGTCGCGTAGTGCGCCTCCGGATTCGCGTCGTTATAAAACTGGTCCGCGAAGATCGAGTTCGGCGTCTCGGCGGCTATGCGCCGCGCCATGACGAGGTAATGCTCGGGATGATCGGGCGGGACGGCGGTCGGCGTGACGATCACTTCGGCGCCGTATGCCTTGAGCAGCCGGACCTTCTCCTGCGACATCTTATCCGGCATAGTGAAGATACACTTGTATCCTTTTAAGACCGCTGCGATGGCGAGCCCGACGCCCGTATTTCCGCTGGTCGCTTCGACTATCGTCCCGCCGCGCTTGAGCCTCCCTTCCCGCTCCGCCCGCTCGATAATCGGGAGGCCAATGCGGTCCTTGATCGATCCGCCGGGGTTGAATGATTCGGCCTTCACGTAAACGGGTGTTCTTAGTCCTCGCGTGACCCGATTCAGCCGGATCAGCGGCGTCCATCCGACGGCGTCCAGAACCGAATCGTACCTCTTGAGCTTTTCCGAGCTCTCCAGCTTCCCCTTCCGGGCCGAGCCGGGCTCCTTCACTGGCTGCGCGTCGGCTGGCGAAGAATCGTGTCTCCCGGGAGCGCCGGAGCGTCCGGATGGCGAAAATAGACAGGGAAGAGAATCGACACGGGCATCGCCTCATTTCTCCGCCGGGCCGGCTCGAACCTGAGATCGCGTGATCCCTTGACTGCCGCCGAATCGAGCGCGGCATAGTTCGACGTTTCGACCACCCTGGTCGAGTCCGCGGCAACCCTGCCCCCGGCGTCGATGAATATCCGCAGGGTTACGTTCCCCTGGATCTTCCGTGAGTAGAGCGCCGGCGGATACCTGAACGGAAGCTCGCTGTTGATCATCCTGGGAAGTACTTCCGGTTTGGGGCCGGTATGTCCGGTGACGACCGGGTTGGATTCCGCTTCCTTGCTGCACGCCAGGAGGGCGGCGACGGCGACGAGCGCCAATCGGACGAGTGGTCGCGAGCTCATATGCATCAAGTTACCCGTGCTTCGCCTGGTCTACGAGTCGCGCGACGAGGTCGAGCGCCTGTAGCGGCGTGAGGTTGTCGGGATCGGTCCCACGCAGCTCGTCCATTATCGGATTCGGCTCTTCTGCAAAAAGCGGGAGCTGCGGCGCGGGAACGGGGCCGCGCCGCGACCCCGAGCTTACTATGTGCCCGCTCTCCAACGATTTGAGGACTTCGCGAGCGCGCGCGAGCACTTGAGCTGGAAGTCCAGCAAGGCGTCCGACCTCGATCCCGTAGGACCGGTCCGCGCCCCCTGGCTCCAGGCGGTGCAGAAAGAGAACCCGGTCGGCGGTTTCCTTTACCGCCACGTTGTAATTGCGAACTGCGGGCTTCTGTTCGTCCAATTGCGTCAGCTCGTGGTAGTGCGTGGCGAAAATCGTCTTGCACTGCACCTTGTCGTGCAGATGCTCGGTTACTGCCCACGCGATCGAAACCCCGTCGTATGTCGACGTTCCGCGACCGATCTCGTCCAGAAGGACCAGGCTTCGCTCGGTCGCGGAATGCAGAATAGCGCTCGTCTCGGCCATCTCCACCATGAAGGTGGACTGACCGCGCACGAGATTGTCGCTCGCGCCGACTCGCGTGAATAGACGATCCACGATGCCTATGGATGCGGATCTTGCCGGCACGTAGCTCCCGATCTGCGCCATCAGGACGATTAGCCCTACCTGGCGCAGGATCGTGGATTTCCCGGCCATGTTCGGGCCGGTCATGATGATGACGCGCGCGTGCTCGTCGAGCGCGATGTCATTGGGAATGAACCTCTCCCGCGGCATCATGCGCTCTACCACCGGGTGCCGGCCGCCCTCGATCGCCAGCGCGTATCCGTCGCTCATGGCCGGCCGCACATAGCTCTCGCGTTCGGCGACCTCGGCCAGGGACGAGAACACGTCCAGCTCCGCTACCGCGCGCGCGATTCTCTGCAGGCGTCGCACGTCCGCGGCAGCTCGCGAGCGCAAGGCCTCGAAAATCTCGCGTTCGCGAGCCTCGATCCGCTCGCTCGCCGAGAGCACGCGCTCTTCGAACTCCTTGAGCGCGGGTGTCACGAACCGTTCCGCGCCCGTCAGCGTCTGCCGGCGCTGGTAGTCCGCCGGGACGAGATGCGAATTGCTGTTGGTGACCTCTATGTAATACCCGAACACCCTGTTGAATCCAACTTTCAGCGAGGAGATGCCTGTGCGCGCCCGCTCCTCGGCTTGTATCAGGGCGATGCCGTCCTTGCCACCGTCGCGCAACGCGCGCAACTCGTCCAGCTCCGTATCCACACCGCCCGCGATCGTCGGTTCGTCGCCGATCGAGACGGGGGGACGCTGCGCCAGGACCCGCCTGATCTCTCCTGAAAGGTCGTCGCATGAATCCCATTCGGCGATCAGCTTGGAGAGAATCCCCGAAGACGCCGAGTCATTTCGACTGGCGAGAGCAGGGAAGACCGCCGCGATGTCCGGCAACGTCGCAAGCGAATCGCCCAGCGAGCGCAGCTCGCGCGGAGTGGCGCGCGAGGCGGCTGTTTTGGCGGCAAGCCGCTCGACGTCTCTTACCGCGTCGAGATGCCCGCGCAACGTGGCGCGCTCGAGCGGGCGATCGGCGAATGCTGCGACCGCGTCCAAGCGCTCTTCGATGGCCGCGCGCGCGACAAGAGGCGCCAGCAGCCACTCGCGCAGCAGCCGCGATCCCATCGGCGTCAGAGTACGATCAAGAACGCTGCAAAGAGTACCGCTCTGGTCCGTTCCTCCGCGCAATGATTCGACGAGCTCGAGATTGCGCCGCGTCATCTCGTCCAGCGGCATCGTGACGCCCGGACGCTCGACGCGCGGCGGTTTGAGGTGGGGAAGCCCTCCCGGCTGCAGCTCCCGCATGTATCGAAGCAGCGCGCCGGCGGCTCCGACGGCGAGCCCGTCGGACGGCGATATCCCGAATCCGTCGAGCGAAACTACGCCGAACTGGCGCTCCAGCTCATCCCGCGCCATCGCTGAATCGAACTCCCACGGCTCGCGCTCCGTCACCAGCGCGTCGTGCGCGCGGGGATGCGGCTCCGTCGAAGCGGTGCCGGGCTTTCGCACGATCAGCTCACGCGGCGCGAACCGCGAGATGAATGCATCGGCGTCGTCCGCGCCCGCGGTCGCCATGTGCATTTCACCGGTCGAGATATCCGCGGCCGCGAGGCCCGCGCCTCCGTCCAATATCTGCACGGCGCAGAGAAAATTGCTTCGCGCTCCATCCAGAAGGTCGTCGGCGAACGCAGCGCCAGGCGTAATCGTTTCCACCACCGCGCGCTTGACGACTCCCTTCGCGAGCTTGGGGTCCTCGATCTGCTCGCAAATCGCGACGCGAAATCCGCTCTGCACGAGGCGGCGCAGATACTCGCTCGCCGCCTTGACCGGCACACCCGCCAGCGGCACAGCGGCGGCTCCCCCGCTGTTGCGCGAGGTGAGCGTCAGCCCAAGAGTCCGGGACGCCACTTCAGCGTCCTCGTAAAACATCTCGTAAAAATCACCCATTCTGAAAAACAGGATGGCGTCCTGGTGATCCGCCTTGATCTCCCGGTACTGCTGCATCAGCGGCGTGGCCGCGGGCGCCGGAGCTGAAATCGTGCGTGTCACCACGTAAGGAGGCGGCTGTTCAGGGTGTTTCTATCGTCGCAACGAAACCGTCTATCCCCTTGCTCTTCATCTCGGCGAGCGCGCGCGTCGCTGCGGCGCGCGTCGCGTGACGCCCCACCCGCACACGGAACGGCGCCGACGTTCCGTCTATGCGAGCTTCGTATCCGCGGGTCCTCATGCGGTTGACGATCGCCTGCGCGCCCGCGCGCGTGTTCGTTGCCGCCACTTGGACTGCGAACGACTGCATGCGCGAACCGGCGGGCGAAGCGGAGATCTCCGCGTCCAGGGGAATCGACGGCGTGATGTCACGCGCCGGCGGAGGGGCTACACGAGCCGGGGGTTGACTCGCGACAGGGGGATTCGTCGCGGCCGCCACCGTAACGCCACGACACCGCTGCTGCTGGTACTCGATCTGATTTCTGAGCTCTATGTCAGCGGTAGCGACGCGTGCGAGCGCGTCGGCGTTCGCCGCGCAGGCAGCCGACAGATCGTTCCTGTCAAACTGCACTCGCGCGGTCCAGTAGCTGGCGCGCGCGCGTTGCCCGCTATTGGGATACTCGGCAGAGAGGCGCTGTACGTGGCGGAGCGCGCTGTCGCGATCCCCGCGCGCGAGCTCGAGCTGCGCGAGGCGGAGCAACGCGTCCTCGACTCGCGGCGACGTCGCGTAGTCCACGACGATGGCGCGATAGTCGCGCTCTGCATCGAGGGCTGTTGCGGCAAGACTCGCCCGCCAGAACAACGCTTCGGCGCGCTCTCCCGAAGCCGGCCCCGTGATCCGGTACATCGAATCGACAACCGCGCGACCCTGCGCGCCCTGTCCTTCGCTTACCAGGGCTTGCGCTCTCAGATATGCGGGGTCCGGGGTGCCTTGCGCGTGTGTGTCGGCGGCGACGCCTGCCAACAGAATTGCCGTCAGTAAATAGGGTTTCATACAATCACTCCGCGCTCGAGAATGCTGTTGGTTCGTCTTAGCAGCTGGTGGCTAATAGCTGGCGGCTGGCAGCTGTGAGTTCGGTTCATGCCGCTAACCTGCTCGTACCAGACGCGCACATACTCAGTACCAATCCGGCCAGTATCTGTTCATTCGAAGCGACGCCCGTCTCCTTCAACGCCATGTCCGCGGCGAGCAGCGCCTCGAGCGACCGACGCAGGGCGTCCGCCGACCAGTCGTCCGTCGCGCGCGCCCAGACTCTTGCGGCTCCGTCAAAAGATTTCGGAAGCATCAGCCAGCCCGCGCTCTTCAACAGGCCGACGTACTCGCGCTCGAGGCTCGTGACCGACATCCCCTTGTCGAGCTTGGCGCGTCCCCAAGCCATAGCCAGCGTCTGGTTGGCCAGCGCCATCACGATGGACACGCCGGTGGTTTTCGGTTGCGCCAGTATGCGCGGGAGCATGGCAAGCGCGCGTCCCGGGTCACGATCCGCGATCGCATCCATGAGATCGCCGAGCGTCTCGCCGTGTCGCACGCCTATGACGTCGGCGACGATGGTCTCGTCGATCTCGCCGCCGGACGCGTAGCTCGCCAGCTTGTCCAGCTCCGTGGTCAGCTCGTGCAGATCCGAGCCGACCACGCTATGCAACAACTCGGCGGCAGCCGGCGTGATCGAGGCGTTGAGCTTTTCGCGCGCGTGGTGGGCGATGAACTTGAGCACGCGAGCCGGAGTCAGCGGATCGAACTTGAGCTCCGTCGACCGCTCCATCAGCGCGCGGTCGGACTTGCCGCTTGCCGCAACCATGATCAAGCTGGTGCCGGGCGCCGGCGCCTCCAGATACCTGTCCAGCACGAATCGCGTCTGCTTCTTGAGAGCGGCGGGATCCTGCAGGACGACTACGCGCCTCTCGGAGAACATCGGCATCGTGCTCAGCAATACATCGAGCGACTCAGAGTCGAGCTCCGATGCGCGCCTGACCTCGAAGTTGAACGGCCTGCCCGCAACATCGATGGCGGCGTCGGCCAACTGCCGGACGGCGGCTTCTTTCTGATATTCGTCCTCGCCGTGGATGTAATAGGCGGGGTCGAACTGGCGGTTCCTGACGATTGCCTGGAGCGATCTGGACGCGGCTTGCGACATCGCTCCCAATATACCGCTAGCTGCTAACGCGTGAGATTCGTCAAGCTGAACGCTGAGTTGGCGAACTGGATCTGGGCCTGCTCAACCATCAGCGCGGCGGGCCAGATCGGGATCCCCATAGAGACGGACGCGAGCATTGCGTGCGTATCCATGAGGGATTCTTCGAGCGGCATTCTGTCCTGGGCGGGTATCATGGCCACGACCGGGGCGTGCGAGAGGGGGGCATCGCTCTCCGACAGAATATTCACACCCGAGAAAACGACGATACCCGCCGCTACCACGGCCGCGAGCGTGTTTCCCGGCGTGAAAAACGACGCCGACCTCAGCTGCGGGGCATCGTTCAGCGCGCGAATGCTGTCGTTGACCCGCTCCGTAAAGCCCGGCGAACACTCGAGCGTGGGCATGTTGCGGAAAAGCATCAGCGACCGGCGAATCAGCGCGTCGTGACGGGCGCACGGCGCGCATTCGGCGATATGCCGCTGCATCTGTACTATGTGAATTCCGGGGAGAACATCGTCGACGAAGCCGACGTGCTGTGCTCGAAAGGTGCGGCAGTCCATGTGTACTCGCTACAGGGGGGCCAACAGGTTCGGGTTAGGGTACCCGACAAGGGTACCCCGGTTCCCGAAGTTGGCGCTATTCCAGTTCCGGCGCTACGATCTCCGCGAAACTGTTTCTCGCCCTGTTAAGTCTCGATTTCACGGTGCCAAGGTTGCAGCCCGTGATCTCGGCGATCTCCTCGTAGGACTTCCCCTCCAGCTCCCTCAGGACGAAAACGTCCCGATGGTGCTCCGGCAGCTTCGCCACGGAATCTTCCACGACCTGTCGGAGGTGCCGCTTCCTGTACATGTCGTCCGGCCGGGTCGTCGAGTCCTCGAACTCGAGCGGACGATCCTCGTCCTGCCAGTTCTTCTTCACTGTCTGGAACAGAACCAACGGGTTCCGCGACCGGTTCCGAAGCTCGTTTTTCGCGAGGTTCGAGGCGATGGTATACGCCCAGGTCGAGAATTTCTTGGAACGGTCGAACCGGTGCAAATGGCGATACACCCGGATGAACACTTCCTGAACCAGGTCCTCGGCGCGCTCCCGATCGCCGACCGTCCGGTAGATGAAGTTGAGCAGTCGGGTCTGATACCTCACGACCAGCTCCTCGAACGCCCGCTCCTCTCCGCCCAGGAAAGCCGTGACGACACCGGAGTCGTCCATGAGCTTGAGCTGTTCGCGAACGGAGACAGCCGGGGTGGTGATCAACTGCTTGCGGACAATGCTTGTGGCCATCTGGGCTCCTTTTCTGCTGGTTCCCGGGTCCGCGGGCGGACGGGGGTGCTTCGGCGGTAGTATATAGCATCGGTCGTGCCGCGTTGCGGTACCGGCCTAACTTCTTTTGCAACAACGATATACGCTGCTTTGACTAAACCTGGGTGCTCCCCTGTGTCCTTGTTCGATGACACCCATGGAACAATTTGGACGCCCCGGAAAGAGCGTTGTTAATGGCACCAGCCATAATGACCGAATTCTGGGGCCACTACTATATAGTGTGCCCCCTCGGGTCGTTTGCACGCAGCACGCAGTACGCAGCGCGCAGCGCGCAGCGCAGTTATCGCCCGGCTCTGAATCCTGCTACGAAAAGGATTCCGATCATCGACTTAGCATCTACGATCTCCCCCTGATCTATCATGGCCAGCGCCCGCGACAGCTTTATGACTTGCACCTCCGCGAACTCATCCGCCTCGTAGGCTGTTTCACCGCGTGTCAGCCCTGTCGCCATGAAAATGTGGATTTTCTCGTCCGCGAAGCCCGGCGTCATCAGCGGCGCGCACATCTCTTCGACACTTGTCGCGGTGCATCCGGTTTCCTCTCTAAGCTCGCGGTGTGCACAGTCGATCGGCATCTCGCCCGGATCCAGTCTCCCAGCGGGGATCTCGTACAGGTAGCCGGCGGCGGCGTAGCGGTACTGCCGGAGCAACAACAGGTCGGGGTCGGGTCCTCGCGGATCGCTCAGGAAGGGCACGATCGCGCTCGCGCCGGGATGGCGGACCACGGCCATCTCCCCTTCGCTGCCATCGGGAAACCGGATCCGATCCAGACTCAGGTTGAAGATCTTTCCTTCATACAGGCGCGTCGATGAGATTAACACGTCATTTTTCATAGTGATCCCCGGGATTCCCTCCTAGCCAACATGCGAATGAAACGCTTCCCGCAAGTACTCGGACTCCTTGTCGGACTCGTCGGACTCGTGCTGACTTCCGCGACGTCCGCGACGTCCGTTCACGCGCAAGCACGATCTGCTTCAGCTGCCGTAACGATCCGCTCCGGACCGATGCTCGGCTACTCGGAGATGCGCGAAGTAATGCTCTGGGCACAGACCACCGGGGCCGCGAACGTGCATTTCGTCTATTGGGATTCCGTCGCACCCGGCATTCGTCATCGCACGGCAGGTGCCATGACCACCTCCGCTGACGCGTACACGACCAAGCAGATCGCGGATCGCGTCGAGCCGGGCAGGGTGTACAGCTACGAAGTCATGGTGAACGGACAGCGCGTAAGCCGTCCGTATCCGCTTCGCTTTCAGACGCAGGCGCTCTGGCAGTGGCGCGGGGACCCGCCGAGCTTCCGCATCGCTCTCGGAAGCTGCGCCTATGTGAACGAGCCGATATACGACCGGCCGGGCGCGCCGTACGGTGGAGGGCTCGAGATATTCGGCACTATCGGCCGCATGCGACCTGACGCGATGCTCTGGCTCGGCGACAACGTGTATCTGCGGGAGGCCGACTGGTACACACGCACGGGCATTCTCGCGCGATACACGCACTCGCGCGGCATACCCGAGCTGCAGCCGCTGCTTGCGAGCACGCATCACTACGCGACGTGGGACGACCACGACTTCGGCCCCAACAACAGCGACCGCTCGTGGGTGCACAAAGACAAATCACTCGAGGCATTCAAGCTGTTCTGGGGGAATCCCACGTACGGAGTTGGCGGGAAGCCTGGAGTTACGACGATGTTCCAGTGGGGAGACGTCGAGTTTTTCCTGCTGGATGGTCGCTATTTCAGATCGCCAAATGATCGCAATGAATCCGGCAAGCGGACGCTGCTCGGCGCCCATCAGCTCGAATGGATTATTGACGCGCTGACCGCAAGCTCAGCTCCATTCAAGATCGTTGCCCTCGGCGGGCAGGCCATGAGCCCCGCCGCCGAGTTCGAGAACTTCGCGACTTATCCGGAGGAAAGGCAGGCGCTGATCGACGCGATCACAGCGGAGAAGATTCCCGGAGTGCTATTCGTCTCGGGCGACCGGCATCTCACAGAGCTGACGCGCCTGGAGCGCGAAGGAACGTATCCGCTGTACGACATCACCATCTCGCCGCTGTCCGCCGGCGCTTTCACGAACGGAAAGGCCAACGCGGCCAGCGTTCCGGGAACGTTGGTGACACAGCGCAATTTTGCGTTGCTCGACTTCAGCGGCCCGCGCACGGATAGATCGATGAAAATATCCGTGCACGACACCGCAGGCGCGCTGCTATGGACGCGGACGATCACCGCACGAGAGCTGAGGTAAGGCGACGGTGCGCGAGATCGGATTCGGCGATTTGCCGCGCGCGCGGCCCGCCTAAGGGCGAATCTCGGCGGCCTCGGCGCGCACCTCTACGGCGCCGATCTGCATCTCTTCCAGCCTTTCGCGCAGCGAAGCGTCACCCACGACGACCACCCGCAGTTCTTCCGGTCGAATGTGCTCGCGCGCAGCGCGGAGGACATCGGCGGTCGTCACGGCCGCGACGCGATCGCGATACGTGTCGTAGTAACTGTCGGGCAGATCGTACGTAACGAGGTTCGCGAGCGCTCCCGCGATCGCGCCGGTGCTCTCGTACCTGATCGGAAACACTCCCTGCAGATAGCTCGTGACCAGCGACAGCTCGTCAGCGGTGATCTCGCCCTCGCGAATTCGATCGAGCTCGCCGAGAACCTCGCGCGCGGCATCCGCGGTTACGTCCGTTCCGACCGCGGTCGAGACCACGAACGGCCCGGCGGCCTTTCTCCAGTCGATGATGGAATGCGCGCCGTACGTATAGCCGTGGCGCTCGCGCAGGTTGAGGTTGATGCGCGAGGAGAACACGCCGCCGAGGGCAGCGTTCATGATGCTGAAAGGGAAATAGTCGGGATGAGAGCGGGGAAGTCCGACGTGGCCGATGCGCAGCTCGGACTGCGCGGCGCCTTCCTTGACGACCAGCAGCGCGCGTCTGCCACCGGTCGCCGGGGTCACGCGTGTATCGGCGCGTTCTGCGACGCTCCCCGACCAGCTCCCCAGCGCCCGCTCGATCGCCACCGTCGCGCGGGAGACGGAGACGTCGCCCGCTATTACGATCGATGCGTTCCCCGGCGTGTATTGATCGGCGTGGTGCCGCACAACGTCGTCCCGGGTGATCGCGGCGACCGATTCCTGCGACCCGCCCGGAGGGATCGAGTACCGCGCATCCGGAGCATACACGAATTGCACGAACGCCTCTTCGGCCAGCCCGCGAGGCTCGGATCGTATCTGCTCGATCTCCGCGAGCCGCTCCTCACGCAACCGCTCGACCTCGCGCTCCGGAAAGCTCGCCGTCGTGAGGATCTCGCCCAGCACGCCGAGCGATTCGTCCAGGTGCCGCGATAGGCAGGTAAGGTTTATCCGCGCAGAATCCCACCCTGCATCCGAATCGATCACTCCGCCAAGCTTCTCGATGCGGCCCGCGATCTCCAGCGACGACGACGACCGCGTTCCTTCTACGAGTCCACGCGCCGTCAACTGGGCGAGCCCTTCCTTGCCCGGTGGATCGGACTCCGCGCCCGCATTGATCACGACCGTGACACTGACAATGGGAAGCTTGTTGATCTCCGCCACGAGCAGCCGCGCGCCATTCGATAGGCGCGCGCGCTCAAACGGGGGAAAGTTGTAAGGTCTGGGCGGACCTGGCTGCGGACGAACGGCGACCGTCATGCGGCAGCCTCGGCGGTGGCCTCGTTCGGAACGTACAACAACGTGGCGCGATTGTCGGGGCCTAGTCGCTCGCGCGCGAAGCGTGATACACTCTCGCTCGTAACCTCGCGATACTTGTCGGCCTGGTCGTTGACCAGCCCCGGGTCGCCGAAGTACGTCGCGAACATGGACAGCTTGTCGGCGCGGTCAGCGGCCGATTCCATGGAGAGGGTCCAGCCCGTTTCTATGAGAGCGACCGCGCGCGCGACTTCTTCCTCGGTCACGCCGTCGCGGTGAATCCGGTCGATCTCCTCGGTTACTGCGGCCTCGAGCGCGTCCGCGGACACCCCCGGCAACGCGAGGACGTCGACCACCAAAAGGTCAGCGCCTTTCGCCAGGTCGAAGGTGAATGCGCTCGCCTCAGCCGCGATCCGCTGTTCCATTATTAGAGATCGCTGGAGCCGGCTGGACTTGCGCGTCCCGAGAATCGTCGCACACACTCCAGCAGCGTAGTGCTCGGCGGAGCCAAACGGAGGCGACCGGAACGCGAGATAGAGCCGCGGAAGCGTGACGTTGTCCTGCACGACCTCGCGCAACGGCGATCCGAACACCGGTGGCAGCGCGGTCTCGGCGAGCGGCGGCTTTCCGGAGCCACGCGGGATCGAGCCGAAGTACTGCTCGATCAAACGGACCGCATCGTCGCGCTCGAAATCCCCCGCAAGCGAGAGCACCGCATTGTCCGGCGTGTAGTACGTCGCGAAGAACTCCGACACGTCCGGAAGCGACGCCGCGTCCAGATCCTCGAACGATCCGATGAGCGAGTGGTTGAATGGATGCGCGACGGGATAAGCAAGAGCCGGGAGCTTTTCCCACCACGTCCCATACGGCTGGTTGTCCACCGTCCAGCGCCTTTCGTTCTTTACGACGTCGCGCTGCGTGTCGAGCTTTTCCTGCGTCATCCCCGGAAGGAGCGCACCCATCCGGTCGGCCTCAAGCCAGAGAGCCAGCGCAAGCTGATTGGAGGGAACCGTCTCGTAGTAGTTCGTTCTGTCGAGCCAGGTCGAGCCGTTGAGCGTGCCGCCGGCGCGGGCGACCAGCTCGAAGTGCTCGTTTGCCGCGACATGTTCCGACCCTTGAAACAGCATGTGCTCGAACAGATGCGCGAATCCCGTGCGGCCTGGCCGCTCGTTCCCCGAGCCTACGTGATACCAGAGGTTTACCGCGACGATGGGGGCGGTGTGGTCTTCCGATAGCACCACGCGCAATCCGTTGTCCAACGTCAGCGTTTCTATCGGAATTCGCATCGACGTAAATTAAACCGCATGGCTGAAACGCTGATGTGGGTAAATGGAAAGCAGGTCGACCCTTCCGCGCCGCATATCTCCGGGCTCGACCGCGGTTTTAATCGCGCCGACGGTTTGTTCGAGACGATGCGCTCCTATGAAGGGCACGTCGCATTCCTATCGCGTCACATGCAACGAATGGCCGGCGGTGCCACAGCCCTCGGGCTCGCGCTCCCGGATCTGAGCGAGCACGTCCTGACCGGCGCACGCGCCGGGCTGGAACAAGGCTGGGGCGACGCCGCGATAAGGCTGACGGTCAGCCGCGGTGTCGGCGACCTGGGCTTGCCGCCGACCCCAGGCGTTGAGCCGACCGTGGTTGTCGTAGCGTCGAGAATGCCGCCGAATCCTCCCGCGATGTACGAGGTCGGCAGCTCAGTGCAGATCGCGAAGGGGCGACGCAACGAATATTCGGTGACTTCCGGACTTAAAACTCTCGCCTACGCAGAAGCGGTCATCGCGTTGACAGCAGCCCGTAGCGCGGGCTTCGACGACGCGCTGTTTCTCGACATAGAAGGGCACGTCGCCGAAGGCCCGATAAGCAACGTCGTATTCATCAAAGGGAGGAGGCTCATCACCCCGCCGCTCACGTGCGGCATCCTTCCCGGGATAACACGCGCGGTAACGCTGGAAATCGCCGCCGAGCGGGGGCTGGCCGTCGAAGAGCGACCAGTGGAGCGCGTCGAGATCGACTCTGCGGACGAGATGTTCTACACGAGTTCGCTACGCGAGCTGTATCCGATCGTGAAGGTAGATGAAGCGGCGATCGGTGACGGCCGGCCGGGCCCAATCTACAAGCAGCTCCATCAGGCATACTCGTCCGGCGTCAGGACTCGCGAGTAGTGGCGGCGGCGAAGGTCTGAGCGCAGCCGCACGGTTCGCGCGACTCATGCTGACTGCGCTGGTCATGGTGGCCGGTGTCACGGCGTTGCTGCTCACGCTGATCTGGTGGGGGCAGGAGAAGCTGGTCTTCTTTCCGCAGGGCCCGCCGTACCCGGCCGTCAGCGGCGTTGACCGGCTCGACTACGCGGCAGCCGATGGCCAGAAGCTCTTCGCGTACGTCGTCGGCGATGTGCGCGATGCGCCTGGTGTTCTCCTGTGCTTTCACGGCAACGCCGACCTCGCCGCGCTCCAGGTACCGTGGGCCCGGCAGGTTCAAGAGCGGACCGGCTACGCGGTAGTGGTGGCCGAGTATCGCGGATACGCAGGTCTCGGCGGTAAGCCGACATACGCGGCGAGCCTGCTCGATGCTGAAGCGGCTTACGTCGCCGTTCGGGAAATGGCCGGCAGCTCCGCCCGCATCGCGTTTTTCGGGCATTCGCTTGGCAGCGCTGTGGCCGCAGAGCTGGCACTCAAGCACGAGCCCAGCGCCTTGCTGCTGCAGGCTCCGTTCACTTCGGCGCGCGAAATGGCGGGGCGAGTCATCACCCCGCCGCTCGCCCTGGCGTTCAGGCTGATCTCGCGCGTCCATTACGACTCGCGCGCGGCGGTGGCCGCGATCGAGGCGCCGGTGTGGGTTACCCACGGAACGACCGACGGCGTGATAAACGTGGAGATGGGCCGCGCGGTGTTCGCCGCCGCCAGGAACAAGGGCGAGCTGCTCATCGTGGAAGACGCGAGCCATAACGATCTCGGCGGTCCGGAGCGATCGTCGTACTGGGCGTGGATGGAGCGGGCGCTGGAATAACTGCTGACGCCGGCTACCCCTACGGCGATATCTCGTCGGGGATGATCCTTCTCACCGGCGGGAGAAGCCTCGCAGCCACCGATTCCTCGAGGAACAGCGCCGCTGGCGCTTTCATCGATTCCTGGAACATGTAGCGCCAGCGCGCACGCCTGTTCTGAGTCATGGGGCTCGTCTGTGCGGGCGATGTATGCGGAGTGATGCCGAATCTGTTCGCCAGAACCCAGAGCCTGAACATATGCGCAGGATCGCTCACCAGAACCGCGCTGCTCAGGTCGCGGGCTTCAAGGATCGCGGCAACGCCACGAATGGACTCCTCGGTCGTACGGCCAGCGGACTCGAGCAGGATCGCGCTATCGGCCACTCCCCGCCGCATGGCGTAATTCCGAGCGACAGCCGCCTCGCTCGTCGTGTCACCTTCGCCCCGTCCTCCGGTGACGATCAGCCGCGGGGCAAGCTTCCGGTTGAACAGGGTCAGCGCATGATCGATCCGCGCTTTCAGCACTGGAGATGGACGGCCGTCGTACTGCGCCGCGCCCAGCACCACTATCGCGTCGGCGGGGCGGGCGTTGTCGCGCCCGGCGAATACGAACACGGCCAGGGCCGAAGCGATCCAAAGCGCGACGAAGGTCAGGAAGACCACGGCCGCCAGCCGGAAAAGAATTAGAAGTTTACTTGCCACCAGCGAAAGCTATTCGCCGTTTTAGAGAGTGACTGTAGTGCCGGGCGCCGGACTGGAAACGGTGAAGCCCTTTGCAGCGAGCGACGTCGTGAGCTCATCCTGAGCAGGCGGCTCGCCGTGGACCAGATACACGCTGCGCAATGTGGGCGATCCGTCGCGGACGCCCTCCAGCCACCGGGACAGTTCGCCGCGATCGGCGTGCGCGCTGTACCCGTTGATCACCTCCACCCTCGCCTTCAGTTGAACTTCTTCGCCAAAAACCTTGATTCCCGGCCGCCGCTCGACGATCCGCCGCCCGAGCGTATGCTCGGCCTGGAAACCGACGATCAGGATCGTGTTCCTGGGATCGGAAGCTCCCTGCGCGAGATGGTGCAGTATCCGGCCAGCCTCGACCATCCCTGACGCCGCAATGATCACCATCGGTCCGTTGGTCGCCGAAAGTGCCTTCGAGTCTTGGACGCTACGAGTGTAGCGTATCAGGTCGAACTGGAACAGCTCGGCGACCTTGCTCACCAGATCCTCGGTCTGGTCGAACGTGTCAGGGTGCATCTCGAATACGCTCGTCGTGTCTATCGCGAGCGGAGAGTCCACGTAGATCGGAACGGCCGGTATGGCACCCTCTTTATAGAGCTCGTGCAGGCTATAGATCAGCTCCTGCGTTCGTCCGACCGCGAACGCAGGGATCATCACCCTCCCGCCACGGGCCGCTGTTTCGCGCACTACCGCCGCGAGACGTGACCGCGCGTCGGCGACCGATTCGTGGTCACGGTTGCCGTATGTGGATTCCATGATCACCGTATCCGCTCCGGTCGGGATCTGCGGATCGCGGATGATGGAGAGTCCGTTTCGCCCGATATCGCCCGAGAACACCAATCGCTTGCTCTCGCCGTTCTCCGTGCAGTCGAGAATGACCGAAGCCGAGCCGAGGATGTGGCCCGCGTCGATGAACGTCGCCCGAACTCCGGGGACGACGTCGAACGTGTTTCCGTACGGCTGCCCCACCATAAGCTCGATCGTACGGACCGCGTGGCGCGATCCGTACAACGGCTCGATGAACTCTTTTTTTCGCTTGGCGAGGAACTCGGCGTCCTTCTCCTGTATGTGCGCTGAGTCTGCCAGCATGACCGCGCACAGGTCCCTGGTCGCCGGTGTCGCGAATATCTGTTTGGCGTAGCCCTCGCGAACCAGGAAGGGCAGCCGGCCGGCGTGATCGATGTGCGCGTGCGAGAGAACGACCGCGTCGATCTCTGCCACCGGCACCGGCAGCGACCGATTCTTCTCGGCGGATAACTGCCGCGCACCCTGGAACATGCCGCAATCGAGCAGAACCGTCCGGCCGCCTACCTTGAGGACGTGGCAGGAGCCAGTTACTTCCCGGGCCGCGCCGACGAAGGTTATTTCCATGAGCTGTTGGCTTCTGTTGGCTGTTGAGGATTCCTAAGGAACTCCCTCGACTGTGGCCTGTCGCTGGAAGATGATCGTCAGGCGATGCTCATCCTGTGCCATCAAGGCTGGCTCCCACCCGCTCCGGCTTCTTTCATTGAAGAGATCGGTCAGAGAGTCCTCGTCTTCCTGGGTTTTGCGCGTCAGCTTGACGACGACTGCCTGATATTCTCTCATTAGGACAGCGGATTATGGTTATCGGTGCCTGGTTTGCGTTCACTGCACCAGGAACCGCCTTCAGGAAACGGCTTCAACGCGAACTCAAATGACCATCGAGCGAGCCCCGGAGTTTCCATCGCTGTCAATTATCCGGCATCCGCTGATTCAGCACAAGCTGACGATTCTGCGGGACAGGGAAACTCCGACGAAGGTGTTCAAGGAGCTCGTCGACGAAATAGCGATGCTTATGGCTTATGAGGCAACCATCGAGCTTGGATTGGCGCCGATGGATGTCGAGACGCCGCTCGAGCGAACGGTAGGCGCGCGGATAACGGGGAAGAAGCTGACCCTGGTGCCGATACTCCGCGCGGGCCTCGGAATGGTGGAAGGAATTCTCCGCCTCATCCCTGCCGCGCGCGTAGGACACATCGGACTCTATCGCGATCACGACACTCTCAAGCCAGTAGACTACTACTTCAAGGTTCCGGGCGATGCTCCGGAACGCGAGTTCTTCGTGCTGGATCCAATGCTTGCGACCGGTGGGAGCGCAGTCGCTGCCGTTTCCGCGCTCAAGAAAGCCGGCGCCGAACGAATTCGGTTTCTCTGCCTCGTCGCTGCGCCCGAAGGTGTCGGACGTCTTGCCGAAGCGCATCCCGATGTATCCATCTACGCCGCAGCGCTCGACAGAGAACTTAATTCTGTGGGATACATTCTTCCTGGGCTTGGCGACGCGGGCGATCGATTGTTTGGAACGCGATAAGAAAATTTTTTCATGATTTAAAGTTTTCCCCTTGTTCCAAAAATTTGCGTGGCGTATCTTCCCGCGTCTTTTTACAGTGCCTGTGTTGACGCACGCCACCTCGCGCCTGGGACAGGATGCTGATCAATCTGTTGCCCGATTTCTTTGCAGTTCACAACAGCTCTGATCGCGTCGCCGCTTACCTCCGATACTTCGAAAACCATCGCCCCCTGCTCGAAGCGTACTGGCACAACTATGTGCTGGATCCGCGGGGACCGCACTTCCATGAAGTTGTTCGCGCTACCGTCAACGCAAACCGCGTTGATCTTCGCACGATGCTCGAGCGCCGCGATGTCGTCGCGCTGGCGCGTGAAGCCGAGGAGAAGTGCCGGGCGATTCTCAAGATCGACAGCGACATTGACATCGTTCTGATGGTCGGCGTCGGCGCCGCGAACGCCGGCGAGCTCGTCGTAAACGGACGTGGCGTCGCTTTCGTGTGCCTGGAGCACTTCACGAGCATTGCGAATCCCGATACGCAGGGACTCGGGTTGGATCCGGAGCTGATTCCGCTCTGGCTCGCGCATGAACTGGCGCACGCGGTGCGTTACACGTCGCCCGAGAGCCGCAGCGACATGAAGCAGGCCATCTCGGAGGCCAACGGCAACTACTCGTATTGGGAAACCGGGCGGAGCGTCGCGCTTCGCGAGCTGGTCGTGAATGAGGGGCTTGCGGTTCAGGCCGCCCGCGCGGTCAGCCCGGGGCACGCAATCTGGGAGTATTACGGCTATGGAAGGCGCGAGTATGCGCGGATTCG
>JBPCJJ010000117.1:0-11261 GCA_051005405.1 Gemmatimonadaceae bacterium | reverse complement strand
TTCGACGTGCGATCGTACCCGTGTCTCACGTACGGGCGCATAGTATCGAAATCGCGATCCTTGTCCTTCCATCCCCTGCGAAGATCCGTCTCGACCTCGTCGTAGTCGCGGCCGCGGTAGGTAGGATTGCGACCGGCCACGTGACCCAGGCCATAGCCCGTGCGCGCCGTGTTCCAATCCACATCGCTCGACGGGTTGGCATCGTAATGCTCGCGGTAGCGCGGCTCGTGATCGCCGAAGTCCTCGGCGGCGCGTCCGACCTTCTCACCCGCCCACCAGCCGCCCAGCGCGCCGGCGATACCGCCGATGACAGCTCCTATGGGCCCGCCGACCGAGCCGATGGCCGCTCCTGCGAGCGTACCGCCGATCCCGCCGACGCCTTCACCGATCTGTTCGCCTGCACCGGGGTGCTTGTCCCGGGTGTCGTCTGAAAGTCCAGTGCGGTCTGCCATGTCAACCTCCGTGTCTTGTGAATGAGAATTACCGCTGATCTCAATTGCATAGACCGCGCCGCGTATGCTCTTGATTCACGAATGCAGCGTCATCGTTACCGCTCCGCGATCCGCCTCAGCGCCTGCACCGCCTCAACCGCCTTCGTCGTCGGCATCGCCGCGGCCGACACCGCCTCTACAAGCTTGTCATCGCGGCTATATAGGTCATTCCCGAAGTAAAGCCGGTTATCCCGCATGTACGTCGTGACGTACGCGATGTACACGGGAATCTTGCTCGGCAATCGAACCGTGGTGTCGTCCTCTCCGCTGTTCATGGCGGTGTTGATCCTGTCCACCGGCCAACCCAGCACGAAATTGGCGAGCCGGTCCGGGTGCTGGACTCGTATGCAGCCGTGGCTGAACCCGCGCACGTCCTTATCGAACAGTTCGGGGTTCGCCGTGTCGTGCAGGTAGATCGCGAAATCGTTCGGGAACATGAACTTGATCAGCCCCAGCGCGTTCTTCTCGCCGGGCCGCTGCCTCACGCGCGTCTCTCCCTGCGCGGTGTAAACCTCCATGTTGTTCGCGGCCAGGTAACCCTGCCCCTTCGGAAAGATTTCCTTCTGCGCGATTCCAGTAGGAACGAGCCAGTACGGCCTGAAGACCACGTACTCCATGGAATCGCTGAACACGGGCGTCGCGCGATTCTCGTACTCCTCACCTACAATAATCTTCATCTCCAGCACCACCTTACCTGCATCGTAAGCTTGTAGCCGGAACGCCGGAACGTTCACGAAGATGTACTTCGAGCCGAGCGTGCGCGGGAGCCAGCGGTAGCGCTCCATGTTCGCCGCGATCTGTGCTAACCGGTACTGGGCCGGCATGTTCAGCGCCTCGAGCGTTCCTCCGCCCAGAATGCTGTCCACGACGATTCCGCTCCGCGCCTGAAATTCCGCGACGGCTCCAGCGAGCGAGCGATCGTAGGTGGCTGCCGGCGCAGTCGCGGCCGCCCGAGAGGTATCGCCCTGTGGCGCGCCCGCGATGGCGATCCCTTGCGCGGTGAGCCGCGTGCGCAATGCGGTGGCGACCGCGGGGCTGATCCGCTCGCCCGGCTTCACTGATTTCGTTAGCGGTATTTTTGGCCACCCGCCTGCCAGAACCAGTTTCCGGTATCTGTCGAGTTCGATTCGCAGCGCCTGGTAGTCCGAGTCCTGCGGCCGCATCGTGGCCAGCGATCTGTCGAGCGCGTCGATGCGCAGCCCCCGTACGAGCGCGCTGTCCACATTCTCTTCCTGCGGATCGACGAACCAACTCTGGGCAACCGTCTTGGGGTTGATCTGCCCCGTGAGGAGATCCTCGCCCAGGGCCGCGTACGAAGCCGTAAGCACGACGTCCGCCTCGGCGAGCTGGTCGGCAGTCGCCTTGTCCGAGCCCTTTACAGCCGCCAGCGCGGTAGCGAGCCGGCCGATCGGATAGTCGTCCACGCGCATCGCGTCCGAATGGACCGCGAGAATAGCGTCCGTGAGCGCGCGGGTACGCGCTTCGTGCAATCCCTTCGACGTCAGCCATAGCGGCTTGTCGCCGTACGCCTTGTAAAGCGCCTTCGCATGGCGCCATTGCTCGCCATCGATGGTAGGCGGAGCCTCTTCCGCGAGCTTCGCCTTCATCGCGGTCATGATCTCGGCGGCGGGGACGCCGTTGACTGAAGTGAGCTGCTCGGGCGCCCAGGGCGCGGCCGTCTCCGAGTCGGTATCGCTGGCGGATTCGCCTCGCGAGCACGCCGAAATGGCGATCAGTGTAGCCAGGACGAGGATGGAGGCGGGACGTGCGAAAGGATGACGTGTATGCATGTCCCTCACACAGGCGAAATTCGGGCCAAAAAGGTTACATTCGGTCCCTGATGAGCACAGCCGGGGCGCCGCTGCGAGAGAGCCGTACGAAGAGTGCCGCGCTCGCGGTGCTGGTTCTGTGCATGGCGGCGATCGGCGTGGCGTACGCCGCGGCCATCATGACCGGAGGAACCGGCGCATGGAACGCCTGGGTCATGGCGATTGCGACTTCGCTCTCGATGATCGCGACCACCGTGCTTGGGGCCGCCCGCGCCGGTCGTCCACTGGGCGGACTTCGACGACTCGCGGTTCCCCTGGTCGTCGTGCTGCTGATCCTGCTTGCAGCCTTTGCGGCCGCGCTGCTGCTTCCCGCTACCGGCGAGCGCCTGTTGCTCGGGCTCCCGCTCCGTGCGGCGATCGTGCTGTACGGAGTGGGTGTGCTCCCCGTGCTCGTTTTGCCGGTCGCTTACGCGGTCACGTTCGACGAGATCACGCTCTCTGACGAAGACATCGAGCGGATGCGCGAGGCGGCGAGCCGCGCTGAGGCGGAAAGATGGAAGTGATCGCGCTGATCCAATCCGCAGCGCTGCCCGATGTCACGCAGCCCGCGATCGTCGCCGTCGCCGTGATCTACTTCGCCGTGGTGGCAGCCATCGGAGTATGGGCTTCCCGGCGCACGCGCACCGCGAAGGATTTTTTTGTCGCCGGTCGCAGGATCGGCCTGTTCCCGCTCGCGCTCGCAGCGATGGCCGCGACGGTTTCCGGATTCGCATTCATCGGCGGACCTGGATTCGTGTACGGCTCCGGTGTCGGCGCGATGTATCTGGTGCTCTCCGCGTCCATCACTACCTCGATGGGAGCATGGGTGCTCGCGAAGCGGCTGCGGATGCTCGGCGAGGTGCGCGGCCTGATCACCATCCCCGACGCGATCGGCGCGCGATACAGGTCGCCCTCGGCGCAGGGGCTCGCGGCCGTCGCGATTCTGATCGCGGTCGCCGGCTACATGGCCACGAACATTCTGGCGCTGGGACTCGTGATCGACGCCGTGTTCGGCGTTGGTCTCACGACCGGCATCTGGCTCGGGATGGCGATCACGCTCGCGTATTCCGTCGCCGGAGGAATTCTCGCCGGGGTGTACACCGACGTCTTTCAGGGAACGTTGATGGCGCTCGCGTCGGTGCTCGTGTTCCTGTACGCGATTCAGGCGGGCGGCGGTGGCGCAGGGCTCGCCGGGATTTCGCGCGCGGTGAGCGCGGCCGATCCGGAGTTTCTCGGTCCGTGGGGTAAGCTCACGCCGATAGCCGCACTGTCGCTGTTCTTCGTATTCGGGCTCGGCTCGCTCGCGCAGCCTCACGTGGTGCACAAGTTCTACATGCTCCGCGACGCGCGGCAGCTCAAATGGTATCCGCTGCTGATGTCCGTCGCGCTGATCATGACCCTGCTGCTCTACTTCGCCGTCGGCATCGCCATGAAGTCGCTTGTCGTTCAGGGGCAGGCCCCTCCGCTAGCCCGGCCCGACGACGCAACACCGGTGTTTCTTCTCAACTTCACTCCGATGCTCCTCGCCGCGCTGGTGTTCTCCGGCGTAGCAGCCGCAATCATGAGCACCGTGAACTCGTTCATGAGCATCGGCGCCGCTGCGGTCACTCACGACCTGCCTAGAGCCCTCGGGAGGAAGGTGTCGAACGAGCTCCTCTGGGGGCGCGTGTCGACGGTAGTGATTTCCGTGCTGGCCGCGCTTCTCGCGCAACTCTCGGGGACCCTCGTCGCGTTCCTCGGGATATTCGGTTGGGGGTTGTTCGCGTCCACGCTGGTGCCGTCGCTGGCGATCGGGCTCAACTGGCACGGCGCCACGCGCGAAGGCGCGATCGCGTCGATCAGCACGGGATTGACGATCACGCTCGTATTCGAGACGCTCGCCTACTTCAAGGCGTACTCGTTCCCCGCGGGCGTGAGCGTATCCGGGCTGGCGCTCGTGCTCTCGTTCCTGGTGTTCTTCGGCGTGTCGTGGCTCACGCGGCACGGCGACGGAGCGGTGATCGATCCCGACGTGCGGATGGTGATGGATCTATGAAGCTCCCGCACTGGCTGATGGTTACTCCGGGAGTCATAGAAATTATTGCCATCGTCAATTCCGGCTAAGCCAGTCCTCTTTCTGTCATCCCGTATTACGCTGCCGCCCTCATCCAACCCGCCATTTCCTTGACCGCGCCGGAGACGAAGGCCGCCCAGTCAGGAACAGCGCTGTGCTCGCTCCAAACCGCGATGTGATCGAGCTCGAACGCCGCTTTGTGACGTTCGAGTAACTCGCGGCCTTTCACTCCGAACGCATAAGGTTTGAAAGGCCTCGTACTCATCGTCTCCGACCACGAAAGGTACGCGGCGACGAACGCGAACCGCTCGTTCCAACTTCGCCAAGGGGGTGCGCCTCCGGAAAGGCCTAGCACTCCGGCCCATGCTTCAGTGTCGGCGCGAAACATCACTGGTTGGGCGGTCGTGGAGTGCAGCAACCGCGCGGCTGCCATGTCCTCCGCAGCCCGGCGGGCGGCGGCCACCGTGTAGCCGGTCTCCGCGGCTATCTCCCGAACAGTCGCCGCATCGCCATCGTTCCCGATCAGGAAAACGAGCACATCAGCTTTGGCGCCCACCCCGAAACCAAGCCGTAGGCGGAGCGCCAGCGCGGCTGGCTCGTCGAGCCGCACGCGAATAGCCCGCCGATTGTTCGCGCGGACCAAGACGTTCCGGCTCGCGGGATCATTGCCGGATTGGTCGCCCGCCAAAAACGATCGCCAACGGAGATCTTTCGCCTTTTCGGTTGCAATGCGCGCCAACCACGAGAGTCGCTCTCTCGTCGTTTCAGAGTACGACGCGCCCAGGTTCTTCAACCGCTGGACCGATATCAGGTCGGAGTTGAGAATAGTCCAATCGTGGAGAACATCCCTAAGCCGTGGCTCACTCTCCATGAGAGTCAGTGAAAGCAGGACGAGCGCCTCCGGATCAACGATTGCATTCGCGCCTCCGCGCGTCGCCGTCTGGCCACCGACGACGCGCCACTGGCGCCAGAGAACATCGAGCGCGGCTGCTCGAAGCTCCCGCGCCAGCCGGGCGAGGTTAGCGGTCGCGTCGGGCATCGGATGCGGTGTCAAATCCAAGATCGCGGCCGACATGAATCACGACCCTCCGGAGAATTTCGCCGAACTCTGGCGAAGCATCCTGCGTCTGCACCCATCCATCGGCTGCCTCCAACTCAGCAGCTGTCGGTGCAAGAGCCAGCAGATCGCGATAATGAACGCTCTCCGGACCGGGCGAATCAGTTGCAGCGAAGAGCTTGAAGAAGATGAGGTCATACCGGTCGACAAGCCCGACGTTGAGCGCATCGTACAGGCGCCAATGAACCCGCGTCGCAAGACCGGGAGGCAATCCCGCGCGCCACTGGAGCGACGGTCCGACGTTCAGCCAGCGCTCATCCAGCCCCATGTCTCGCGCGACCGCAAGCGCAGCCAACCGCAGTGGCTCCGGCATCGGTTCCGGTGGTTCACTGATCTCGCGGGGAGCAAACTCAGGGTGGGCGAATGCCAGAATGTCCACATCAGTGGTTGGCCGCTCAATTATCCCGAGGAGGTTAAGGGCCGCGCCGCCGAGGACAACGATCGCATAGGAGGCTCCCTCGACGGCGAGGAGCTCCCCGACGCGAGCCAATGCCTGCTCCGTATCCGACCTGCCACTAAGGTTCATATTATTGGTGCTATATATAATGTATCTTATTAAGCGCTATAATATATCCTCTATCTTTGGTTTATGCAAGACACCTGAACCGACCAGGAGCACCTGTTCTCACGCGAACAGCCAACCGGAGCCATTGAAGACGCGACAATCATCGGCACGGCGGGATTTGAACCCGCGGCCCCCTGAACCCCATTCGGCTCAGAGGGATAACCAACCTCGACATTTTGTCGGACTTCAGAGGGAAACCGAGCGTCGCCGCCGGACTTTCTGATTGAATATGGCGGGCCTTGCCGGAAGAAACGGCACCCCAAACGGTACGCGCTTGTTCACACCCGGCTTGCAAACAATGGCTGGGTGCGCATGAACGCCGCCACCACGTCCGGATCGAAATGGCTGCCCGATTCTACGGCGATTTCGGCCATCACATTCTCCTGCGGCCAGGCGGTCCGGTAGCGGCGGTTGTTGCTGAGTGCATCATAAAAATCCGCCAGCCCCACAATGCGCCCTTCGATGGGAATCGACTCCCCGCATAGCGCTCCCGGGTAGCCGCGGTCGTCCCACCGCTCGTGGTGCGTGAGCGCGATACGCTCGGCCATGAGGAGCAGCGCCGACTGTCACTGCGATGCTCGCCCGTTGAACCCGACCGTGCGCCCCCCAAGAGCTGCCGGCGGTGAAGTGACGGGAATTTACAGGCTTCTAATCCGCTATTGGCGAGTCAGGGGTCCCCTCGAGCACGAAACCGACGGCCCGCCTCGAGATAACGGAGAGCTGTGCCCCCGCATCGGCGAGCCGGCGACGCAACCGTCCGATGTTGACGTCTATGACGTTGGTGCCCGGGTCGAAGCTCAGGTCCCACACCTTCTCGAGCAGCTCGCTCCTGGTTACCACCGCGCCCTGCGTCAGCATGAAGTGCTCGAGCAGCGCATGCTCCTTGGGTCCCAGGCGAAGCTCCTTTCCATCCACCAGCACCTGCCGCGTGAGCCGGTTGAGCACGACGTTCGCGACCGCGAGCTGCTCGGTCCGCGTCGCGCCTCCCCGGCGCACGAGCGCTCTGACCCGCGCCTTGAAAGCTTCGCGGTCTACCGGCTTGGTGATGAAATCATCGGCGCCGAGATCGAGCGTCCTGACCATGGTATCCACGTCCGCCGATCCAGTGAGCACGAGCACGGGGGTGGTCCTCCTTCTCTGCCGCAGACTCTGGATTATCGCGGCGCCGGGCCGGTCGGGCAGGCCCAGGTCGAGGACGATGACGTCGTAGTCGTAGATGAACGCGAGCTCCTGACCGCGCTCTCCGCTCTCCTCGGCGTCAACCGCAAAGCCTTCTTCCTCGAGGATGCGGCGGAGGAAGCGGGCGATGGACTTCTCTTCTTCGATGATTAACGCGCGCAATGCAGGGTTAACCTCGATCGTTGGGGTGGGCGGGACCGACTAACACAACTGTAATTCTGATGAAGATGCCCTGTAACCGTGGCTGCGCAAGCTTGCCTGTGTCGAAGGGAAGGACCCTCGGCACGGGACACCTTCAGGAGACTCAAATGCAGCTTCGCACCTTTATCGCACTCGTCGCACTTGGGACAGCATTCGCATCCCGCGCGGAAGCGCAGACGGCCACGCAGACCGTCACCTTCCAGGTGTCCGCCATCAATCAGGTGGCCGTCACCGGCAGCCCATCGCTCACCGTCAACACAGCGACCGCCGGCAGCGCGCCGACGGCAGCCACCGCCACCGGCAGCTGGGCAGTCACAACCAACCAGACCGGCGCCAAGATCACCGGCAGTATCGCATCCGCCATGCCGGACGGCGTCACGCTTACGGCGAACCTTACCGCTCCCGCTGGTGGCGCGACGAGCGCAGGCGCGGTCAGCCTCGGAATAGTCGCCACTGACCTGGTGACCGGCATCACGAAGCTCAATGCCAGCGCGCTTGCCCTTACCTATGGTCTTGCCGCAACCGCGGCCGCTGGTGTCGTAGCTTCGGACACCCGCGTCGTGACGTTCACTGTTACCGGCGGAACCTGATTCTGATGCCCGACTTTTCCTTTCGGAACATGTCGCACCGGTGG
Organism: Gemmatimonadaceae bacterium; assembly: GCA_051005405.1. Lineage (GTDB taxonomy): Bacteria > Gemmatimonadota > Gemmatimonadetes > Gemmatimonadales > Gemmatimonadaceae > JACDCY01. Next base: position 3,213 of record JBPCJJ010000117.1, on the reverse strand, counting down.
CTCCGGATTGTGATCGGAGCCATCGCGATGGTGGCTGGCCTGGCGTGGAGCGGCACCGCGAAGGCGCAGCTGCCGTTGATGTCGGTAACCGCGTCACCCGGGTCGTTGACGATAACGACAGCGGTCGCCGGGTCGAGTCCGACCGGCGTCACCGAGGCGACGACCAAATACAGCACCAACACGATCGGGGCGCTGAGCACGAGCAAAATCACGGCTCGGCTCAGCTCGGCATTGCCGGCGGGAGCGACGCTCACTATTACCCTCGCCGCGCAGTCAGGCGCAACCAGCATGGGCCAGGTCACGCTCAGCACAACGGCCCAGGATGTGGTAAGGAACATTCCCATACTCTCTACGGCAGACAACCTCGCCATCACGTACCGGCTCAGCGCCACGTCCGCGGCCGGCGTCATCGCATCCAGCTCCCGCACAGTCACGCTGACCATCGGATCACAATGAAAACCATGACTTCCCTGTACGCGCGGTCAGCCAGTCGCGCCGCATCGCTCGCCTTGCTGGTGGCGGGCGCGGCCGTCGTTCCGTCGCCGGCATACGCACAGATCGCCGTGTTGACCAACACCGTCGAGGAGAGAATCGCCGGGCACGGGGAAGGATACCGTGGCTCGATCGTCGTCCTCAATACGACGGGCGTGGAGCAGCGCGTTCGGATCTATCAGACCGACTACACCTTCAGCGCCGACGGTACGTCGGATTTCGCCGAGGTCGGATCTTTGCCGCGCTCGAACGCCGCGTGGGTCACGCCCTCGGCTCAGATGCTTGTAATCCCGCCGAACGCGCAGCTGCCGATCGCGTACACCGTTCGCGTCCCTTCCGATTCCGGGCTCTCGGGTACTTACTGGAGCACCATCATGGTGGAAGGCACGGCGGGGCGGGCACCCGCCGAGCGTCGCGGCAGCGTCGGGCTGGCCTCCGTCATCCGCTATGCGGTGCAGGTGGCGACGCACATCCAGGCGAGCGGGTCACGGAAAGTCCAGTTTTCCTCGCCGCTGGTCGGCAGGGATTCCAGCAACCACCGGTCGCTGGAGCTTGTGCTTACGAACGTCGGCGAGCGGGGATACCGCCCGGTCGTCTGGGTCGAGCTGTACGACGGCAAGGGCGAGCTGCGCGGCAAGGTTGAACAGACCCGCGGGCTTCTCTACCCCGGCACCTCGCTCAAGCAGACCTTCGTCTTCGCCGACCTTCCGGCCGGCACCTACAAGGCAATCGTCTTCGCCGACACCGGCGACGACGCGATCTTCGCGACCCAGCACAAGCTCGCCTTCTGAGCTCGGCTCAACATCAAATGCATCGCGCGATCTCCATAGTCATGCCGGTGCTTGGCGCCATCCTGCTGGTGGCGGCTCCGGCGCGCGCGCAGAAGGGACCGTTCTCACTTGTGTCCCGGCAAACGGTCCCTATCTCCGTAGATCCCGGCGCGACTGCGACAATGGTGATGCTCGTTTCCAACCATTCCGACGCGGATGCCGAAGCCACGCCGACCATAACGCTTCCCACGGGTTGGCAGGTCGTGACAGGCAGCGCTTCGTTCAGCCTCAAAGCCGGTGAGACCGACGCGCTCGTTATCAGCGTCGGCATACCCGGCGGGAGCCCGGCGGGCAGTTACCCCATCGTCATCGGTTCGGGTGGCCTGGCGGGCGCGACGGCCTGGCAGACGGAGCCTGAGTCTGTGTTCGTAGTCGTTCGCGAGCACAGGAGTATCGGCCTGGTGCTGCTGGACAAACCTCCGTACGCCGTGGCCGGTGAGAATTACGAGGCCCGGCTCCGCGTGATCAACCGCGGCAACTCCACGGCTGACGTGCGCATGGCGGCCCGCAGCTCGCTGGGCGCTGCGCGAATTTCACCAACCACTCGGCTCGAGCCCGGCGCGTCGAAGGAAGTGGTCGTGAGCGTGGCTTTGCGAGATGTCGCCGGTAATACCGCCGATGAAGTGCTGGCGGTTACCGCGCTGCATGCGGCCGACAGCTCGGCCAAGGGAGATGCCGCCGCGCGCATAGCAATCGTGCCCCGTGTAGGCAGGCTCGACGGCTTCAGCACGGTTTCCACGATGCTCCGCCTGCGCGCCGCGCCCGCGAATGGCGGCGTCGCCCCATTTGACATCACGGGCGGTGGCCGGCTCAGCGCCAGTGGATCGAGCGAGATCAGCTTTTCCGCCACGGGTCGGAGTCGCGGCATTTCGCGCTTCGGCGACCGCGAGAGCTACCGCCTGGAGCTCCGCTCGACCGGCTACCGCGCTCGCGTGGGAGACCACCTCTACACCCTGTCTTCGCTCACCGGATCAGGACAGCCTGGCGTCGGCGCCGCGGTTGAAGCCTCCGCCGGTCTGTTCGGCGCTGGCGCCTACGGCCAGCGCTTCCGGTCTTCCCCTGCTCTCGGTACCGAATCGGGCGCATTCGTAAGCGTGCAGTCTTCGGCCGCTCCGCGGGCGCGGATGACGCTCAACCTGGTCAACCGCTCGCGTGGGCCTTTTGAAGGGCGCGTCGCCAGCTCGGAAATCTCGCTCCGCCCCACCAGTGCCACGCTCCTCGACGCCGAATACGCGGCGACGGGCGCTGACGCTTCGGCTTACAACACGCGCTTCTCGGGCCGGCTCGGCTTTGCCACGCTCGACATGGGCCATCACAGAGCCGACACCGGGTTCAAAGGCCCGCAACGGGGATCGAGCCATGATTATCTGGACCTGCAGGCGCCGGTAACCGAAAGAATTCGCGTCGCGGCCTTTGCGAGCCGCAATTCCACACGCCTGACGGGGACCGACTCGGCGCGGTCGAACGCGTTCGCCAACACCGGCGTCTCGGCCACACTCGACAACCGCTTTACGGTAGAGCTGTCGTCATTGGAGAGATCTATCGGTCTCGTGAGCGACAGGCAGCGCGCGCTGCGCCTTCATTCCGACGTTTCATTCGGCCGGTTGAGCGTGACCGCCGACGGAAGGTTGGGGATCAGCCGCGATTCCGCGACACAGGCCACCAGCTTGTTACGCCAGTTCTCCGTCGCGCCCCGCCTCAGGTTGGGACGTCACAGCCTGGCGGCACACATTGGCCTGAGCGACGTCCCCAACGGCCCGGCCAGGAACGAAGCCGTAACGACTCTGGGGCTGGACGCCTCGACGCGCGTGGGGCGTACGACCGAAATCGGGATATCGGGCTTCGGATCGCACGTCGCGAGCACGGGCTGGATCGCGCAGGGGGATTTGCG
>JBPCJJ010000116.1:0-7088 GCA_051005405.1 Gemmatimonadaceae bacterium | reverse complement strand
CCCCTACGCTCGCAAACTGCGCTCGCTAAGACGGGGGCCTTGCTGGAGCCCCGCCCCGCCTGGCCCGACCATGACCGAGAGGAGCGAACCCGGGCAAGGGTCCTCGAAGCGCGCGTCTTAGCGAGCGTAGTTTGCTCGCGTAGCGCGCGCAGAGGATCCTTGCCCGGTTCGCGACCCGGGCCAATGCTCGACCGCGCGTGAGCTAGAACGGCGCTAGAGGCTGGGGCGGGAGACTGGCTGCCAGGGCTTGGGCGCGAGCGAGAGCCTTGCGATTGTCGTCGATGTCGGCGACGTCGCGCAGGTTCTGGATGAACTCCTGAAGCCGCTGCTGGCGATACGCGTTCATTTGCTGCTCTTTGAGCAACCCCTTCTGCGCCTCGAACTCGGCGCGGTCCGACTGCGTGCGGCGATCCACGCGCATAACAAACACCGCGGCGTCGGTACGAACGGGCGCGCTGATCGCCCCCACGGGAAGCCCGAACGCCGCGCCTACCGCTTCGTTCATCCTTCCGAGTCCCGCTGCGGGCGCGGTCCGGGTGAACATCCCGGTCTGCTCGACCGCCAGGTTCTTTGATGTGGCCGCCTGCTCCAGCGAGCTTGCGGCTGCTGCGGTGGCGAACGTTCTGGCGTCGGCCATCAGGAGATCAAGTTTTTTTCCACGCGTGACCCGTTCGCGGACTTCTTCCCTGACTACGGCGAGCTTGGGAATCCCGCCTTCGATAAGGGAATCGATGCGCGCAAGGGCATAGCCGCCTTCCCAGTCGAACAGATCGCTCACATCGCCCTGCCGCGCGCCGCCGGTCGCCCATGCGCCGACGCTGGGAACGTATTCTCCCGCGATGGTGAGAGGCTCACCCTCGATCGCCGCGCCGCGGGTGATCGGGATCCCCAGCGTGCGCGATGCTTCGTCGAACTTCGCCGGATCGTCAGCGGTCGCCGCGATGCGCGCAAGCGAGTCGGCGCGGCGATCGGTGAGCACCGCGGCCTCTTCCCGCTGCTCGATGCGCAGGAGAATATGGCGCAACGAAAGAGTGTCGCCGTTCCGCGAATCCACCTTTATGAGATGATAGCCGAACGGGGTCAGCACGGGGTCCGAGATCCGCCCGGTTCCGAGCGCGTACGCGGCGCGCTCGAAGTCAGCGACGAAGCGGTCCCGTCCGCCGCGGCCGAGGTCCCCGCCGTTCGCCCCGGACACGCTATCCGCCGACTCCGCGCGCGCGGCGTCCTCGAAGGTCCGCGCCCCGCTTTCGATTTCCTGCTTCAGCGCCAGGGCCTGCGCGCGAACGGCGGCCGTGTCCGCCGCGGTGACGACCCGGGGGATCGTCATGACGGAAACCACGGCACGGGCCGGCCGCTCGAATGCGGCGCGGTGCTTGTCGTAGTACGTCTTGATCTCGGCGTCGGTGACGGTAACCCGCGAGTCGGGCATGGACTCCGGACGAAACGTCGCGAAGCTCACCTGGGCCGAGTCGCGCGTGTCGCGCCAGAACGTCCAAAGACGCTCATCGCTGACGTAGACGTCGGCCACTACCTGCTCGAACAGCTTCTGCTTGGGTATCTCGCTTCTGTAATAGCTCTCGAGCTGCACGAGCACGCCCTGCTGGCGCGCCAGGGGGCTGGCGAGGAACCGCTGATATTTAGCCGGATCGAACTGGCCGTCCGTTTGCAGCTCGGGACTCTGGGTCAGCTGCGGCGGCGGGTTGTAGCGCGCGGCGCTCTCGATCTCCTCGTTGGTGACCTTGATCCCGCGGCGCCGGTACTCCTGGCGGAGCAGCACTTCGCCGACGAGCTGTTCGTACGCCTGGGTCGCGAGGCGGTCGCGCTCCTCGAGCGTAAGCGTCCGCCCGCTACGCCCGGTCTCTTCGGTCTCCAGCTGTTGCGTGAGGGCGTACCACTGCGTGGCGAGGATATCCTCGCCGTTCACGGTCGCAACGGGTGTTGTGGGCGTGATGGCCGTCCGGCTCATCAGTCCCGATGTATCCATCAACAGGAATCCGCCGACAAAAGCCGCAGCGATGAAGATCCAGACCCATTTTGTGGCGGCGCGCATTCCCTGCAGCAAAGGCTAGCTCCTTACAAGAGGCGAACAGCCTCGAAAGTTATCTGGCGCAAGGTGTTATCAGCAAGTGTCGCACGGCGTTCTGATTGACCGAGTATCGCACGAGGGTAACTTCCACCGGTGCCGCACTCCCCCTTGCACTTCTAGTGGCCAGACTCGACGAACTCGAACGAAAGTTCGAGGAGAACCCGCGCCGGTACTTCGCGCCGCTCGCGAACGAGTATCGCAAGGCCGGTGACGCACGGCGGGCAGCGGAGCTGTGCCGATCGCAGCTTCCGGAGATACCGGGCCACATAAGCGGCCATATCGTGCTGGGGCAGGCGCTGTTCGACGCTGGCGACCATTCCGCCTCGCGCGAGGCGCTGGAGACGGCGTTGGCGCTCGACCCGGACAACATCGTCGCGCTTCGGTATCTCGGTGACATCGCCTGGGCCACCGGCGAGCACACGCAGGCCGAAGAATGGTACTCGCGCACCATCGAAGCCGATCCGTACAACGAAGCTGCGCAGGCTGCGCTGGAGTCGCTCCGAGCAGTCAACGCAGCCGGCGCCACCCTGCCGGATCCAAACGGCGACGAAGAGCGGGCTGAAGCCGACGCCGAGCCGGCTGCGCAGAAGCCGCTTGTCGAGGCGGCTGCAGATGAACCGCTTGCAGAGTCGGCTGCAGATGAACCGCTTGTCGAGGCGGCTGCAGATGAACCGCTCGGCGACGATACCGGCGAGGCCGCTGAGTTCGCCGGGGATCTCACAGTCTCGGCCACGCCGGAATCGGGGTTACCCGAGCCAGAGCCCGCCGTCGAGGAATCTCCGCTCGAACCCGTCGTAGAGGCGACCGAGGAGGAGTCGACCGGGGACGAGGCGCCAGAGATCGCCGTTGAAGAGCCGCCGCCCGAGCCTGCCCGCGAAGAGCCTTCGGCGGAGGTCGTGATCGAAGAGCCTGCGCCTGAATCTGTTCGCGAGGAGCCTTCGCCGGGGCCGGCAGAAGCGGAGCGGTTCGATGTGGGCGCTCACCCCGAGCCTGGCCCGGCCGCAGCCGAAGACCAGCTTCAGGCCGAAGAGCGCGTGATGGAAGCGGCCGCGCCATTCGTCACAGAGACAATGGCCGATCTCTACCTGGAGCAGGGCTATCCGCACGAGGCGCTCGAGCTGCTTCTGCAGCTCTCCGAGCAGCGGCCCCACGACGAAGAGCTTCGCCACAAGGTCGAGCACATCGAGTCGATCATCCTGGCGCGGCGAGATGCGGCGGTAGCGGCGGCTCGCGCCGAGAGGGCCGAAGCTACCGTCGCCAGCGAGCCCGCCGAAGCTGCTTCAGAGCCAGAGCCGGAGCCGGAGCCAGACGCCGAACCAGAACCAGAACCAGAACCAGAACCAGAACCGGAGCCAGAACCAGAGCCAGAGCCTGAACCAGAGCCTGAACCAGAACCAGAATCAGTGGCTGAACCAGAGCCAGAGCCTCAACCAGAGCCTCAACCAGAGCCTCAACCAGAGCCTGAACCTGCGCCCCCCGCGGCGCTCGACGGGCCGCTTTCGGTGCGCGACATGTTCGCGAGAATGGACCGGGCCCGCCCGCGCGCTTCTCAATCGACGGCGCCGCGACACGCCCCCCGACTTCGCTCCGACTTCGTGCCCCAGGAAGCGGAGCCGGTGGAGATTCCGGCTCCTCTCCCGCGCACGTCGGGCCCGCACCCGACCTTCGATCCGTCGACCGCTGACATCGAGGATTTCAATGCGTGGCTCAGAGGGCTCAGGGGCCCATGAAGATCGCGATCATCAACGGTCCCAACCTGAACCTGCTCGGAACGCGCGAGCCACACATCTACGGCCACACGACCCTCGGCGAGATCGAGGACAAGCTGCGCGCGATCGCGACGGAGCTCGATGTCGAGATCGAATGCTCTCAGCACAACGGGGAAGGGGATCTGATCAGCGCCATTCATGCGCTGAGCGGCGCTGCGGATGGCATCGTCATCAATGCGGGCGCGTATACGCATACGAGCCTGGCGATCCGCGATGCTCTCGTAGGCGTGAGCCTTCCGTTCGTCGAGCTGCACCTGACGAACATCTACGCGCGCGAGGAGCACAGGCGGCACTCGATGCTTGCACACGACGCGGCCGCCGTAGTCTGCGGTTTCGGCGCATACGGTTACGAGCTTGCCCTCAGGGGGCTGGTCAGCACGTTGCGCGACCGTGGCTGACGCGCACGAGCGGCGCCTCGCCGCGCTTCGAGACGACATCGCGGGAGACCTCGACGCGCTGCTGGTCACAAGCCTTCCCAATATTCGCTATCTCACGGGATTCTCCGGAACGAGCGCGCTGTTGCTCGTCACGCAGCGCGAGCTGTTCCTGATAACGGATTTTCGATACGCCACCCAGGTGACCGGAGAGGTAGGCGATCTCGCGACAGTGCGAATAGAGCCGGTCAGCCTTTGGACCGGACTCTGGGCTGTGCTTTCGGCGGCGGGGAACGCAACGGCTGTCGGATTCGAGTCGGCGCACATCTTCCACCGCGACTTCCAGCGGCTGCTGGAGAACAGCAGCGGAGGATCGCGTCAGTGGCGCCCGAGAGTGAACGACGTCGAGCGGCTTCGCGAATCCAAGGATCCGCAGGAAGTCGCGCTGATTCGCCGCGCGGCCGAGATCGCGGTGCACGCGCTCGAGCGCACGATTCAACAGCTCTCCGTGGGGATGACCGAGTTGGAGGTGGCGGGCGTCCTGGAGAAGGCGCTGCGCGACGCGGGAAGCGAGGGCTTTCCGTTCCCGTCGATCGTGGCATCCGGGCCGCGAGCCGCTTTGCCCCACGCGCGGTCTTCGTCGCGCGCGATCGAGCGGGGCGACCTGCTCCTGCTCGATTTTGGCGCGGAGCATCAGGGCTACTGTTCCGACATCACGCGAACGCTCGTCGTCGGAGCCGCTACGGACGAGCAAAGGGCGGTTTATGACGTTGTGCGGCGGGCCAACGCGCTGGCGGCGGGGTCTGTCAGGGCGGGGATGACGGGGCGGGATGCCGATGCCCTGGCGCGGGGCTACATTGAGCGCGAAGGTTTTGGGGAGGCGTTCGGTCATGGGTTGGGGCACGGTCTCGGATTGGAAGTACATGAGGCGCCCCGGCTCGCACGAACAGCCGGGGGCGAGCTGGTCCTCGGCGCGGTTGTGACGATCGAGCCGGGGGTGTATCGCCCTGGGTGGGGCGGGATCCGAATCGAGGACGACGTTCACCTCGGTACCGGCGGTCCGGAGATTCTCACGGACTTCACGAGAGAGCTAATCGAGGTCGCCTGATGCGGTTGGCGGCCAGTCCCTAAACAGCCACCATGTTCGATTTACGATACGTGAAGAAGTTGGTGGACATGCTCGACGGGTCCACGGTGGACTCGATCGAGATATCGTCCGACAAGGGCATGAAAATCCGGATATCGAAGGCGCAGCAGGTTTCGGTGATGGCTGCGCCGACCGTAGCCGCCGCAGCGGTCGCGGCTCCGGCGCCGCCGGTTGCCGCTTCGCCGGCAGCCCCCGCGGCGAAAGCCGAGGCGCCGAAGGAAGCGCTGCTCGAAGCCAAGTCGCCGATGGTCGGGACGTTCTACGCCGCGCCAGAGCCGGGCGGCAAGCCATATCTCGGGGTAGGGGACAGCGTCCGAAAAGGGCAGATCATCTGCATCATCGAAGCGATGAAGATCATGAACGAGATCGAGTCGGAATTCGACGGCGAGATCCGCGAGATCGTCGCGCAGGACACACACCCGGTGGAGTACGGCCAGGTTCTGTTCCGGATCAGCCCGAATGGCTAATCCCGCGCCGGTGACGCCCGCGCCCGACGCAGCGGCGTTCGAGTACAAGGCGATACTGCAGCAGATGGTGCACAAGGGCGCGTCCGACTTGCACCTCAAGGTCGGGCGTCCTCCGACACTGCGCGTAAACGGAGAGCTGGTCCCGCTCGAGCTGCCGCACACGCGCCCGGAGCAGCTCCGCTCGCTCGCCGAGCAAACGATGACGCCGAAGCACATGGCGGAGTTCAACGAGCAGCACGAGGCGGACTTTGCGCTCGGCGTACCGGGGATCGGGCGGTTTCGCGTCAACGCTTACCACCAGCGCGGCACGATCGCGTTCGCGTTCCGAATCATCGCGTTCCAGGCGCAGACGATCGAGGAGCTGCACCTGCCAAAGGTCTGCGCCGACATTGCCATGCGGCCACGCGGGCTGGTCCTCGTCACCGGGATCACGGGCTCGGGAAAGTCCACCGCGCTGGCGGCGATGATCCACCACATCAACCTGCACCGGCGCGCCAACATCATCACGATCGAGGACCCGATCGAGTTCCTGCACCGCGACATCAACTGCCACATCAACCAGCGCGAGGTTGGGACGGACACGGCGAGCTTCGCGCAGGCGCTGCGACGGGTTCTGCGGCAGGACCCTGACGTGATAATGGTCGGCGAGATCCGCGACATCGAGACGCTCGACACCGCGCTGAAGGCGGCCGACACCGGCCACCTTGTCTTTTCGACGCTGCACACGACGGACACGACCCAGACGATCAACCGGGTGCTGTCCTTCTATCCTCCGCACCAGCAGGACGAAGTGCGGTTCATCCTGTCGAGCGCGCTCCAGGCCGTGATCTCGCTCCGGCTGGTTCCGCGCGCCGACAAGGCGGGTCGCGTTCCGGCGGCGGAGGTGCTCATAAACACCGCTGCCGTGCGCGACAACATCCGCGACATGACCAAGTCGCTCGACATTCCCGAGTTGATCCGCGAGGGCACGATCCAGTACGGGATGCAGAGCTTCGATCAGTCGCTCATGAACTGGTACTCCCAGGGAATGATCTCCTACGAGAACGCGATTTTCTACGCGTCGAGCCCGTCCGAGTTCGCGCTCAAGGTCCAGGGTATCGCCGGAACCAGCGATACGAGCTGGGACAACTTCACGTCAGGGGTCAGCACATGAGTTCGTCCCGGTGGCCGGTCGCGCACAGGGCGGATATCCCGTGCTGGCCCTACGCGAGCAAACTGCGCTCGCTAAGACGGGCCCTTAGCCGG
>JBPCJJ010000115.1:0-13002 GCA_051005405.1 Gemmatimonadaceae bacterium | reverse complement strand
GGCTTGGGCCGCACCATCCAGCGCGAGCCGCAGATCCTCCACCAGATCTTCGTGATGCTCGATCCCCACGGAAAGTCTCAGCAGGCTCTCATCGATTCCCGCCGTGGCGCGCGCCGCGGCGTCCATGGACGGGTGCGTCATTGTGGCGGGGTGCGCGACGGGACTCTCCACTCCACCGAGCGACTCGGCCAGCGTGAAGCATTGCAGCTCGCTCACGAACCGCTCGACCGCCGGGATCCCGCCGTGCAGCTCGAAGCTCACCATGGCACCGAAGCCTGTTTGCTGCTCAGCAGCCACCAGATGGCCGGGATGCGATGTGAGGCCGGGATAATAGACTCGCCGCACCGCATCATGGTCGCATAGCGCTCCGGCGATGACGGCGGCGTTTTCACAGTGCACGCGCAGGCGCGCTTCCAGCGTTCTAATGCCGCGCAACGTGAGGAAGCTGTCGAAGGGGGCACCAGTCAAGCCGAGGCAATTCGCCCACCAGGCGAGCTCCTCGCCGAGGGACGACTCTCCCGCGATCACCGCTCCGCCCACGACGTCGCTGTGGCCATTCAGGTACTTCGTGGTGGAGTGGACCACGAGATCGGCGCCAAACTCGAGCGGCCGCTGGAGCGCCGGCGACAGAAACGTGTTGTCCACCGTGACGATCGCGCCGGCCTGCCGGCCTGCCGCGACCACCGTCCGGAGATCGGTAATCCGAAGTAATGGGTTGCTTGGAGTTTCGATCCACAGCAGCCGCGGCTTGCGGTCCGCTATCAGGCGCGGCGCGCCCGTCGCGGTGAGATCCGCGAACTCCACACTGAAATGACCGCGAGCGGCGAGCGATCGCAAAATCCGGTGCGTCCCGCCGTAACAGTCGTGCGCCGCAACGACGAGATCTCCGGGACGAACGAGGTGAAGCACCAGCGCGACCGCGGACATTCCCGAGCTGGTGATGACCGCGGAAATTCCGCCTTCCAGTTCGGCGAGCGCTACGGCCAGATGCTCGCGCGTCGGGTTGCCGGTGCGCGTGTAATCGAACGCCCGTTTCTGGCCGAACCCGGCGAACGAGAAGGTCGACGACAGATGCAAAGGCGGAATCACCGCGCCATGATGCTTGTCGGTCGCCACACCGGCGCGAACGGCGCGCGTAGCTGCCCGGCGCGGCGAGCGCGGGGCGAGATCATCGAAATCGGTCATGACATAAGCCCGGTGGATGCAGTCAGTAAATCGCCAAGGATTGGCGCAAGCAGCGCGGGTTCATTGAGGAACGCATCGTGTCCGTAGATGGATTCGAGCTCCCATAGGCGGCATGGCGCGCCAAGACGCGCCGCGAGCTCACGCGCCTGTTCGATCGGAACCAGTTGGTCTTCGCGTACGGCCAGAACCGCCGCCGGCACCAGAACATCTTCAGGGCGGATCCGGTGCAGATCGAGCGACCGGGAGAGCGCCAGAAACCGTGCCGGAGAACAGCTCCGAGCGAATGCCTCACCCGCCGCGGCCAGATGCTGTTCGATATTCCTGCACGCTAGCCCGGCGTGCCCAGCCTCCTCGGGGGCAAACCGCGAGCGAAATTCAGCGGGCGTCCCGTAGCCGGTCAGCGCGATCCCCCGCGCGATCGCAAGCGCCTGAGCGGGCTGGCCGGTCGCGACTCCAAGCTCCACCACTCGCCTCTGCAGTACTCTTAGGGCAGTTGCCATCGGATCGCTCGCGTGGGCCGCGCTGATGACGATCAAATGACCGACGCGATGAGGATACGCGCTGCCGAACGAGAGCGCGATCATCCCGCCATACGACGCGCCGACGATGGCGAGCAAACGGCCAACCGCAGCGTCGTCGAGAGCGCGCGCCAACGCATCGGCCTGATCGCGCGTCCGGACCGGTGCGCCATTGGCCGCCTCGCCCAAATAGTCTATGCTGATTACGCGGAATCGACCGGTATCGATCGGCCTGCCCGGCCCGACCATTGCCGGCCACCACCCCGTGGCGGAGTTCTCCTGCGTGGCAGTCACGTGACGGGAAGACGATATGCCGCCGAGCACCGCGACGACTGGCCCATGCTTGGGCCCGGTGATCTCAAAGGCAACCGGAGGACGCGATTCGCGGCGGAACCGTGAACGGGCAGACTCTCCCAGGACGAGGCTCATGCGACACTCAGCGATGGCGGGGTGAGCTCCAAGCGAGACACAAGCGGATCGGCGCCACGCCGCTTTAGCTCGCCGAGAATCCCTTGGAGCGAGGACCATGGAGCCGGCGCAGTAGTGACACGGCTCTCGTCCCGGTCCGTCCCGGAAGCGATGGCCGGAATTCCCGCGGCTTCGACGGCGCGGGTCAGATCAGCAGCGGAAAGCCGGGCCGCGATCAACCACCGATGTGCACGACGGTCGTCCACGGCGATGAACGAACTCGCCACGGTTCCGCGCGCCCACGGAGACGGTGTCGAGCTCAACAGGTCGCTCAACAGAGCCGTCGCGGTCGGCTCTCCGCCCGCGCCAGGTCCGGACACGGACAACGGCGTCGTCCAGCCCCGGTCGATCTCCAGGCGGTTGTCCTCGAACTCTGTTCTGGCGAACGCGCTCTCCAGCGGAACGATCACCGGCTCGATGGAGGCCGTGACCTCGTTCTTCCCGAGCTGGGTGCATTCGGCGATAAGACGCACACGCCCGCCGACGGCCGAGGCGTTTCGCACGAATCTCGCGGGGTCCGGCAGCAGTCCGACTCGCCGGACGCGCAGCGCAGCAGGATCTATCCCGAAGCAAACCCAGCCGATGATGGCAACCTTCGCGGCGGAATCGCTGCCATCCAGATCACGCGAGCAGTCGGCCTCGGCCAAGCCACGCCGGCAGGCGGCTGCGAGCGCGGCGTCAAAGGATGCGCCGCGCTCGAGCAGGGACAGCACATAATTGGATGTGCCGTTCAGTATGCCCCGTAACGATGCAGGCGCCGGCGCGCCATGCAGGCCTCGCAGCGTCGAAATCACCGGTGCGCTACCCCCGACGGCGGCACCGAAGTCGAGCGTACCGCCGAAGGAGCCGGCGAGCGCCGCGAGGTCGCCGCCGGAGTACGCGATCAACTCCTTGTTCGCAGTGACGAACCTTCTGCCGCTTGCCAGCGCCTGCCGCGCGATTGCGAGGGCGACGTCCGTGCCGCCGATCGCCTCGATCACCACGTCCACGTTTTCGCCGGCGAAAGACTCCGGGTCGTCGGTGAATATCGCGGATGGCAGAGGAACGTCGCGCGCCAGCTTTAGGTCGCGCACCAGGACACGCGCAACCTCCACCCGCACGCCGTGACGCGCGCCGATCTCCGCGGCAGAGGAATGCAGCAGCCGGAGGAGCGCGCTTCCGACGACACCACAGCCGGCGAGCGCGATCCGGACTGTTCGCGGCGGAGGCGCGCTTGCTTGTGGCTGCGGCTCGCCGGAACGCGATGCCATGAGCTTCGCGGGACGCCGTGTTGCTATGGACAGGGCCGTCATCGCGACGCCTCCTCGCCGACGCGGGTGCCGCGCGGCCGCGTGACGGGCGCATCATGCCGGTACACGCGAAGTGGTACCGCCGCCGACTTCGCGCGCAGGGCGGCTTCGGAATGCACGACTTGGGCGCCACCCGCTGTCAGCGTGACCAGGTCGTCGAAGGACAGATCGTCGAAATGGAGCGCGCCGGGGACAACCAGCGGATCATGCGCGTACACGCCGTCTACATCCTTCACGAGATGACATTCCCGCGCGCCGAGCGCCGCCGCGAGGAACACCGCGGTGACATCGGAACTGCCACGGCCGAGGGTGACCAGCTCTCCATCATCGCGAACGCCCTGAAAGCCGGGAACGACGGGAACGTCCCCGCGGGCGAGCAGCTCTTCGATCCGCCCGGCGCGGAGCTCGCGCAGCGTCCCGCCGCCGTACGGACCGTCGGCGATCAAGACGGCGTTAGTCGCACACACGCTCGCGGCCGGGACGCCGACGGCGAGCAACGCGGACGCCAGGAGCGCAGAGGCCAGCGCCTCGCCGGTGGCCAGTGCCCTGTCCACCTCCCGCCCGCATGCTTCGCGCGACCCCAACATGCCGCCGACGTCGCGCAGCAACCGATCCGTAGTATTCCCGCGGGCGCTGACGACAACCACGATACGGCGCCCGGTATCGCGCAATTCGCGGACTCGTGCGGCGGCCGTCCGCACGCGCGGAAGCGTTCCGAGAGCGGCTCCCCCGAACTTGATGACCAGGAGCGGGTCGATCGGTCGGGCGCGCACGACGGTGGCCCGGGATCCGGCGACAGCTGATGCATTTGACATGGCGACAGGGTTGAAGTGTCGCCGCGAAAGCAGAACGCCCACGGCTGAGGCCGCGGGCGTTCCTCGCTTTTTAGCAATTATTTAACGTGGCTGCAATACGCGGCAAATGACCACGGGACACTTCGATTGTTCGGTGATGATAGATGGCTTGACCGGATTCTGTCAAGACGTTGCCGGATTTCCCGCGGCGCGCCGCCCGGTTCCCGCGGGAAAACCTACCGCGCGCGCCGCAGCCGGATGCGAATGCGGGGGATTATCGGATCGAACTGCTTGGCGAGGAGATTCCGGATCAATACCCCTTTCTTGCCGGCCCGGCCCATGCCGGAAAATCCGAGCGCGAAGACGCCGCCGTTCCGGGACACCGTGACGATCAGCACCCCCCGAGAGCTGTCGATCTCGTATCCATCCGCAGCGGTTGTCAGCCGCGCCAGAGTCATGCGGCAAGTTGCACCGACGGCGGCATCGATCTCAGCGCGACTCGTCTTGAATAGCCACCACCTGCCGCGGGCCAACAGGCCGCCGCCCAGCGTGAGAGCAGCCACGAACAACGAATACATGCCGGGCGTCCTTCCTCCAGCAACCGGCGGAAGGATCAGCAGCGCAGCGACGAAGACGGCAAGGCGAAAGACCGCGTCGCCGCGCAGCAGCAGCCGCCGGCGTCCAGCCAAACCATCAGGCGTCGAGAATCACCTTGAGGTTGTCCACCGCGCGCTGGCCATCGGAGTCGTTGAGCCGCTCTATTACGGGAGCCTGCATCTTGCCCAGGATGGTCTCCGGGATCTCATAAGTGACGTTTATCGTCACTGTTGTCGCATCGCCCTGGGCCCCGGCAGAGTACTCGAAGGTACTGAGCGCGCCCGAGGTCGTCCTGTAACTGAACAGGCGCGACGGCTCGTATTTGACCGTCTCGGCGGACCCGGAAATCTCCACGCCCGCCATTAGGAAAACCCAGGTCCACGAGGTTCCGGGTTTGCGCGGATCGCCACTCAAATCCGAGACGGAGTTGAGCGGACCAATGAAAGCCGGGTGGTTCGCCACGTCCGCGATGTACTCAATGACCTCGGCGGGCGAGCGATTCACCGTTACGGATTTACGGATGGTAGGCACCGGCACTCCGATCTTGAGGGTTCCACGCTTACACCAAACGCCGCGCTGCCCGAGTTAACCCTGCGCGGGGGGCCGCGTCAAGGAGCGGCGGAGCGATTGCGCGGGCGGCACGGTGCCGCTCGCGTTTTCCTACGTCACAATACGTATTCGCGCCCGGCCCAGCGCGAGGTCAACTTACGTCCGTGAATACGACGTCCTCCACAAACCTTGCAAGCGCCTCCGTGGCTGCCGCCGGAATCGGCATGGCGGAGCTCGCTTATTACCTTCCGCCGGACCGCCGGTCGCTCGCGGAGCTGCACCGCGACGGCCTGCTCGGCGGCTCAGTGGAAACGCTCGCCAGCTTCGGCTTTCAGTACGCGCACTTGGCGAACGGTGAAACGCACCTCGACATGGCCGTGCACGCCGCGCGCGAGGTCCTGGACCGCTCTGCTGTAGACCCCACGGAAATCGGACTGCTGTTGTATGCTACCGCGCTCACGAGCAGCGCCACGATGGCCGCGAATCATTCGGTGGAGCGAGGGTCGGTATTGCGGTTGGATAGCATCGCCGAGTGTTTTCAGTATCCCGCGTCATCGCTGCAGGCGGAGCTCGAGCTCCCGCGCGCCGCGGTGGCCGGTGTGGACCAGCAGGGGTGCGCCTCGCTCATGGCCGCGATGAGGCTCGGACGCGCGATGCTGGTAGCCGAGCCGGATTTGGGCGCCGTGCTGTGCGTCAGCGCAGATGCATTCCCGGCAGCGGAGCCGCGTGACATCGTGTACAACATCGTGTCCGACGGCGCATGCGCGGTGCTGCTGAGGGCCGGGGCGCGGAACCGGATCCTGGCCTGCGGCCATGTCACCAAGGGATCGTACTGGGATGCCGCCGCACTGGAGCCCGAAGTGATCGCGGCGTATTTCCCCACGGCCAGGAACCTGATCCTGTCCACGCTCGCGCGCGCCGGCCTGGATCTCGACGATATCGCTCTGGTGATACCGCACAACGTATCGCGTCGAAGCTGGGACATCCTGTGCGGCCTGCTCAAGCTCCCGCCGGATCGCGTGTACACCGACAACATCGCCCGGGTGGGACACACGATCGCCGCCGACAACATCCTCAACCTGCGGGACGCGATCGATGAAGGCCGCGTCGCGGCCGGAGACAAGCTGCTGCTGTTCACGTTCGGATTCGGACTGAACTGGGGCTGCATGGTCGTGGAGCATTAGCGTGCGCACGATGCTCGTGACCGGCGGATCCGGAGCGATCGGAGCGGAGCTCGTTCGGCGTCTGGCGTCGGAGCGGGTGACGGATCGGGTCGTCGTGCTGACGCGCTCGCCCGGAGCTGCCCGGCAAGCGATGCTGCTCGAGAGTTGGCGGGCCGACGCGAAAGTGCCCGTGGGGTTCGTGCACGGGTCCATGCGCACGCTCGGGGACGCCGCGGACGACATGCGACCGGACATCACCCACCTGCTCCACCTCGCCGCCGACACCCGGTTCTCGGCTCCCCAGGAAGAGCTTCGCGTGACCAATGTGGACGGCACGGCCGCCATGCTCGCTTTCGCGCGACGTTGCCCGAGACTCTCCGCCGTCGCAGTAGCCAGCACGGTGTACGTGGCCGGACTGCGGGAGGGTACCGTGCGTGAAGCGGAGTTGGAGCACGACGCCGGTTTCGCCAACCGCTACGAGGAATCAAAGCACGAGATGGAGCGAAGCGTTCGCGCGGCAATGCTGGACTTGCCGGTGGCCGTGTATCGCCTGAGCACCGCCATCGGCGCTGAGGCGACGGGGAGAGTGACGGGGCTGAATGCGTTTCACACCGCACTCCGCCTGATGTACGGGGGAATGATCCCAATGATCCCCGGCGCGGCCGATACCCCGATCGACGTGATCTCGACCGACTATGCCGCGCGGACGATACACCATCTCCTGAGCGAACGGTTCCAGGCCGGGGCTACCTATCATCTCTGCGCCGGGCGCTCCGCCCCGCTACTCGGCGATCTGCTCGAAACATCGATGCGCATCATGCGCGAACGGCGCCCCGCGTGGAGAAAGCGGGCGATCGAGATGCCGGCGTTGGCGGACGAGCGCACGTACGAGCTGTTCGCCCGGAGCGTCGTCGAGAGCGGGGACCCCATGATGATCGCCGCGGCGCAGGCAGTCGAGTCATTTGCGCGGCAGCTGACACGGCCGAAGGTGTTCGACACGAGCGGGGCGGATGCGGCGCTCGCCGGCATGACCGCGCGGCCGGATTCCATGCAGCTGTGCGGGGACGTCATCCGCTACTGCATTGAAAATGAATGGAGGGCCGCGGCATGAACGAGGAGCTGTTGCGTGAGCGAATTGTGGCGTTCGTTAATTCGACTCTGCTTTCCCCGCACGGAGTCCCGGTGATGTCTGAAACGCCGCTGTTCGAGCGAGGCGCGCTGGATTCGCTGCAGGTGCTCGATCTGATCGCGTTCGTCGAATCCGAAACCGGGCGACCCCTGCCCGACTCCGCCATCCGGCTCACAAACTTCCGGACCGCGGGCGCGATCGCCGCGACCGTATTTCGCACGGGTGAAGTTCGCCCATCCCGCGACCGGATATGGTCCCGCACCAGAAGCAGGCGGACGTCGGGCCCGGGGCCCGTTTCCGATATGGAGGCCGAGATGTCGCGCTGGGGCCAGGAGTTGGGCGCGCGCGAAGTCCAGCCGGAGCCGGCAATCGCGGCCGCCGACCTGGCGCGGGCTGGCTATCTCGAATCGTTTCCTGGCCGGGCGGTGTTCCCGCTGCCGGCGGCGGACGGGACAAGCGCGCTCGCGATTCCACCGGCCGCGTGCCTGCAGTGTTACGCCGAGCTCGCGGACGGGACGCTGGATTCCGCGCCGCTCGCGCTCTCGGTGCGGAACCATTGCGCGCGCGGCGACGAAGTGGTTGACGCGGATCACGGTCGGCTCCGCGAATTCACCATGCGCGAGCTCGTGATAATCGGTTCCGCCAACGACGTGGATCGTGCACGCCGGGCGCTCATGCGGCGCGCGCAGACGTATGTCGCGCGGCTCGACCTCTCGGCGACTATCGAAGTGGCGACGGATCCGTTTCACATCCCCGCCGACCGGGGGAAGCTCGCGCTGCAACGGCTCCGCGCGCTCAAGTACGAGTTGCGCATGCCTGCCGTCGGGCAGCCGATCGCGGTCGCGTCGTTCAACTATCACGAAGATTTCTTCGGGCGCGCGTTCAACATCGCGCTACCCGACGGCTCTCCAGCGCATACCGCGTGCGTCGCGTTCGGGCTGGAGCGGTGGGAGCTGGCGCTTCGCGACCAGTTGCAAGAAACCTCCGGCCTCGCGAGGACGGCATGACCGCCGACGCCGCGCTCCCCGCACGGGGTAAGAACTTCACCCGCAGCTCGGCGTCCATTCCCGCGCGGCTGGCGCGTGAGGGCAAATGGCACATGCTGCCGCTGTATTTCGTCGCGCGGACCAGCGATCTCGCGCGCGAAGGGATCGAGAACTCCGGGAGCTTCCGTTTCGCCGACCACATTTATCGGGGAAAAGCCGCGGGGCGGTTCGGTGTCGGCCGGTTGGTGGATGCGCTGCTGCTGGCTCTCCCTGCGTCCCGCTCCATGCGTGAGCGCTATCTCCACAGCCGCGCAGAGGTGGCGGAAGAGCTGCTGCGCGCGGCCGCGAGCCGCCAGCGCACGCGGATCCTGTCGGTTCCGTGCGGGATCGCGCGCGAGCTCGTGGAAGGCGCGCGCGACGCGGCACGCGGCGGTCAGGCCGCGCTGGAAGGCGCCGAGCTGTTCGGCCTCGATCTGGACCGTGAGCCATTGGATATCTCACGCTCGCTGGCCATGCCAAACGTCGCGTTCAATTTCATTCAGGGTGATGCGCTCGATGCGGCGTCGTTCCCCGACAAGCTCGACCTCATCGTTTCGACGGGGCTGGGAGAGTTTCTCGATGACGGCGAGCTGGCGACTTTCTATGCGAACTGCCTGGCCGCGCTCCGGCCCGGCGGCCGCTTTGTGACGTCGAGCTCGTCGCGCAGCCGGTTTGCCGACAGGCTGCTCCGCGAGCTCGCCGAGCTGCACGCGCACTACCGCGATTCGAGGGCGCTCCGCGACGCGCTTACGCGCGCTGGCTTCACGGAAATAAGCGTGCGCCCTGACCGGTTTGGCTTGCAATCGCTCGCGACGGCGATTCGTCCGCGGGAGAGCGCGTGACGGTGTATGAAACGCACCTGGCGGCCGCCGAGCGGTCGGCGTGGCCGCTGGAGACGAGCGTGCGGTGGGGCGACATTGACGCCGCCGCAGCCAGGCGCGAGGAGGGCGTGCTCGCCGCGCTGCACGACGCCGCGATCATCGAGGGGTACCTTCCCGTGTTCGCGGCGCGGCTGATGCAACTACTGTGGGACGACGTGGATGCCACGGCGGTGCTTTCGCTCGAGCTGTACGAGGGGCTGCGGCATTACACCGCGCTCAAGCGGTATCTGGACGCGGTTGGCTACGCGCCCGCCGTGCTGTCTGAGGACGGGCTCGTGGAATCCCGCGCCCGCGCGCTAGCCGCGCCGCATTCGGCGGATGAGTCCATCCCGATGCTGACGAACTTCGCCTGCTCGGAGCTGTTCGCCGCGTATTTCTTCCTGCGGCTGTCACGGGAGACGAAGGAGCCGGTGCTCGCGGAGCTGCTGAAGCTGATCGCCAGCGACGAGTTCCGGCACGCATCCGCCGGCGCGGACCTGCTGGCAAAGCGGGTGCGCGAGAATCCTGCGGTCGCCGACGACATTCTTGAAGCTGCGCGGCATTTCCGCCATTACGGCGCCGACGTGGTCGAGGTGCCTGTGGCTGCAGCCAACGACTTCGAAGCGATCGCTGCAATGAACCGGTTGATCCGGCAGGCCTGCGGCGTGTCGCCGACCCAACACTTACAGGGAGCGCTCGATGCTCACAATATCTGACAACGACATCTGGATCCTGAGCTACTACCGGGAGTCCGAGCTGGCGGGCGGGCTCGTGATGGGCAGGCTGTCACAGGAAGCCGACGACGACGCGCTGCGCGCGAAGCTCACCGAGCACTGCGCGGAGGAGACGCGGCACGCCGCACTCTGGAGCGAGACCATCCAGCGTCTGGGGGCGCAGCCGCGGCGCGTGCGGGAGACTTACCAGTCGCGCTACCATGAGAAGCTCGGTGGGCCGCGCTCCATGCTCGACGTACTCGCGCTCACGCAAGTGTTCGAGCGTCGCGTGGTACGGCACTTCACCGCGCATCTGTCGTGGCCCGGCACGAACCCGGCGATCGCCGAAACGTTGCGGACGATGATCGCAGACGAGGCGGGTCATATCAGCTGGGTGCGCGAATGGCTGGACGGGTACGCCGCGCTGCACGGCAAGGCGGTAGTGCAAGCGAAGCTCCGCGAGTACGAGGCAGTGGACCGCGAGATCTACGCGGAGGTCATGGAGTGGCGCGACCGGCTGGGTGACCTGTTGCGGTGCGATGCGCTTCCGAGCGATGACCGCAGCGCAGCCAGCGTGCTCGCGTTCGTCGCCGCAGAGCTCGGCGTTCCGCGCTCATCGCTCTCGATGCGGAGCTCTTTGTCGTCGCTGGGAGTGAACTCGCTGGATCTCGTCATGCTGGTAAGCGCACTGGAAGAGCGGTTCCAGATCGAGCTCGAGCCGACCGAACTGCAGCATCTCAGGACGCTCGTCGACCTCGTCAATCGCGTCACGCGAAGCGGTGCATCCGGCATCAATCGGGTCGCCTAAGCGAAACAAATCCCCTCCCGAAGCGTTCTGGCCGGGC
Organism: Gemmatimonadaceae bacterium; assembly: GCA_051005405.1. Lineage (GTDB taxonomy): Bacteria > Gemmatimonadota > Gemmatimonadetes > Gemmatimonadales > Gemmatimonadaceae > JACDCY01. The sequence goes on along the minus strand of JBPCJJ010000115.1, from coordinate 1,867 downwards.
AGCTGAAATGACCGAAGCGCGAAGCCGGGGCGGGCGCCAGATGCTACGTAATGCGACGTATATGTCGGTAGGCGCTCCGCGGCGATTCTATCGTCATGCGACTCTCGCTCGTTTGGCGCCGAAAACGGCTGGCGGCTGGCCTGGTGATCACAGTGTTCAGTTTCGGGGCGTGCAGGGCGTTCGACGGCCTCGATTTCATCGGCGGAAATCTCATCGCTATTTCACTGAGAGGCGGGTCGCTGGTGGAGATCGGAGATACCCTTCGTTTCGAAGCGACGGGAAGTGTGGATGGCGTTGTCAGTTTGTTCCTGATGGATCCCCTGCTGGACGCGTCCTGGAGCCTGGATAACCCTTCGATTGCCAAGCTCGAGCCGCTCCCGCCTCCGGTGCCGGACTCGTTTCCGCGCGCGCGGATTATGGTAAGAGGCGTGCAGGCCGGACAGGTTCGCATCACTGCCGCCGCCCGCGGTTTGCGCGGCGATGCAAATGTGCGGGTAATCCAGCCGATCGGCCAAATCACGCTCACCGCGGGACGGGACACCATCGTCGTGGGCGACACGATCCGCGTTAGCGCTAGAGTCCTCGACGCGGCCGGCCAACAAATCACCGACGTCCCGCTGATCTTCGAGGCGAAGGGTAACGGCCGGCTGCACAGCTCCGATCAGTCCGGCGCATACCTGATCGCCACCGGCAGTGGTGTGGCAACGGTAGCCGCGCGTTTACGGCGCGCACGGGCGGAAATCGCCTTTACCGTCATGGCGCCGCCGCCGTAGGCCGGGACAGAAAAAAGGGCCCCGGTTTCCCGGGGCCCTTTCGGTTTGGGCTGCCAGCTGCCGGCGGCTCTTAGTACATGCCGCCCATGCCGCCGCCACCCGGCATCGCCGGCGCAGCGCCCTTCTCTTCCTTCTTCTCCACGATCAGAGCTTCGGTCGTGAGCAAAAGGCCCGCGATGGACGCGGCGTTCTGCAGCGCGGTACGCGTGACCTTGGTCGGGTCGATGACGCCGGCCTTGACCAGATCCTCGTACTCGTCCGTCAGAGCGTTGTAGCCGTAAGCCGCGCCTTCCTTAGACGCGCGGATCTTCTCGACCACGATCGATCCCTCACCACCGGCGTTGTGCACGATGATGCGCATCGGCTCTTCGATCGCCTTGCGGATGATCTCGACGCCGATCTGCTCCTCGGCATCTTCCAGCTTGAGGACCTTGAGCACCTTCTGCGCGCGGATGAAAGCAACGCCGCCGCCGGGGACGATTCCTTCCTCGACTGCTGCGCGCGTCGCGTGCAGCGCGTCCTCGACTCTCGCCTTCTTCTCCTTCATCTCGCTCTCGGTCGGGGCGCCGACGTTGATCACGGCCACACCGCCCGCGAGCTTCGCCAGACGCTCCTGGAGCTTCTCCTTGTCGTAGTCCGACGTCGACTTCTCGATCGTCGTGCGGATCTCCTTCACGCGGCCCTGGATCTTGTCCGTGTCGCCGCCGCCGTCGATCAAGGTCGTGTTGTCCTTGTCCACGACGATGCGCTTGGCAGAGCCGAGGTCGGTGATGACCGCGTTCTCGAGCTTGAAGCCGACTTCCTCGGAGATGACCTGTCCGTTCGTGAGAACGGCCACGTCTTGCAGCATCGCCTTGCGGCGGTCGCCGAAGCCCGGTGCCTTGACCGCGCATACGCGCAGCGTGCCACGAAGCTTGTTCACGACCAACGTCGCGAGCGCCTCACCTTCGATGTCTTCCGCGATGATGAGCAAAGGCTTGCCCATCTGCGCGACCTTCTCGAGGATCGGGAGCAGGTCCTTCATCGAGGAGATCTTCTTGTCGTGGATCAGGATGACCGCGTCCTCGAGGATCGCTTCCATCTTGTCCGGGTCG